>CAZTMR010000094.1:0-2160 GCA_964615345.1 uncultured Dehalococcoidaceae bacterium | reverse complement strand
TGATTTTCCGGCGACCGCTGGCTATACTTTCCGGTAGAGGCGAGTATCGAGTCGGACGCACCGGGGAGGGAGTTCCAAGATGAGATGGAAGCTAGTGACGGCGGGTGTTTTACTGCTGGCGGCGGTACTGGCGGGGGCGAGCGGCTGTGAAACGCTGAGTCCGCCGACGAGTTCCGGAGGGCCGAGCACAGGCGCAGAGAGCGGCAGCTTGAGGCTGAGCCAGCAGAACACCGGGATA
The DNA here is from genome assembly GCA_964615345.1 of uncultured Dehalococcoidaceae bacterium. Taxonomy (GTDB): domain Bacteria; phylum Chloroflexota; class Dehalococcoidia; order Dehalococcoidales; family RBG-16-60-22; genus JACZSH01. The sequence continues at coordinate 1,922 of CAZTMR010000094.1, read as the reverse complement.
TGGGTAACCGGAGAAGGCTCCTTAACCGTGGTGCCGGACATCGCCCTGCTGAACCTGGGAGTGGAAGCCGAAGCGGAGACAGTGGCGGAGGCACAGGGCCAGGCAGCCACAGCGATGGCGGCAGTGAAAGCCGAGCTGGACCGGTACGGCACCAGCGACCGGGACATAAAGACGACGCAGTTCCGCATCTCTCCGATGAGAAGACGGTCAGAAGAGAAACAGGCGGAAGAGGTAATCGGCTACCGGGTAATCAATACGGTAACGGTCAAGGTGCGGAAAGTGGATGAGGCGGGGAAAGTCATCGACGCGGTGGCGGCGGCGGGGGGCGACCTCATCCGCATCAACGACATCAGCTTTACAGTTGACGACCCTGAGGCCTATAAAGAAGAGGCCAGGGAGAAGGCAATGGCCGACGCCGAAGCCAAGGCGAAGCAGCTGGCCAAACTGGGCAACGTCAAGCTGGGCCCGCCGAGCTACATTAACGAGAGCGGCGTGTCCGGGCCGGCGCCACGACCGGCTTTTACCGAAGCGATGATGCCGGCACAGACGGCGCCTACGGAAATAAGCCCGGGGGAAATGGAGATAAGACTGTCAGTGCAGGTGGTGTACGGGATAGATTAAACGCTGCGGCTTGCTTCCCTTTGAGTTCTCCCGGACAGCTCCCGGTCATTTCACTTTTCCCCGGCGAGGTGTTAGAATAAAGTTAACCAATACAGTTATGTTAAGGTAACAGCGTGTTTACCGGAATTGTCCAGGAAACGGGTACCGTCAGGTCAGTCACCACCGGAAGGCTGGAGGTCAGCGCGGAGAGGGTAACGGCGGGGATGAAGCGGGGGGACAGCGTGGCGGTAAACGGGGTGTGCCTGACGGTGACCGGCTTCAATGATAACTTCTTTGCGGTGGACGTGATGCCGGAGACGCTGCGACGGACGAACCTGGGGGAACTGAGCCCCGGAGACCGGGTGAATCTGGAGCGGGCGCTGGCTCTGGGAGAGCCGATGGGAGGCCACCTGGTGCAGGGGCACATCGACGATACGGGGAGAATAGCGGCGGTAACTCCGGAAGGCGGAGCCGATGTTTTACGAATCGAAGCCCCCGCCGAAGTGATGCACTATACGGTACCCAAGGGGTTTATCACCGTGGACGGTATCAGCCTGACGATAATTGACCGGGACGAGAAGTCATTCCGGGTTTCCGTAGTGGCTTATACCGGGCAAAGCACCACGCTGGGGGAAAAGAGGGTGGGAGACATCGTCAACCTGGAGGCGGACATCATCGGCAAATACGTGGCCCAGTTTGCCCGTTCTCAGGCGCAGGGCACCGGAATAACCGCTGAATTTCTGGAGGAGCACGGCTTCTCGGCAAGCTGAGAAGGGGAATATGGAACCGACTCGAATAAAGGAAGTAATCGAAGATATCAGAGCCGGCAAGATGGTCATCATCGTTGATGACGAAGACCGGGAAAACGAGGGTGACCTGGCGATGGCGGCCGAGAGGGTCACCGCCGAGGCGATCAATTTCATGGCGCAGCACGGGAGGGGGCTGATATGCCTGCCTACCACCGGAAAGCGCCTGGACGAGCTGAAAATACCGCTGATGGTGCAGCGCAACACGTCCAAATTCACCACCGCTTTCACGGTATCGATCGAAGCCAAGCACCGGGTCGATACCGGCATTTCCGCCGCCGACCGGACGGAGACGGTGCGGGCGGTGGTTGACCCGCTGACCACACCGGAAGACCTGGTCCAGCCGGGGCACATGTTTCCGCTGCGCGCCCGGGAGGGCGGCGTGCTGGCCAGGGCCGGGCACACCGAGGCGATAGTCGACCTCGCCCGGATGGCCGGGCTGTTTCCGGCGGGGGTCATCTGCGAGATATTGAACGAAGACGGCAGCATGGCCCGCCTGCCGCAGCTCAAAGCGCT
>CAZTMR010000093.1:0-2444 GCA_964615345.1 uncultured Dehalococcoidaceae bacterium | reverse complement strand
CCAGGAGTTCACTTTTGAATTTTACAGCAGTTCACTTTTCAACTTTTCCTAACATGCGGGTGCGTCCGGGAGGACATTATTGACAAATAAGACCTGTTAAGGAATAATCGCACAGAGAGTAAACCGATTAACGGCACACAATTCCGCGGGAGAGGGCCGGAACATAGAGGTGAACCGATGGCAGAAGTACCGGAAGAACTGAAAAAACTGGCGGGAATCGCCGCTGACCTGAAGCTACCCTCCGAGTTGAGGACCAGGGCCATCGAACAACTGGGGGTTAACTCCACACACGATGCGCTGCTGGTGCTGCTGGAGCTGGCCGCCAATGAGTCTCTGATTACCAAGGAGAGGGACCTGGCTCTGAAGAAAGCGCGGGAAGTGATTAAAAGGACCAGTCATTCCTGATGCGGGCAGGCCGATGAGCTTAGATATCGGGGTGGTGGGGCTGCCCCAGAGCGGCAAGACCACCGTTTTCAACGCGCTGACCGGCGGCGAGGCCGGGACGGGGGGTTACAGCGGGGAAAGCCCGGCATCACACCTGGGTACCGCCAAGGTACCGGAGCCGCGGCTGCCAGCGCTGGCGGAGATGTCCGGCGCCAAACGCATCGTCCCCGCCGAGGTGAGGTATATCGATATCGGCGCCTCGGTGAAAAGCCTGGCCAGAGATGGGGGAATCGGCGGGGAGCTGCTGAACCGGCTGAACAACGCGGACAGCCTGATAAACGTGGTACGCGCCTTTCCGGATGACCGCCTGCCCCATCCCGAGGGCAGCCTGGACGTGGACCGGGATATCGCCGCCATGGACCTGGAACTGGTTTTCTCCGACCTGGTCATCATCGAGCGCCGGATGGAGCGCCTGCGGACGGCGACGAAAGGAGCCAAGCCCGCCGAACGGCCGGCGTTCCTCCAGGAGCAGGAAGCGCTGGCAAAGCTCAAGGCCAGCCTGGAAAGAGAAGTGCCGCTCCGCGGGCTGGAAATGACGCCGACCGAAGTCCGGCTGGTGACCAACTACCAGCTGCTGACGGCCAAGCCGCTGCTGACGGTGGTCAACATCGGGGAGGAGCAACTGGCGGCGGCAGGTGAACTCGAGGCGGAGCTGAACGAGCGTTACGCGCGGGAAAAGTGCCGCCTGATTACCCTCTGCGGCAAGCTGGAAATGGAGCTGTCCCGCCTGGATGAGGAAGCGGCAACGGACTTCCGCGCCGAGTTCGGCATCGAGGAATCGGGGCGGGACCGGGTAATCCGACTGTCTTACGAGCTGCTGGGGCTGGTATCATTTTTCACCATGGGCCCGGAGGAAGCCCGGGCGTGGTCTATCCCGGAGGGCACCAGCGCGCTCAGGGCGGCGGGGAAAATCCATACCGATATGGAAAAGGGGTTCATCCGGGCGGAAGTAGTCAGCTATGAAGACCTGACAGAGTGCGGCAGCCTCTCCGAGGCGCGGAAAAAAGGGCGGCTGAGACTGGAGGGCAAGGAATACCCGGTAAAAGACGGGGACGTGATAAACTTTCTTTTCAACGTGTAGTCCCGGTTTTAGCGCGTCGCCGCCCGGCGCACAATGAGCTTCAGGCCGTCCTGGCCGACGACCAGGACCGGCTCTCCGCTGTCCATGTAGTGTTCGATGGCTTCCGCGCTCCAGAGCTCACCCTTAATCCGGACCAGGCCTTCCGGGTGGAGAGGAGATACCGCCTTTCCCCTGGTGCCCAGCATGGTGGGCAGGCCGGTCATCGTCTGCGTTCTCAGGAGGCGGGTAACCACCCAGAACTCGACCACGGAAAAGACCGCCCAGCCGACCATCACCGCGATGAGCACGGCAAAGGGGATTTCAATGCCCCATTCCGGCAGCACCCAGCGCCAGACGGCAAAGAGCGCGGCTTCCACCGCCAGGGTACTGATAATTGCCAGCACAAGCCGGGCCGTGGTCATTTTCCGGTCTAACTCCTCCGCCTTCATTATAGCAGTTCAAGGCCCTTTCCGGGAGAAACCGGTCTTTTCGAGAGCAAAGAGGCGGGATTACTCTCTGAAGACGCTTGGCTTTGTTTCTTAAGTCCTAATTTTGGACGACTTCTGGAACAGTAGGGAGACTTTTTGTGCTCAAGCTACTGATAGTGAGCAACCACTTGTTAATCTGGAGGCCGTAACGTTCTTTAGGCCCTTCGCCTTGGTATATCTAGGGATGTTTCTACGCCACTACAACTACTACGGAAAAGCGTGCTCGGTAGTGCCACCGAATAATATTGTTGCTAAAGGTTATTTAGCGCGGCAGAACTTCTGGGAAAGGTTTGACTTTAAACCTGAATTTGTAGAGAAAGAAAAGCTTAGTCGTATTACTACATCGACCTCTTTGTGGAATGCACCCTTAAGATTAGACAGATAGGGTTTGGAGGGTCTGGAATGCACCCTTAAGATTAGACAGATAGGGTTTGGAGGGTCCGGCAGGTGTC
>CAZTMR010000092.1:0-2706 GCA_964615345.1 uncultured Dehalococcoidaceae bacterium | reverse complement strand
ACCGGCGAGGAAGGCGTCTTCGCCGGCGGCGACGGCGTCACCGGACCCAGGTCCGCCGTGGAGGCCATCAAGCACGGGCATGACGCCGCAGTCTCCATCCAGCGCTACCTCGCCGGCGCTGACCTGAGAGAAGGGCGCGAGACGGACAAAGAAGAGCCCGCGCCGCTGCCCTCCGGCAAGCACGAAAGGGAAAAACGGACCGATATCAGCTTCATCCCGCTGGAGAAACGGGTCTCCAGCTTTGACGAAATAAGCCCCGTCTATACCGAAGCCGAGGCGAAGGCCGAAGCCGAGCGGTGCCTGAATTGCGGCCTCTGCAGCGAGTGTCTCCAGTGCGTATCCGTCTGCCAGGCCAAAGCCATAGACCACACCATGACCGAAGAAACGGTGGAACTGCCGGTCGGCTCGCTGGTGCTTGCTCCCGGCTTTGAACCGTTCGACGCCGCCGTCAAAGGCGAATACGGCTACGGCCGTATGGCCAACGTAGTCACCAGCCTGGAGTTCGAGCGCATCCTCTCCGCCTCCGGCCCCTTTATGGGCAAAATAACCCGTCCTTCGGACGGCGCGCACCCGGTAAAAATCGCCTGGATTCAGTGCGTCGGCTCGCGGGACGAGACCTGCGGCCGGGAATACTGCTCCTCGGTCTGCTGTATGTACGCCACCAAGGAAGCGATTATCGCCCGGGAGCATGAAAGCTCCATCCAGCCCACCATCTTCTACAATGACCTCCGCGCCTTCGGCAAAGGCTTCGAGCGCTATTATGAATCGGCCCGGGAAAAATTCGGCGTCCGTTACGTCAAGGGCATCCCCTCCGGCATCAGGGAACTCCAGCAGAGCCAAAACCTGCTCCTGGAGTTCACCGGCGCAGACGGCGGTAAAGTAGAAGAGGAGTTTGACCTGGTGGTGCTTTCCGTGGGGCTCCAGCCCTCGGCGAGCACCGCGGAACTGGCGGAAAAGCTCGGCATCGAGCTTGACCGCTTCGGCTTCTGCCGGACGGAAGAACTGGCGCCCAATGTCACCTCCCGCCAGGGCATCTATGTCGCCGGCGCGTTTGAAACCCCCATGGACATCCCGGAATCGGTGATGAGCGCCAGCAGCGCCGCCTGTCTCGCCTCGCGGGACATCGCCGAAGCCCGCGGCACCCTGGTTACCGATAAACGATACCCTGACGAGATAGACACCAGCGCCCGGGAACCGCGCATCGGCGTTTTCGTCTGCCGCTGCGGCTCCAATATCGCCCGCGTGGTGGACGTCCCCTCCGTAGTCGAATACGCCGCCACCCTGCCCCACGTGGTGCACGCCGAAGAAAACCTGTACACCTGCTCCACGGACACCCAGAACAAGATAATCAACGCCATAAAAGAGAAAGAGCTAAACCGGGTGGTGGTGGCTTCCTGTAGCCCCCGCACCCACGAACCCCTCTTCCAGGACACCATCCGGGAAGGCTGCCTGAACAAATACCTCTTTGAGATGGCCAACATCCGGGACCAGTGCTCCTGGGTGCATGCCACCCACCTGCCGGAAGCCACCGATAAGGCCAGGGACCTGGTCCGGATGGCCGCCGCCCGCGCCTTCACCCTGGAACCGCTGCACGAATCGCCGGTGGAAGTAACCCGCCGCGCCCTCGTTATCGGCGGCGGCCTCTCCGGGATGACCGCAGCGCTGGAGATGGCGGACCAGGGCTACGAGTCCGTCCTGGTGGAAAGAGAAAAAGAGCTGGGCGGCAACCTGCGCCGCATCCGCTTCACCGCGGACGGTTCTGACCCGCAGGCCCTGCTCGCCTCACTGGTGGAGCGGGTGGAAAAAGAGCCCCGCATCACCGTTTACCGCGGCGCGGCAGTGAAAAGCTTCTCCGGCTTCCTGGGCAACTACACCACCGAGGTCACCGTCGAAAACGGCGATGTCATACCCGTGGAGCACGGCGTGGTCATTATGGCCACCGGCGGCACGGAACACCGCCCGGACGAGTACCTCTACGGCCGGTCGGACAAAGTCCTCACCCAGCTCGAACTGGAGCAGAAGCTCGCTGACGGCGGAAAGGAAATCGGCCGGATGGACTCGGTGGTGATGATACAGTGCGTCGGCTCCCGCGAAGGCGACCATATGTACTGCAGCCGGGTCTGCTGCACCCAGGCCGTCACCGGCGCCATCAGACTGAAGGAACTCCGTCCGGAAATGGAAGTCTACATCCTCTACCGGGATATGCGCACCTACGGCATGAACGAGCTCCTCTACAAAGAAGCCCGCGAAAAAGGAGTAACCTTTATCCGCTACCAGCCGGAAAATAAGCCGGAAGTCTCGGAAGAAAACGGACGGCTGAAGGTCAGGGTGTTCGATTCCGTGCTGGACGCGGACGTTTTGCTCGAGCCGGACCGGCTGGTGCTGAGCGCAGCCATACGCCCCCGGGAAGACGCCGAGGAGCTGGCCACCCGTCTGAAGCTCCCCCTCACCCAGGACCGCTTCTTTATGGAAGCCCATATGAAGCTGCGCCCGCTCGATTTCGTTAACGACGGTATGTACCTCTGCGGACTGGCCCACTCCCCCAAGTTCATCTCGGAGTCCATCGTGCAGGCGCGCGGGGCGGTATCCCGGGCGGTCACCGTTCTCTCCCGGCCCTACCTCATGGTGGGCGGGGTGGTCTCCGTGGTCGACCCGGACAAGTGCGTCGCCTGCCTCACCTGCGTCCGCTCCTGCCCCTTTGACGTG
>CAZTMR010000091.1:0-2751 GCA_964615345.1 uncultured Dehalococcoidaceae bacterium | reverse complement strand
CTGAAAGTCCCTGGGATAGTTCACATTCTTGATGTGGGTATCCGGCTTGTTGCCCCCGGCGACGTAGTTAATCTCCGGGGTCAGGGAGTCATCAGCGACCACCCTGATACCCTGGAGACCGACCGGCGACGCCGAACCGGCGACGATGCCGGCCCGGGCAACTTCGGCTTCCGTGGCCAGGCGCAGGTCCAGGCAGCGCAGGACGTTCTTCAGCTTGGTCTCGTTTATTTCCAGGTCGCCGCGGATAACGGCGAAGACAATCTGCCCGTCCGCAGCGTAAAAGACCATCTTGATAGTATGGTCCGGGGAGACGCCGAGGAAAGCGGAAACTTCTTCGATGGTGGTCACGCCCGGCGTGGCCACTTCTTCCAGGGGCAGGGGCTTTTCCGGGTGCAGCCGGCGCTTCTGGCTCCCGGCCTTCTCCGCGTTGGCGGCGTACTGGCAGTTATCGCAATAGACGACTTCGTCCTCTCCGGTATCGGCGACGACGATAAACTCGTGGGAGTCCTTGCCGCCGATGGCACCGCTATCGGCTTCAACGAGGAGCGAGGGCAAGCCACAGCGCCGGTAAATATTGCGGTAAGCCCGGAGCATTTTCTGATAGCTGACTTCCAGCCCGGCTTCGTCGACATCAAAGCTGTAGAGGTCTTTCATGGCAAACTCGCGCGCCCGCATCAGCCCGCCGCGGGGACGGGGCTCGTCACGGAATTTGGTCTGAATCTGGTAGAGCAATTTGGGGAGGTCACGGTAGCTCTGCACGTTGCGGCTGACCAGCTGGGTGATGACTTCCTCGTGGGTGGGGCCCAGCACCAGCGGCCTTTCCCGCCGGTCAGCGAGCCGGAACAGCCCTTCGCCGAAAGCTAGGTCGCGCCCGGTAAGCTGCCAGAGCTCGAGGGGCTGGAGGACGGGCATGCTCATCTCCTGGCCGCCGGCTTCATCCATCTCCTCGCGGATGATGTTCTCTATCTTGCGGAGCACGCGCCAGCCCAGAGGCAGGTAAGAGTAAACCCCGGCGGCTACCTGGCCCATCATACCGGCACGGAGAAGCAGGCGATGGCTGGCGGTATCCGCCTCAGTGGGGACTTCCCGCAGTGTTTTACCGAAAAGCTGTGAAAGACGCACGGTTGACTCCAATCTTCTGTAATCTTACCGTCTGTATTCTAACCCAACCGGGCACTAATTTCATTCCCCCGGCGCGGGACGGCGTCTCAGGTAGCGATTTCCGCGATGACCCGGCCCATGCGGTCCAGGGCGTCAACGATTTTCGCCCGGGAGACGGCGTAGGTAATCCGGAGATAGCCGTCACCGCAGGCGCCGAAATGAGTGCCGGGAAGAACGGCGACACCGGCCTTCTGGAGCAAGATGTCCGCCAGCTCAGCGCAGCCGATTTTGAGCTGTTTTACGCCGGGAAAGGCGTAAAAAGCGCCTTCCGGACAACGGCAGCTTATACCGGGAAGGCGGTTCAGCCCGTCCACGAGGAGGTCACGCCTTTCCCGGAAATCGTTGACCATGGCCGGGATGCTATCCTGCGGTCCGGTGAGCGCCTCAATGCCGGCGTGCTGGACGAACGGCGGCGCGCAGGAGACGCTGTTTACCACCAGGCGCACCACCGGCCCCACCAGCTCCGGCGGCAGCACTCCGTAGCCCAGGCGCCAGCCGGTCATAGCGTAGGTCTTGGAAAAACCGCTGAAAAGGATGGTCCGGTCCAGCATACCGGGAACGCTGGCGATGCTGAAAGGTTTCCGTCCATAAACAATGTGCTCGTATATCTCGTCAGAGAGGACGGTGATGTCATTTTCCAGGGCGATTTCGGCGACGGCGCGGATGTCCGCCTCGGTGAGGACGCCGCCAGTGGGATTGTGGGGGGAGTTGAGGATGATGAGGCGGGTGCGGAGAGTGATTTTCGCCCGCAACTCATCAATATCAAAGCGGAAACCGCGTTCTTCCCGGAGGGGAACAGGCACAGGGGTGGCGCCGGCGAAGCGGATGACGGACTCATAGATGGGGAAGCCGGGGTCCGGGTAAACCGCTTCGTCTCCGGCTTCGAGCAGGGCGAGAAGGGAATAGAACATAACCGGCTTGGCGCCCGTGGTGACGACGACGCGGGCAGGGTCCACAATCAGGCCACGGGTGCGCTCCAGCATCCGGGAGATTTCAGCGCGGAGGGGAACAATGCCCTGGGCGTTACAGTAGTTAGAGAGGCCTCTGTTTAAAGCGTCCACGCCGGCGGCGCGGATATTTGCCGGGGTTTCAAAGTCCGGTTCGCCGATTTCCATATGGATGATGTCCCTGCCTTCCGCCTCCAGAGCCTGGGCTCTGGCCAGCACTTCAAAGGCGGTCTCCGTGCCCAGCCGGGACATACGGGCCGAGATTTTCATAAAACAGTCTCCCCGGATAGCAAAGTCTAAAAGCGTTTCCGGCCGGCGGAAAGATAAAGGGGCCAGCCCGGTCAGGCCGGCGCCGTCAGGTTCCGCAGTAAGGTCCGGTGCGCGGGAGCTGCGCTACGGGATATTTTCTAATCCAGCATACCAGAAATGGAGCCGGGAGGAAAGAGGGCGGGGGTAAAACTCTCTCTGACAGTGTCCTCCCTTTGCTAACAGGGAAAGCCCAGTTCTAAAAGAAACCTGCTCCCACAGCTTAAAGGCTCTCCACCTCCCGCATCAGCGCCGGGAGGAAGTCTTTTTCCTCCACCACCCCCACCTTTTCCCCTTTTTTGAAGAGGACGGCCCGGCCTTTGCCGCAGGCGATGCC
>CAZTMR010000090.1:0-2867 GCA_964615345.1 uncultured Dehalococcoidaceae bacterium | reverse complement strand
CCCGATTTACCCGTTTTAGCCTCAGTTTCGGGTAGTCAATGGTAAACTTGGGCTATTTTCGCCTTGCTGTCGGTTAAAATCATCTCCACAGGCTTTATCTTCCTTCATGAGCATAGGCCAGTGCCGGTGCTGCCGTCTCTCCCCCAGCCCGGCCCCGGCTACATCATGTCGCTGCGCGCCGTCATTATCAGCCCGCTGATTAACATCAGCAGGGCTATGGCTACCATCCCCGGGTCCCAGCCCATGGTACCGGTCATCATATCATCTCCCATTCCCATGGTCGGCCCCATCGCTACCATCCAGCCCTGGTTTGCCAGCATCAGGACGGAATAAACGAGCATCGCGATGCCGCTGCTTACACCCAGCCGTTCCCCGGCCGGCGTGAAAAGCACCACCCCGTGCGCAATCACGATAAGCCCCAGCGCGAACATCAGCCACGCCGGCGCGTTCATGACCATGCCGGTAGTGGAAAGATACAGGGAATAGCCTCCGGAAATAACCGCTATGCTGCCGCCGTATAAGCGCATGGTTGACATTTTTCACCCTCCGTCCCGGCTACAGTTACGCCCCATCCTAACAGGCCACCGGTAAAATTATCATATAAAATCAGCGGGAAATATTACAAAAGTATGACATTTTCCCCGGCTATGAAATCAGGAGGCTGCCGGGACGTCAGGGGGAACGAAGGCCTGCCGCCGATTATCTCCGCCCCTGCTTGTCCCCGTCACGGAACCGGCGGCAGTTCTCCACAAAACGGGAGGCCATCTCCGGCCGGCTGCCCAGGTGAAGGTGAATATAGGAGGCGAGCAGGTTCGGCTCCCGGAAACCTTCCCGGCGGGACTCGCCGCCGTCCTTTGCCAGGACCCGGTAGGCGTTACCGGTTCCGGCGCCGTCTTCCAGAACGGACCAGTGGAACTCGTGTCCCCGCACCATCTCCCCCCGCCGCAGGACAGGACTGTCGTTCAGGGCCTCTACCGTCCGGTAGCCCAGGCTGAGACGCGGACTGTCGATGCGGGAAGAGACCGGGATGGCGCCGGCCATCGGGTATTCCCTGCCTTCCAGGTCCCGGAGGCTCCGGCCCAGGTACATCAGCCCGCCGCACTCGGCGTAAACGGGCATCCCCCGCCCGGCGGCCGCCCTTACCGCTTCCCGGAGGGAGCTATTTTCCGCCAGTTCCGCGGCGTACAGCTCCGGGAAACCGCCCCCAATGTAGAGCCCGGAGACATCCGGCGGCAGACTCTCGTCCCGCAGCGGACTGAAAAGGGCCAGCTCCGCTCCCCGCGCTTCCAGGAGGTCCAGGCTGTCCTGGTAATAGAAACTGAAGGCGCTGTCCCGGGCCACGGCAATCCGTGCCACCGCCGGCAGAGACTCCGGCGGGAACAGCACCGGCTCCGCTTCCGGGCTCGCCGCCCGCTCCGCCAGGCGCAGCACCTGCGGGAGGTTAAAAGTGGTCTCGCACTGCGCCACCAGCCGCTCCAGGAAATCTTCCTCCACCGGCCCTTCCACCGTCGGGACCAGGCCCAGGTGCCGTTCCGGCAGAGACAGATTTTCCCGACGCGGGAGATGCCCCACCACCTCAATGCCGGTGTAGTGCTCTATCGCCTCCCGGCACAGTTTCAGGTGCTGGTCGCTACCGATGCCGTTGAGGATAACGCCGCCGAACTGGAGAGAAGCGTCAAAGGACCGGTAGCCGGCCACCATCGCCGCCAGGCTGCGCGCCCCTTTCCGGCTGTCTACCACCAGCAGCACCGGCGCCCCGAGCAGCTTGGCCAGCTCCGCGGTGCTGCCCTCTTCGCTCACCGCCGAACGCCCGTCGTAAAGCCCCATCACCCCTTCGATTACGGCGATGTCTTTCCCGGCCGCGGCGCGGCGGAAAAGCTCGATTACGGCGGCGGGAGACAGCATCCAGGTGTCCAGGTTGCGGGAAGGCTCGCCGGTCACCCAGGTGTGATAGGTGGGGTCGATGTAGTCCGGCCCGGTCTTGAAGGGCTGCACCCTCAGTTTCCGGCGACGCAGGGCTCCCATCAGCCCGGTGGCCACCGTGGTCTTGCCCACCCCGCTGGTGGTACCGGCGACGACTATCGCTCTCATCCCGCCTTACTCCTCACCGGCCGGCAGCTCCACCCTGCTTTTCAGGTCGTACTTCGTCTTGTAGCCCCGCGGCGTTACCATTCGGCCGTCAAAGGTAAACGTGGCGGAACTGCCGATGATGATAATGGTGTTCATATCCACCTCGTGGTCCAGCAGGTGTCCCAGGTCCGTGATCACCACGCTTTGCCCCTGCCGGTAAGCGCTGGTAACGATGCCCGCCGGAGTGGACGGGACACGGTGCCGCCGGATGATTTCCCGCGCTTCGGCGAGCTGGCGGGGGCGCTTTTTACTGCGCGGATTGTAGAGCGCGATGACGAAGTCTCCCTCCGCCGCCAGCTCCAATCGCCGGCTGATGACGTCCCACGGCACCAGATAATCGCTGAGGCTTATCGCCGCGAAGTCGCCCATCAGCGGCGCGCCGAGCAGGGCCGCCGCCGCCGCCACCGCCGGGACGCCCGGTATTACTTCGATATCCAGCTCTTCGCCTCGCTCCCGCAGGATTTCACCGGCCAGCCCGGCCATTCCGTAAATGCCGGCGTCCCCGCTGCAAACAACGGACACCGTCCGGCCTTTCTTCGCCAGGTCGATGGCCGCCTTCACCCGCGCCACCTCCTCCCCCATCCCGGTGGCGATAACCTCTTTTCCACGCAGCAAGGGCTCGATAAGCCGGATATAGGCCCGGTAACCGACCACCACCTCGCTCCGGCGGATGGCTTCCCTGGCCCGGAAAGTCATCTGCTCCGGGTCGCCCGGTCCGAGACCGGTAAGGAAAAGGC
>CAZTMR010000089.1:0-2993 GCA_964615345.1 uncultured Dehalococcoidaceae bacterium | reverse complement strand
TCGTTGTGCATCGGTAGCGGTGGCTCGGTAGGCAGAGAAGGGCCGATAGTGCAGATAGGGGCTTCTGCCGGGTCAGCGATAAGCCAATGGCTCAGGCTGCCCGATGAAACCACAAAGACGCTGGTTGCCTGTGGAGCGGCCGGCGGTATTTCCGCCACTTTCAACGCCCCGGTAGCAGGTGTGTTCTTCGCAATGGAGGTCATCCTCGGAAGGATAGTAAGTCACCGGTTTGCTTATGTGGTCATCAGCTCGGTGGTGGCCGACTTCGTTGCCCACGCATTCCTGGGAAACGAACGCGCCTTTATCATACCCGAGTTCAGTCTTGTCAGTCCCTGGGAGATAGGATTTTACGCCGCCCTGGGGGTCCTGGCTGCTTTTACCGCCAGGCTATTCATCAAAGCGCTTTACTGGAACGAGGACATCTTTGATAAGCTAAAGTTCCCGGAATACCTCAAGCCGGCCCTGGGGGGGCTGTTAGTCGGCACCATCGGGCTGTACAGCATAGACCTGCTCGGTGTGGGTTATAACGGAATCCTGGACGCACTTTCCGGGAACCTTACCCTAACGATGCTGTTTTTCCTGTTTTTCTTAAAGATTGCGGCCACATCGCTCACCATTGGCAGCGGCGGCAGCGGCGGTATCTTCGCACCGTCACTTTTCATCGGAGCGGTGACGGGGGTGGCTTTCGGCAATGTGCTGAACGGCGTTTTCCCGGCGATAACCTCCTCGCCGGCAGCCTACGGCGTGGTGGCAATGGCGGCCGTTTTTGCCGGCGCCGCCCGTGCTCCCTTCTCGGCCATTCTGATTATCTTTGAAATGACCGGCGCTTATAGCATCATCCTCCCGGTTATGACGGCGGTGGTTATCAGCACGGTGCTCAATCGTAAGCTCGGCAGAGAATCAATCTACACGCTCAAGCTGATACGGCGGGGAGTGGATATCTCTCAGGAAGAAGTAGCCGACATCATGAAGACGATAAAAGTGAGAGAAGCCATGACACCCGGCTTCCCCACCGTGCGTCCGGACATGCCGGTGAAAGAGCTGGTGGATCTCCTTCACGATACATGCCACCACGGCTTTCCCGTGGTTGACGCCAACCAGAGGCTGGTCGGCATGGTAACACTGACCGATGTTGAGCGCCATCTCGATAACGAAGGTGACAACCTACGCGTAGCTGATATTGCCACCAGGTCACCTTTTGTCGCTTATCCTGACCAGTCTCTGGACAGAGTGCTCAGCGGTTCCGAGGAAGAGTACGGACGTATCCCGGTAGTCACCAGGAGTGATGGAAGGCGCCTGCTGGGAGTGCTGAGGCGTCAGGATATAATCAAGACTTACCGCCGTAAACTGAGAGAACGGTTAGCACCGGGTAAAACTTAAATTCGGCGCGGCGGATTACAAGCCTTTCCTGATAAGGGTATGTCAGAAAAACCGGGTATTCCCTTTTTCTGCGGCACGCCCGCAGTGACTTACCCCTCAAGCTTGGCTCTTGAGGGAATCTTCCGGGAGCGGGGCTGTGCCTGGTTTCTTCGCCCTGCCGGGTTTACGAACTACGGTTCTTCCCGGTCACTGGCTTCCCCGAGTGAGCTCTGCACGGGTATTTCTCGAAAAGGCAGCCGCAGGGCTTTCTTCATAGCCACGGCATTGCGCGGAGCATAACCCTGCCAGTGATTGTTGAAGAAAGCGTAAGTCAGTCTTGTTTGCGCGCTCGCCGCCTTGACTTTAGCCGCCAGTCCGGATATTTCCTCGGTCGAATAGAGGTACCGGTAACGGGTCTCGCTATCACCCTGCCACCACGTCTGCCGGTTCCGGCCGTGAAAGCGGAAATAGGCGATATCCGAAGTTACGGGCAATTCGGTGGCGATCGAGGTACTGAATTTCGGTTCGTCAATCCACACCCAGGAGACGTTATTTTCTTCGAGCAGCCGGGCAGTATGCTCATCATCGCTCCAGCTTCTATCCCGCAGCTCCACCGCCAGGCGGTACCGGCGGAAAGCATTGATTACCGCCCGCAGTATCCGCCGTCCCCGTTCGCCGTTCTTAAAGCCGGGCGGGAACTGGGCGAGGAGGACGCCCAGTTTACCGGCATCATAAAGAGGTTTAATGCCGCGCATAAACAAATCTACGTCTTCCTGTGATATCACGGCGTACTCCCCGGTGGCAGCCCGGTACATATCAGGATGAGTGAATTTTTGCCACAACTTTATCGTGAAAAGAAAATCACGTGGCGTTTGTTTCACCCAGTTAGCGGTATATGCCGGGGCAGGAGGGCGGTAGAAAGAGCTATTGACCTCTACGGCGTTAAAGAAACGGCTGTAATACTCGAGCTCGCTGTATTTACCGGGAGGATAGAAAAAACCCTTCCAGGTGCCTTCTCCTTTCGGGTAAGACCAACCGGAGGTACCAACGTGGATTCCAGACCGGCCAGACATCATCCTTATTCTCCGGGTTAATTATACAACAGCCTGAAGATACCCGGGCAGCGGATTAATCT
This sequence comes from uncultured Dehalococcoidaceae bacterium, assembly GCA_964615345.1. Lineage (GTDB taxonomy): Bacteria > Chloroflexota > Dehalococcoidia > Dehalococcoidales > RBG-16-60-22 > JACZSH01. The sequence goes on along the minus strand of CAZTMR010000089.1, from coordinate 499 downwards.
TAATGGCCTTAATCTTTTTACCCGAAAATATGATAGTATTATGAAAAATCTCTGCTGTATCGGGGTAGATAATGGTGAAAATGAAAGCGCTCCTTACCAACCTGTCCGCGCCAATGCCTGTCCATAAAAAAGTTTATCTCATCTTGCGTAATAATCTGATAAAACTCGTCAAAAGGCAGAGCTGCTGCGGACATCCCGGTGAACCCGGCTGCTGACAGGCAATCGAATAGGGCCCTCGTGAAGGGCTGACTTCAAGCAAAAAAGCGCTCTCCGGGCACAGGCGAAGAAACGCCCAGGGCACGTATTTCAGCATTTTCGCCCGTAGGTTCCGGTTTCCCGGAGACAGGCGAGCCATCCGTACGGTTTGCATTCCAGTCTAGAAGTTCAGACATTTCCCTTAATCGCCTGACCTGCGGCGCCGTATCTTATTTTCGCCATTTACCCACATTCTTGTCCAAAATAAATTTTCAAGCTGAGTGGTAGAAAAGAGACCCCTCGA
>CAZTMR010000088.1:0-3461 GCA_964615345.1 uncultured Dehalococcoidaceae bacterium | reverse complement strand
AGGCCGTCCGGGCGCTCCCGCTCAATGATGCGGCCCACCGCTTCCACGGTGAGGGGTTCGATGTAGACGACATCGGCGATGTCCTCATCGGTCATGATGGTGGCGGGGTTGGAGTTCACCAGGACGGAGATGACGCCTTCCTCCCGCATCGCCTTGCAGGCCTGAGTACCGGCATAGTCAAACTCCGCCGCCTGCCCGATGACGATGGGCCCGCTGCCGATGATGAGTACTTTAGATGGTTTCAAGTTTTAGGCTCCTTTGGTCTATCCACTTCGCTTGGTATTGTTGCCATATTGTTTAATCCTCTTTTGGAAGTCAGTTGCTCTTTGTTCTAGTGGTCTATTGTAGTGTTCGGTTAAACTACGCAATACATATTCTACATTAAGGCTGGGATTGACACTAAGAAGGTTATCTTCATCGTGCCAATACTGACTATTATCATATGTGTAGGAAAGTTTTTGGAGAATACCATTAAGGTCTATAAGCAATCTCTTTCCTTCCTCGTACTTGTATGTAATTTCTTCCTTTAAATGCTCTGGAACTATTTCTTTATGAGCAACATATTTGTCACGAATCTTTCGTAATCTTTCAATCAAGTCTTCGTGTAAATTGATGGTTTCTTCCATTTCGTTAATCTCTTCTTCTGAGAACGAAGCTGATAATTTAGGATGACTTCTTATATAATTGAATAATTTGTGGAAGTTGTATGTATTTTTGTCAGGTTTAATAATATTGTTTATAGCAAGGCAAAAACGGTCACTATTTGCCCACATCGTAAAGAAAAAGAAAGTTAGATGTACTCTTGTTGCTTTAGCAATATCATCCGGGGCTGTTCGTATGCTCCAGAATACTTTAAAGTGATGATTTGCTTTTAGTAGTTCCTGATAGATACCTTCGCGTATTTTTTCAAACCGTTTATTTTTTATCATTTTCTCTACCTCACCCCCTTTGGGTAAATCCTTCTCCTAGCAGGAGAGGGGGGAGGAGATTGCTTCGTCGCTGGCGCTCCTCGCGATGACATGGAGGCATTTAATCCGTTTACTGTCATTGCGAGCGAAGCGAAGCAATCTCTACAGCATCTCATATAAATCACGCCACTCTTTATTCATGCTATTGACCAGGGCTATCTTCTTTTCCCTGGAGCCACCTTTGATTTGCTTCTCCCTGAGAAAGGCATTTTCTATATCTTCACAAACTTCGTAGAAAACAAGCTTGCCAGCGTTATACTTCTTGGTGAAGCCCTCAGCAAGCTTTTCCCTGTGTTCGTAAATTCTCCTTTTCAGGTCGTTCGTTACCCCTGTATAAAGTACCCTGTTTGTTTTGTTGGTCATTATATAAACGTAATACTGTTTATTCATCTTTGCCTGCTGGAGATTGCTTCGTCGCTGCGCTCCTCGCAATGACACTTAAGAATACTCATTTTCTAAAATTCCTCACCATCTCCAGAAACTCCTCGAACAGGTAGGTGTTATCCAGGGGGCCGGGAGAGGCCTCGGAGTGGTACTGGATGGAAAAGACGGGCAGCTCCCGGTGTCGCAGCCCCTCCACGGTGCCATCGTTCAGGTTTATCATGGTTATCTCCAGCCCATTTTTCACCGTGTCCGCGTCCACCGCGTAGCCGTGGTTCTGGGCGGTAATGTGCACCTTCCCCGTTGCCAAATCGCGTACCGGGTGGTTGCCTCCGCGGTGGCCGAACTTCAGCTTGAAGTTCCGCGCCCCGAAGGCGCGCGCGATGAGCTGGTTGCCCAGGCAGATGCCCATTACCGGCTTTTTGCCGACGAGCTGCTTCACCGTATCGACGGCGTAATCGAGCAGTTCCGGGTCGCCCGGTCCCGGCGAAAAGAGGAGGCCGTCCGGCTTCAGCCCCAGGATATCTTCCGCGGGGGCGGCGCAGGGGACGACGGTTATCCGGCAACCCAGCCGGCTCAGGATGCGCAGGATGCTGTATTTCAGTCCGCAATCAAAGGCGACGATGTTATACTTCCCCCCGGTTTCCGCCGGCTCCCAGTGATAGGGCTTCTCCGTGGAGACCAGCCGCGCGAAATCGGTCGTCCCGTAATCGGGCAGGCTTTTCAGTTCCTCCAGGGCTTCCCCGGGGGTTTTCCGGCTGGTTATCATACCCATCATCACCCCACCGGAGCGGAGCTTGCGAGTAATCGCCCTGGTGTCTATGCCGTAAATGCCGGGAACGCCGCCGCTGGTCAGGTAATCATGGACGGTGCGGCTGTTCCGGTAATGGTTCGGCTGGCGGCACTCTTCCCGGACCACAAAGCCTCTGACCTGTATCCGGGCTGACTCGTTGTCTCCCTCGTTGGTGCCGTAGTTGCCGATGAGCGGGTAAGTGGTCACCAGTATCTGTCCGGCGTAAGAGGGGTCGGTGAGCATTTCCTGGTAGCCGGTCATACTGGTATTGAAGACCACCTCCCCGTAGGCCTCCGCTGCCGCTCCGAAGGAATGCCCTTCATAGACAGAGCCATCGGCCAGCACCAGTATCGCCTTTTTCGTCATAATTCCAGTCATATGTCTCCCGTTAAATCTCTGCTCGTATCGCTAGCCGCCGCTTTCGAGTTTGACGGCGTCATCCCGGTAGACCAGCTTGCCGCCGCAAACTGTTGCCATTACTTTTCCCCGGAGCGTCACGCCGGCCAGCGGCGTGTTTTTGCCCCTGGAGACGAAGGTGGCCGGGTTCACCCGCCACTCTCTATCCGGGTCAAAGATGGTGACATCTGCCGCGGCGCCGGCCGGCCGGCCGGCGCCAAGGAGCTTTGCCGGCCCCTCGGTCAGCCTGGCGATGAGCGTAGCCAGTGTCAACTGCCCGCCGTGTACCAGCCCCAGCAGGCTGCCCAGGGCGGTTTCAAAGTTACTGATGCCGGAGGCCGCCAGCTTGAAATCACACTGCTTGTCCGCTTCGGCGTGGGGGGCGTGGTCGGTGGCGATAATGTCGATTACCCCTTCCCGTAGCCCCTGGATCAGCGCCAGGTTGTCCCGCCCGGTTCTGAGCGGTGGGCTCACCTTGGCGCTGGTATTGTAGCCGCGCGCCGCTTCGTCAGTCAGGGTCAGGTGATGGGGGGTGACCTCGGCGGTGACGGGGACACCTTTCTCCCGGGCGCGGCGGATAAGCTCCACCGAACCTGCGGTGCTGACGTGGGCGATATGCAGATGACTGCCGGGCAGCCGCCGGGCGATTTCCAGGTCCCGGGCCACCATATTTTCCTCCGCCGCCGCAGGGATGCCCGGCAGGCCCAGCTCCAGGGATACCGCGCCCTGGTGCATTTGTCCGCCCCGGCTGAGGGCGATATCCTCGCAGTGGTCGATTACCGGCAGACCGACGCTGCGGCTGGCATCGAGCGCCCGGTGCATCAATCCGGAATCGCTCACCGGGGCGCCGTCATCGCTGAAGGCGCTGGCGCCGGCGGCCGCCAGCCGGCGCATGTCCACCAGCTCTTTGCCCTGCCTGCCCC
>CAZTMR010000087.1:0-3466 GCA_964615345.1 uncultured Dehalococcoidaceae bacterium | reverse complement strand
TGAAGAGACGTAAAATAAACCGCTTCGGTACAAATTTTGGTAAAGATGGGATAGGCTGCATAATCCCCCGGAGGGAAAACGTTATCAGGAAAGTTATGATATGGCTTCTGGAGAACCTGTCTCCGGGTTTATCGAGTTGCATCGCAGGCTCAGGAAAGAGATGACTGATGACTTCGGTCTGCGGTTCTCCCTCGCTACCCCCTGCCTTTGAAGTCATAAGACCGGCGAGCGGCTATTCTATCAGGCTGTCCAGTAGCGCGTTGACCAGCGGCCTGGCCTCTTCTTCCGGCAGGCAGTACTCCATTCTGGTGAACTTCTCCCTGAAACTGGTTATCCGCCGGCTGATATCCCGGTCGCGCAGTATCACCCCGGCCATCAGCTCCGCCAGCTCCCGGAAAGCGTCTTCCTTCATCCCGTAGCGGGTCATCTCCTGCACCCCGGTCCTGATACCGCTGCTGGCGGTGAAGGCCTCGTCGTCGGGCAGGGCCTGGTAGTTGACGATGACGTTGTTCCGCTCCAGCCTCTCCGCCATTTGCACCCCGCGCCCGTATCCCACCCGCAGCACTATCTGGTGGGTCTCGGTGAAGCCTGCCGCCGGGTCGCCTTCCACCTCCAGACCGAGCTCTTTCAGCGCCCGGGCGAAGGCTTTGGCATTGGCCAGGACCTGCTTCCGGTAGGCCTCTCCATAAGCTTCCATTTCGTAGGTTGCCATCAGCAGTCCGAGCAATGTCCCCGGATGATGGTTACTCACGCTGCCCGGAAACACCCGCCGGGTGATGCTTTCCCAGAGCGGAAAGGCTTCCGCTTCTTCGTCCATATCGCTGGCGATTATTCCCCGCTGCGTGCCGAAGAAGGTCTTGTGCGTGGACGCCGTAATAATATCGGCGCCTTCTTTCAGAGGCTCCTGGAACCGGGGCCCCAGCAGTCCCAGGACGTGGGCCGCGTCGTACATGATAAGCGGCCTCGGCTGCAGCGGGGCGGTTGCCTCTGCGAGTTCCCTTACCGGCTCGGGATGAAGCATCAGGCTTTTCCCCGGGATTATCAGCTCTGGCCTGTGCTCGGCAATGAGTTCCGCCGCCGCGGCGGTGTCTATCCGGTACGGGTTATCCGCCCTCACCGGGAAGTCAATCATCGCCCATCTTTCCGTGACCGGGTCGATGGAGACGTAGTTCCGCAGTGCCCCCATCGGCTGGGCGCTCAGGTGTCCTCCCCGGCCGATGTGATGGTTCATCACACGGCGCAGCCTCCGCGGTTCGGTACGCCGGTCGGCGCGGTTCAGGTAGTCCAGCACTCCGCTGAACACGGCGGTATTGGCCATCTGTCCGCTTATCGGCCGCGTTTCCACCTCCAGGCAGCCCAGGAATCTCTTCAGTCTCTCGTTCAGCTCTCTTTCCACTTCTCCTATAAAGCCCGTCCCCTGGTAATAAAAAACTTCTGCCCTGTTTAGCGCTTCTACCACCCGGTGCTCCGCGTACCGTCCGGAAGGATCGCAGATGGTGAGCAGACGCACCAGCGGCGAGGCCGTTTGCTCTGACGGTATCAGGTTGATGGCCCGGCACTGCCGCCAGGCGTTATTATTGATGGCCTTTTTTACCAGGCCTCGGCTGAGCTCGGATGCCGTTCTCCTGTCCTTGGGCGTGTCCCGCCGGCCCACTGTTTGCGGCAGTAACGGCCGGGCGAAGGGTGCCGCCTCGCTGCCCAGGTGCCGCCGCACGATTATCCCCTCGGCGCTTTTCCCCCTGACTTGCACGCTGACTCCCTGTCCTTCTTTCAGATCGGCATCCAGATAGGCCAAGCACACCGTTCTTCGCTCCGGTTCCGTGCCCGGCTTCATTCTGGCGGAGTCTCCCTCCGTCTTCCAGTAGGGGACGGTCGTTCCGCTGGTTATCCTCCCCGCCTCTTTTTCGCCCCTGGAAACCGGGCAGCCGGGGCGGGCCACCGCCGGGCCGTTTATCGCCACCGGCATTATCATCCTGGGTACTCGCTGCTTCTTCTTCGGCGTCTCCAGCCGTCCTTCCATTCGGGCCTTCACTTCCCGGAACTGCTTCTCCAGCGCTTCCCGCCCCACGTACTTTCCCTTGAGCTTGCTGAAGCTGACCGCTACTCTGGCTATGGACAGGGCGAATACCGGGATTTCCCGTCCTTCTTCATCGGCGCCCAGCTCATGCCCGTACAGGGGCAGCCCCGCTTCCAGCCTCAGGGTATCTCTGGCGCCCAGCCCCACCGGCACAATCCCCTCCTCTTTCCCCGCTTCCCGCAGTCGCCGCCACAGGCGGGCGGCGCTTTCGGCGGCCGGGAAAAGCTCAAAGCCCACCGGCTCGCCGGTGTACCCCGTCCGCGCTATCGCTGTTTTCTCTCCGACAATCCCGGCGATGCTTATCCGGTTTCTGGCCGGTTCCGGAAGCATTCCGGCATCGTCCAGCACTTTTGCCAGCACCGCTTTTGTTTTCGGCCCCTGCAGTGCCAGCATCGCCGTCTCCCCGGTGCGGTCTTCCAGGGTTAGGCTGGAAAAACCCGTCCGGTGGCGCTGGAACCATTCCTGGTCCTTTCCCGTGTTCGCTGCGTTGACCACCAGCAGAAATTCTTCCTCGTCCAGCCGGTAGAGGTAACCGTCGTCAACCGCGCCTCCCGTCTGGCTGGCCATTATGGTGTACTGTGCCTGTCCTGCCTTCAGCGCCGCCGCATTGCTGGTTAGCACGTGCTGCAAAAACGGCAGCGCTCCCGGTCCGGAGAGCCGGAAGCGCCCCATGTGCGAGATATCAAACAGTCCGCCGGAATGGCGGGTCGCCAGGTGTTCGGCCAGGATACCGCCCGGATAGCTCAGCGGCATTTCCCACCCGCCGAACTCGACCATTCTGGCTCCCAGCCTCAGGTGTTCTTCATAGAGTGGCGTCTGTTTCATCTCCCTCTCCCGCGGGCATTTCCCAGCGAAGCTCCGGCCTGCGGGCGGCGGCCGCCTCGTCCAGCCGGCTGACTGGAGTGTGATGAGGCGCGCTGTGCAGCAAATCCGGGCTTTTTTCTGCTTCGCGTGCAATCTCCACCATGGCGCTGATAAACGCGTCCATGGTCTCTTTGCTTTCCGTCTCGACCGGTTCGATTAACAGGGCCTCTTCCACCACCAGAGGGAAGTAGACGGTGGGGGGATGGAACCCGTAATCGAGCAGGCGTTTGGCGATGTCTAGGGTACGCACTCCGGCGGCCTTCTGTTTTTTCCCGGAAAGCACCGCCTCGTGCAGGCAGGGCCGGTCATAGGGCAGGTGGTAGTGCCCCTTTAGCTTTTCCTTCAGGTAGTTGGCGTTGAGCACCGCGTTTTCACTGACTTCTCTCAGCCCCACCGCCCCCAGGCTGCGGATGTAGGCATAAGCCCTGACCATAACACCGAAGTTACCGTGAGCTGCTCCCAGCCGGCCTGTGGATTCAGGCGGAGTGGTGAGCGCATAGTTTTCCCCGTCCCCGGTGACTGAAG
>CAZTMR010000086.1:0-3553 GCA_964615345.1 uncultured Dehalococcoidaceae bacterium | reverse complement strand
AGAGACGTAAAATAAACCGCTTCGGTACAAATTTTGGTAAAGATGGGTTAGGGATGTATTATCAGGATAATATTTGCCGGCTTTCCGCTTTGTGGCATCAACAATTCTATTAAGTTCCTTTTTTACCCCTTCTTCTACAGGTGTAGCTTCTGGTGGTATTGAAACAGTTAAACTTTCCCCTTTACCCTTCTTGATAACAGGAGTATTCGAGAAGACCATACCTTTATTAAGCAGTTCGCACCTGCGCCAAAAATCGTCTTCTCCTTCATGGGCTTGGGTTATCTCAATGTAAGTTTTAGTCGTAGGCTCTGTTCTTTTATCTGTGACTATCGCATCGTAGTTTTGACTGCCGATAGCTGGCTTTAAAAGAACTTGGTCGGTGTCTCCAAACTTCTGTTTTCCAAATATAGCTAAAGGAGCAACTTCTTCAACTAATTTCTTTATGAGATTTCCTTCATCGTTCTGCAACCGGAAAGATTCCAAGCCTCCTTTAGTTGAACAAATCTGCTTTACCTCCTGAATCAGCCAATCGTATAGTTCAGAAGGTGTTCTCTTCTGTTCAATTTCGTCTTTACTTGCGTATTTTGCTGACATGACTATTTATATTTTACCATAAGGAAGAACAGGGATCTGGTGAGAGAATTAGTGTGAAACGAGAGTAGCACAACTGTAGCACAAAAATGGCAGAAAAATGGAGCTGAGGGGACTCGAACCCCTGACTTCCTCCGTGCAAGGGAGGCGCTCTCCCAGCTGAGCTACAGCCCCAACTACGCTAGAAATTATAACACATCCGCCGTAAGTTTTTAGCCCCGTCTCCGCCCGCCGCAAACAGGAAACGGGGCGAAGTTTCTTGTCACTGGAAGGCAGAATTGCTATACTGGAGGCGTTGGCGCACAGGAAACGAGATGAACTTTGAGACCATCATCGGGCTGGAAGTCCACGCCCAGCTACTGACCAGAAGCAAGATGTACTGCGGCTGCAGCGCCGATTACGCCAGCGCCGCCCCGAACACCCGCGTCTGCCCGGTGTGCCTGGGTATGCCGGGAGTGCTGCCGGTCATCAACCGGCAGGCGGTGGAATACACCATTATGACCGCGCTGGCCCTGGACTGCACCATCGCCGGCTATACCAAGTTCGACCGCAAGAACTACCCGTATCCGGACCTGATGAAAGGCTACCAGATTTCCCAGTATGACGCTCCCCTGGGCAGGCAGGGCTGTCTGGAGATAGAAATCGATGGGGGGAAAAAGGAAATCGGGATTACCCGCGTCCACCTGGAGGAAGACGTGGCCAAGCTGCTGCACCGCAGCTCCCCGGACGGGGAAGAATACAGTCTGATTGACGTTAACCGCTCCGGTGTGCCGCTGATGGAGGTGGTGGGCGAGCCGGACCTGCGTTCCCCGGAAGAAGCCCGGCAGTACCTGGTAAAACTGCGCAGCATACTGCAGTATCTGGGGGTATCCACCGGGAACATGGAGGAAGGAAGCTTCCGCTGTGACGCCAACGTGAGTATCCGGCGCGAGGACAGCGCCGAGCCGCTGGCCAAGGTAGAAGTGAAGAACATGAACAGCTTCCGGGCGGTCTACCAGGCGCTGGAATACGAGGCGAAACGGCAGCGGAAGGCGGCGGCGGAAGGGAAAAAGCTGGTCCAGGAGACCAGGGGCTGGGTGGAAGCGGCGGGGAAAACGGTGTCCCAGCGCAGCAAGGAATACGCCCACGATTACCGTTACTTCCCGGAGCCGGACCTCCCGCCGCTGGAGATAAGCCGGGAATGGGTGGAAGAGATAAGAGCCCGCCTGCCGGAGCTGCCGGGAGAGAAACGGGACCGGTTTATTACCGAATACGGGCTGACGCGCTATGATGCCAGCCTGCTCACCGGCACGCGGGCAATGGCTGACTACCTCGAGGACTTCCTGGAGACGGGCGAACCGGGTAATCTATCGCTGGCGGAGAGGGCAAAGCTGGGGAGCAACTGGCTGCTGGGTGAAGTAAGCCGGATTCTGAACGCCAATTACATCGATATCAACGACTTCAGGAATAAAGTGAGCCCGGAGCGGCTGTCAAAACTGATACGGCTGGCCACGGAAGGCGTAATCAGCGCCGCCACGGCGAAAACGGTGCTGGATGAAATGTTCCAGACCGGCAAAGAAGCCGACGGCATAACCAAAGAAAAGGGCCTGGGGCAGATAAGTGACGGCCAGCAGCTTGAAGCCACCATAAGCGAGGTGATAAACTCTAACGCCCGGCCGGTGGCTGACTTTAAATCAGGGAAAGAACAGGCGCTCAGGTTCCTGGTGGGGCAGGTGATGAGAGCGACCAGAGGACGCGCCAATCCCGGCCTGGTGACGGAAATGCTGAAGAAAAAGCTGATGGAAGGTTAAAATACGGAAGAGGAGGGGAAATGGAACTCTATCTGAACATAGCGCAAATAGTGCTGGCGGTGGCGCTGATATTGATAATCCTGATGCAGGTGCGCGGAGGCGGGCTGGGTGGTATCTTCGGCCAGGCGGATACGGTCTACCGGACGCGGCGCGGCCTGGAAAAGACGATGTTTCAGTTGACCATTGCCCTGGCCGTCATCTTTATCGCGCTGGCGCTGGTATCGCTCGCGCTGACCTAGCCAGCGGCGCTTCCCGGACGGGAACAGTATGAGCGGAACGGTAACCCTGACCACGGACTTCGGGACGGCAGACGGTTACGTGGCGGCGATGAAAGGCGTCATCCTGGGCATCAACCCCGCGGCAAAACTGGTCGATATCAGCCACGGGATTCAGGCGCAGAACATTCCCCAGGCGGCTTTCGTGCTCGGTACGGCCTATCCCTACTTTCCGGACGGGACGGTGCATCTGGTGGTGGTGGATCCCGGGGTGGGCACGGCACGGCGCGCGGTTATCCTGAAGACCTCCCGGGCGTACTTCGTGGCGCCTGACAACGGGGTGCTGAGCTACGTGTTGAGGAGTGCCGGGAAAGCTGGTCGGGTGGAGAAAGGTCCCCGGTACCTCAAACTGCCCGCCGGACTGGAGGCGTTAGCCATCACCAGACCCCGGTTCTGGCGGCAGCCGGTCAGCGCCACTTTTCACGGCCGGGACATCTTTGCTCCGGTAGCGGCGCGGCTTGCCCTGGGGGTCCCGCCCGCCGAATTCGGCGAGACGGTGTCCGGGCTGACGGTGCTGCCGTGGGGCGGGGCTTACCGGGAGGCGGGGGAACTGGTGGGGCATATTATCCACGTGGATAACTTCGGCAACCTGATAACCAGCATAGCGGCCGGAGACCTGCCGCCGAACCGGGAAGAGATAGGCATAGAGATAGGTCAACGGCGTATCCAGGGTTTAAGCGTTACCTATGAGGACCGGGACGGGTTGCTGGCCCTGGTGGGCAGCAGCGGTTATCTGGAAATAGCGGTGCGAGGAGGCAATGCCAGTGCTCTGCTTGAGGAAGAAGTGGGCGGAAAGGTAAAAATTAGTACCGGAAGCAGTTAAAACGGGTGGTTTCTACCCCCCCGTAAACCGTGGATTCTTTAAAAAAGGAATCGGTAATGTGGAATCTATGCAGT
>CAZTMR010000085.1:0-3689 GCA_964615345.1 uncultured Dehalococcoidaceae bacterium | reverse complement strand
TAGGTATCCGTAACCGTGCCCAGCTCTATCTCGGCCCGATACGTCTTGGTGGCCTCCATCAGAAAACCGGTGACGCGTGTCGCCCGGCCCAGGCATACCGGCAGCACCCCGGTCGCTTCCGGGTCCAGGGTGCCGGCGTGGCCCACCCGCCTCTCTCCGCTCAGCCGCTTGACCCGGGCCACCACCCGGTAAGAGGTCTCTCCCGCGGGCTTATCCACGTTCAGGATGCCGTCCACCGCCGCCGTCTCCGCGCACGGACACTGTCCCCGGCAGCATCGCCCCGCTGTCACGGCTCTCCCGTGTCCTCCCCGTCCTCCGCGTTTACCCGGTCGATTAGCCTGGAAATACGGTCGCCTCGTTCTATGGAGTCGTCCCAGTAAAAAAACAGGTCGGGTACCCGCCGCAGCGTCAGCGTTTTCATCAGCGAATTGCGCAGGAAACCACTGGCCGCCTTCAGCGCACCCAGCTGTTCTTTCCTTTCCTCTGCGTTGCTCATAGCGCTGACGTATACCCGGGCGTATTTCAGGTCCGGGGATGTGGATACTTCCGTCACCGCGATAAAGCTCTCCAGTCTCGGGTCTTTCACCTCGCGGCGCAGCAGCTGGCTGATTTCCTGGCGGATAAGATTGTTTACCCGCTCGATGCGGTGTGACATTATCGGGGTTCCTGACTAGCGGCTGGTTTCTTCTAACCGGAAAAACTCCAGGATATCGCCCACCTGGAATTCATTGAAATCGGCCACGCCTATGCCGCACTCGTAACCCGTGGCCACTTCTCTCACGTTATCCTTGAAACGCTTCAGACTGCTCACTGATGACTCGCTGAGCACTTCCTCCCCCCGCCGTACCCTCACCTTGGCGTTTCGGCTGGCTTTCCCATCGGTGATATAAACGCCCACCACGTTCTTCCCCTTGCCCGCCGGAAACACCGCCCGTACTTCGCCGCGCCCCTCGATGACTTCGGTGAAAATCGGCTCCAGCATCCCCTTCAGCGCCTTGTCCACGTCTTCGGCCAGATTGTAAATCACGCTGTAGTGGCGGATATCCACTTTTTCCGCGGCGGCCAGCTTCTTCGCCCCCGCCTCGGTGTCCACCCCGAAGCCGATAATCAGCCCCTTGGAAGCGATTGCCAGCATCACGTCGCTCTCGGTGACATTGCCCGTGCCGCTGTGGATTACCCTCACTCTTACTTCTTCCGAACCGAGCTGCTCCAGCGAGCTCCGTATCGGTTCTATGCTCCCCTGCACATCCGCCTTGATGATAACGCTGAACTCTTTTACCTGCCCGGAGCTTATCTGGTCGTACAGGTTGTTCAGACTGACCGCGCCGGCTGACGGCGCCGCCCGGCGCTCCGCCTGGTGCTTCTGCACCAGCGCCTGGGCCCGGCGCTCGTCCGGTACCGCCGTCATTATCTCGCCTGCCTCCGGAACGCTGCTCAGCCCCAGGACCACCACCGGCGTGGCCGGCCCCGCTCGCTTTACCTGCTTGCCGGTATCGTTATACATTGCCCGTACCCGCCCCCACGTCGTCCCCACCGCTATGGTATCTCCCGGTTTCAGGGTCCCGCTCTGGACCAGTACCGTCGCCAGTGCCCCTTTCGTCCTGTCCATCTCGGCTTCAATGACCACCCCGCTCGCCGCTTTTGCCGGGTTCGCTTTCAGGTCTTCCACCTCGGCCACCACCAGCAGATTCTCCAACAACTCGGTAACCCCGGTTCCCTCTTTGGCGGATATCGGCACGCAGATGGTGTCTCCTCCCCACTCCTCGATAACCAGCCCGGCATCCGCCAGCTGCTGCTTGACGTTGTCCAGGTTGGCGTTGGCTTTATCTATCTTATTGACCGCCACGACGATTGGCACGTCGGCCGCCCGCGCGTGGTCGATTGCTTCCATCGTTTGCGGCATCACCCCGTCATCCGCCGCTACCACCAGGATGGTGATATCCGTAATCTGCGCCCCGTGCGCCCGCATCGCCGTGAATGCCTCATGCCCGGGGGTATCCAGAAAGGTAATCTTCTGCCCGTTGACTTCCGCCTGGTACGCGCCGATGTGCTGCGTTATCTGGCCGGCCTCCGTATCCATCACGTTGGTCTTCCGGATGGTATCCAGCAGTCTCGTCTTGCCGTGGTCTACGTGTCCCATCACCGTCACCACCGGCGGACGCGGCTGAAGGTTACCTCCGTCCTCGCCCGGTGCCGCCTGCTTCCGGGAACGGGCAGTCGCCGCTTTACGCGCCGTGCGGGACATCAGCCGCGCTTCAAACCCGTACGCCCCTGCAATCGCCGCCGCCACATCGTAGCTGATGACCTGGTTGATATTGGCCATCACCCCGTTCCTCATCAGCTGCTTGATGATGTCTATCGAGCCCGTCTCCAGCAGCTCTGATAGCCGCCGTACGCTTATGGATTCCGGTAGCTCAATCTGACGTGCTTTTTTCTCCGGGGGCTGGCTGCTTTTCTGCTCGTTCCCCGCTTCTATCACGCTTTCTGATTTTCTTGCCTTTGTCACTGGCTGGCTCCTTTTAGCAGGTCTCGGGCCTGGCTGGTAATCTCTTCCCGGTCCTCTCCAGTGACCTCCCTCCGCAAAGCGCGCTCCAGCTGCTTGCCCTTCCGCACTTTTTCCCAGCAGGCCAGGTCGCAGCAGAGATAGGCGCCGCGTCCTTTCTTCTTCCCGGTGGCGTCTATCTCTATGGTCCCCTCCGGCGTATGCACCAGGCGCACCAGTTCCTTCTTGTCCTTTACCTGCCGGCAGACCACACAGGTGCGCTGCGGCGCGTGTTTGCCCGGTGCCGGCTGGCGCCTAGATAAAGTCTTCGTCATCATCTCCGATTATATCCACGCCGCGGCGGCCCTTCTTGCCCCGCTCTCTTTCTTCCCCGGCTTCCTTGCCGCGGGCGCCCTTCTTTTTCTTCTTGGCTTTGCCTCCGCCTTTACCCGGCCGGGATATCCCGGTGTCTTCGGCAAACCGGATTTGTGATTTCGCCGGCGCGGCCGCCGTTTCAAAGAAAGCGGGCTCCGGCACAAACTCTTCCACTTCCGGCTCCGGTTCCGGCTCGGCCGGGGCGGCCTCCTCCGGCGCCTCCTCGGCCACAATCGGCTCCGGCTCTATATCCGGCGCTTCCGGTATCGGTGGGGCCTCCTCCGCTACCGCCGCTTCCTCGGCCACTTCTTCAGCGACTGCCGCCGCTTCCTCTTCCACCGGCTCCGGCAGTTCGGGCGCAGCCTTCGCTTCGGCTGCCTTCTCCGTCTCCGCCACCGTGGCGCTCTTTATATCGATTCGCCAGCCGGTGAGCTTCGCCGCCAGCCGCGCGTTCTGCCCCTCTTTGCCAATGGCCAGAGAAAGCTGCCTGTCCGGCACAACTACCGTGGCTATCCCCTCTGCCTCGTTCAGTTTGACCTGCAATATTTGCGCCGGGCTCAGCGCGTTGGTGATGAACACGGTGGGATTCTGGTGCCACTGGATGACGTCTATCTTTTCCCCGTTAAGCTCGTTCACGATATTCTGTATCCGGATACCCCGCAGCCCCACGCAGCAGCCCACCGCGTCTATGCCTTCCTGGCGGGCCGCCACCGCCACCTTGCTCCGGAAACCCGCCTCGCGGGAAATCGACTTTATTTCCACCGTCCCGTTAAACACTTCCGGCACTTCCATCTCGAAGAGACGCCGCAGCAGGTCCGGGTGTGACCGGGAG
>CAZTMR010000084.1:0-3827 GCA_964615345.1 uncultured Dehalococcoidaceae bacterium | reverse complement strand
CGATTTACCCGTTTTAGCCTCAGTTTCGGGTAGTCAATGGTAAACTTGGGTTAAGCGATTTTCTTGAGGAACGAGGATACCAGACTGATTTTAATTCTGAGTCCGTTGATATAAAGAAAGACGAAGTAGGTAATTCTGGCTATGTAAATGCGAATCTAAGTGCTCATAAAACCATTATGATAGAGGAAGATGGGAAAGGAGATCAAACTCTCGACTTTTCTAACTCATCGGAGGCAAAAAGATACAGCTTGATTTTAGGCACCATTATTTTTATAATAAGCATCGTTACTGTTTTCGTAACTGGGATTTCACAGTTTTTCATTGGAAGTGCTGTAGGCTTAATAGCCTTTATCGTGGCACTAGTCACTATGGTAAAACGCAAGTCTGCTATTTCAGCGTACCCAGTTAAGGTGTGGGTAGAGGGTATAGGTGAAATATATAGAGCTCGACTGTCAGAATCAAGAGGTGAGTTGAAAAGTGAGCGCAGAGTGGAAGAGGAACAGGTTATATCTGAAATCTCAGTGAGAATCGCTGCCGAATCTGAACCACGTGTTAAACTTGAGGAACTCCAGTCAGATATAGATCAATTGGTATTTAAACTAGAATCATTAAGTGAATAGCCCATCTGCCCAAAGGTACGACAAAGTGGCAGCGAGTGGATTTGAACCACTGACCAAGGGCTTATGAGTCCCCTGCTCTACCGCTGAGCTACGCTGCCAGTCTAGAAAAATATAGCACGGATAGCGGGAGCTGTCAATTTTTCCTGATGACGTGGACGCCGGTGGCCTTGAAAGCAGCGTAGACTTTTTCCCCTTTGGTCAGCTTCATTTCTTCCGCGGACCTGCGGGTGACCGTCACCACCAGGGGAAAACCGCAGTCTAGCTCCACGCGGGCAAGCGGGCCCATGGCCACCACCCAGGTTACCTGCCCGGCATAATAATTGCGGGCACTGCTGGAAACGGGGGAGAGGGAAAGGGCGATATCTTCCGGCCGGACGCAGGCGCTGACCTCCTGTCCGATGGCGAAGTCAGAAATCGCCTCGATGAGACTGCCGCCGACGTCGATGGCAACGACTCCATTCTCGTTGAAAACGATGGTGCCGTCAATGATATTTTCGACGCCTACCAGCCGAGCGATATCCTGATTGCGCGGGGTGGCAAAAATTTCCCGGGAACTGCCCACCTGAAGCAGCCGGCCGTTCACCAGCACTCCGAGGCGGTCGGCGAGCCGATGGCCCTGCGCCATATCATGGGTGGCCAGAACAATCGTGGCGGTATGGTGCTTGATAATATTGGTCACCAGCTTCTCAATCCGTCCGGCCGAGACGGGGTCGAGATTGGCGGTGGGTTCGTCCATCAGCAGCAAATCCGGTTCCAGCGCCATCGCCCGGGCGATGGCCACCCGCTGTATCTCTCCACCGGATAAAGTGCGGGCGTTGCGGTCTTTTTCCGCAAGGAGGCCCACTTCCTCCAGGACCCGGTGAACTTTCTCCTGCCGCCGGCGCCGGTTCTCACCGCGCCACCTTAACCCGCTGGCCACGTTGTCAAAGACGCTCTGGTTGAACACCACCGGCTTCTGGAGCACGAAAGCCATCCGGCGGCGCAGGCTCAATCCAGCACCGGATTGAGCGGCATCCATACCGTCAAAGTAGATTTTCCCGGAGGCAGGCGTGTCCAGCAGGTCAAGCAAACGCAGCAGGGTGGTCTTGCCGGCACCGGTAGCGCCGATAAGAGCAAAGACTTCCCCTTTTTCGACCGACAGGTTCACGCTTTGCAGGATACTGCGGCCGCCCCGCGTCTGGCTCAGATTAACCGTCTCCAGGAAAGACATTTTATCCGCGCTACCTCTGCTGTACCCGATTCAGAATGACATTGACCACCAGGGCGATGGCGATAAGGATCATCCCCAGGGCGAGGGAAAGCTCCAGGTCCCCCCGGGACGTTTCCAGAGAGATGGCGGTGGTAATTACCCGGGTGAAACCCCTGATGTTGCCACCGACTATAAGAGCGATGCCGACTTCCGAGATGGCCCGCCCGAAGCCCATGATGACGGCGGCCAGGACCGCATAACGTGCCTCCCGGAGAGCGACGACCGAAGTCTGGAAACCGCTGGCGCCGAGCGACACGGCAGTATCCAGAATCGATTTGTCCACCCCGCTGAGCGCCGAGATGATAAGTCCCAGCAGCACCGGTGTTATCAGAATTACCTGACCGATAACCATTACCGCTGGAGTAAACATCAGCTCCAGCCCGCCCAGAGGGCCCGAACGGGAAAAGAGAACGAAGACGAACAGGCCCACGGCTACGGTGGGAACGCTGAAAAAAGTCTGGATGAGGCTGACCAGAAACCGCTTACCCGGAAAGTTACGGAAGTGGATAAGGCTGCCCAGCGGCAGGCAAATCAACGAAGCAAGCACAGTGGAGGTCACCGAGATTCTCAGTGACCTTCCGGCTATCTCCATCACTTCCGGGTCCAGAGTGAAGATAAGTTCCACGGCTCTGGTCAGACCCAGCCACAGTTCCGTCAATGCAGTACTACCTTGTTCCGATTGGTATAAGCTTTATGCCAATCATAGACGGTATTATTCCGGCTCCACGCCGGCCGAAGGAGTGAACAACTGTATCCCGTACTCCTCAACACCATACTCGCCGATAAGCTTCTGCACCTCCGGGGAAGTCAGAAAGGCAATGAGGCTGTTGGCCATATCCAGGTCTGCGCCGGGTACATTTTCCGGATTAACGGCGATTGCCGAATAGACGTTGAGCAGTATATCTCCTTCCTCGGCTACCGGTACCAGGTCCAGCTTTCCCCGGTAAGCCAGAAAAGTGCCCATATCGGTCAGGGTATAGGCCCGTTTTTCACTGGCCATCATCAGGGTGGAGCCCATGCCGCTCCCCGCTTCCAGGTACCAGTCCCCGGCCTCCCTCACCCTGGCGTAATCTAAGCCGGCTTTCTCCCAGATACTTTTCTCTTTTGAATGCGTGCCGGAATCATCGCCCCGGGAAACAAACCGGCCGCGGCTCGTTTCCATCAACCGGTGGAAAGCGTCTTCCGGAGCGGAGTTTTTGATACCGGCCGGGTCAGCCATCGGGCCGACGATGAGGAAATAGTTGTAGGCGAAGGGCACCCGTTCCATACCGTAACCTTCCGTCACAAACTCTTCTTCCCGGGCCCTGGAGTGAACGGTAATGACATCCACGTCTCCCCGGCGCCCCATTTCCAGAGCTCTACCGGTGCCGGCGTACATCACGTCCAATTCCATGCCGTACTTCTCCTCAAACATAGGCTCCAGGTAACCCCAGAGGCCGGTGTCATAGAGGCTGGTGGTGGTGGCCACGCGCAGCCTTGGTTGAAGCGACAGCGGTGATGCTGCCGTATCCCCGGCGCAACCCCCCGCCAGCACCATAACGATGACAGTAAGAAGAGCAAGCAGCGCGATTGCAGTTTTAGCCCGTTTTCTCAAATCAAGCCTGACAGACATTCTTCCTCCGGAACACTTTAGCATGGCAACTGAGCGGAACCAATCCCAGATGGGGCGGCAGCAGTTTCTCGAAGGGAACAAAACAGGCAGGCCATAAAAGGACCGGAGACAGAGTGTAACGATTGGTTCATAGCTAATCTCCTTTCCAAACACGGGAGGCGCCGCCGTTTCCCGCGGCACCCTGTCGTCCTGCCTCCATGGGCGTCGCCTTAAGGAGAGCAGGCTCGGAGAAGTCTTTTCTTTACCGGGCAGGATTATAGCACAGACTTCCGCAAAGGGCAACCCCGGCACACCCGTAAACCGTGGATTCTTTAAAAAAGGAATCGGTAATGTGGAATCTATGCAG
>CAZTMR010000083.1:0-4022 GCA_964615345.1 uncultured Dehalococcoidaceae bacterium | reverse complement strand
TGAAGAGACGTAAAATAAACCGCTTCGGTACAAATTTTGGTAAAGATGGGTTAAACGTCTGAATAACGTTCTCGGATTTGAAGTTTTGGTATCCTTTACTAGGTATATTTGTTTTGTACTGATCCTTGGTAGGAAAGCGTCTTCCATTTTTTAGGGCCTTCTTTATAGTTATTTATACTTGCCTCAAGAGAGTTGCAAAGATTATAGCACCGCTTCCTGCTCGTGTCTATAATTATTTGTGCCTGAACTCTATACCGCTACTATTGACGTCCTTGTGTTTTTGTTCTCTCCCCCGTACTGGCCATTCCCCAGGCATTGTTATAGAATTGACAGTGGCCGGGCAGGGACAAAAATTCTGGTACGGGGGATAAATTGAGCACTGACAAAAGCCCGGGCGGAAGCTCACCGAGAATACTCATCGTCGGCGGTGTTGCCGGCGGGGCAGCCTGCGCCGCGCGCGCCAGAAGGCTATCGGAAAAAGCGGAGATTGTTATTTTCGAGCGCGGTCCCTATGTTTCGTTCGCTAACTGCGGCCTGCCGTATTACGTGGGCGATATCATCACTGAAGAAGAAAACCTCATCGTGGCCACCCCCGGCCTGTTCCGTGACCGGTTCAACATCGAGGTGCGCACACAGAGTAACGTGACCGCCATTGACCGCGGTAATCGGGAAATTACGGTAGAAGACCTGAAGACCGCCACCGTTTACCGGGAGAGATATGACGCGCTCGTGCTCGCTCCCGGCGCCGCTCCTATCCGCCCCCCGCTCCCCGGGATTGACCTCCCCGGCATATATTCCCTCCGTACCATACCGGACGGCCGCCATATCCGTGATTGGGTTGCCCGGAATAACGCCAGCAGGGCGGTCATCGTCGGCGGCGGCTCCATCGGGCTGGAGATGGCGGAAAACCTGGTCCGGCGCGGTATCTCCGTGACCATCATTGAAATGCAGGACCACGTTATGCCCTCCCTGGACTATGAAATGGTCACCCCGCTCCACGGTCACCTGACCGCCAATGGTGTCTCCCTCCAGCTGGGGGACGCCGTTGCCGGCTTTGAACGGAATGACCGCGGAGACCTTGTTGTCAAAACAGCTTCGGACCGGCTCTTCTCCACGGACCTGGTGATACTGGCCATAGGGGTCCGTCCGGAAACCGGGCTTGCCCGCAGCGCCGGCCTTGAAATCGGGGGCAGGGGCGGTATCCGGGTGGACGTCCGGATGAAGACCGATGACGACTTTATCTGGGCGGTCGGTGACGCCGTTGAAGTGCCTGACTATGTTTTCGGGGAATGGACCGCCGTTCCGCTGGCCGGGCCGGCCAATCGCCAGGGAAGAATTGCCGCCGGCAGCATTTTCGGCCGCGACGTCACGTTCAGGGGGGTGCAGGGTACGGCGGTATGTGGGGTGATGGGGATGACCGTTGCTTCCACCGGCGCTACGGAAAAGACCCTGGTACGTCTCAATGAAGACGGAAGAAAAATAGACTATGAAAAAGTATATCTCTATCCAGGCCACCACGTCAGCTATTACCCGGGGCCGTGTCGCATCGCCATGAAGCTGATTTTCTCGAAAGAGGACGGGAGAGTGCTCGGCGCGCAGGCGGTGGGACAGGACGGGGTCGATAAGCGGATTGACGTTATCTCCATGGCCATCCAGAATAACGCTACCGTATTTGACCTGGAAGAAGCGGAGTTGTGTTATGCTCCGCAGTACGGCGCCGCCAAAGACCCGGTAAATATGGCGGGCATGATTGCGGCCAATACGCTTCGCGGTGATTCGCCGCTGGCGCACTGGGAAGATATCGGGGACACAAACGCCTTTATCCTTGACGTGCGTGACCGGTCTGAATATGCCTGCGGTCACCTGGATGGAGCCCTGAATATCCCGCTCAACGAACTCCGCTCCCGCCTGGATGAGCTGCCATCGGGACGGGAAATCTGGGCGTATTGCGAGCTGGGGCAGCGGTCGTACTACGCGGCGCGCGCTTTGCGCTCCAGGGGGTTCAATGCCAGGAACCTTTCCGGAGGTATCCGCACTTATCGGAACCTGAAGGGCATTTGAGCGCCGCAGACTTCACCGCTGGAACCTGCCCCCTCCTCGGGGTCAATATCTCCGGCGCGGAGATTATCCGGTGCTTTCCTTATCCGGACAATTCTTCCAGCCGTTCCACAATGCTGACCATACCCCCGGTATCCAGCTTGCAGTAAGTAAGCAGGTCCGTTCTCACCTCTTCCGCTTCCTCCGTTGACACGTCATCGAAAGTGATTCTCAGAAAGGCCAGGCTGGCATCATCCCCCCTGGCTATCGCCATATCGTCATAGCCCCGGCCGGTAATCGCCGGCAGCACTTTCTTCAGCGAGACACTGCCGCCCTGCCGAGGGTGGTAATAATGGAAACTTCGGAAGGGGATGATGAGGTCGACCAGCCTGCTAATCGCTCCGTTAACCCAGGCGCAGGGTCCGGGAAACGCCTGGGCTGATTCTTCGAGTACGCGCTCTTCGAACGATTTGTTATAAGCGAGTATGCTCCCGCTTTCGCCGATTATCCCGCCGAGGGACTCCAGTAATTCGGGACGCGGGTCTTTCCGGCCATCGGCCAGGTACTCGTAGTGCCTGAGTTCGCCGTCCGGTCTTTCCTGGACATGTAGTGAGAACTGGAAAGGAATGTTCTGGTATGGCCTTACGCCATCGAAAAGCGGGGTTCTTCCCTTTTTTGATTGATGCTCCCTAGTGCTAGTAACTTGTGATTGACTTCCGTATTTGCTCTCTGATATGCTGTTCCTTGTGAAGTGGGCATCTTTACTAGGCAAAGCTATAATATCATTCCTTGTTTCCGAGTACGCATCATCGGAGATAATGCAGGGTTTATTCAAGAGTGCTGAGGCGGTATCCGCTGACCCGTTATTGGGGTTCATACGTTTTGCTGTTCTCGCTATAATATTCTGGGCGTCCTTTATCGTCCTGCTAAAATTCCTGCCGTTTTGACTGCGATACACAAACACCGCTATTACGATGCATATGAGAATGTCCAGCAGTAAATGTAAGTTCATCTCCGTATCCCCCTCATCGTAGTCGGATTTTCCCTTGTCCCTCTCCCTGTCCGTTTCCGTCTTATCGCTCTCACCTTCCGCCCTACTCTGTACCTAGCCTTGTCCTCGGCAGTCAGTTCTATTCTCGGCATCTCGCTCCGTACCACGTCCTCCCAGTTCTTGTACGGGTATCCAGTCTTGGCAGCCTCTGCTGGAGTCTTGCCACCTAACCCCATATGCGGTCTTAGATAGTTATAATAGAATACGAAGCCGTCCAGGATAAGTTGCATATTGGAGTTCCTGTCCATACCCCGCATCGGCTTCAAACGGTCTTTGAGCGTACCGTTCCAACGTTCCATGAGATTAGTAGACAGGTCAGCTTCCGCAAATGGTTTGCTTTTGATATGCTTGGCATCCGCTCCGTATGCCTGCTCTATGGCATCTGGATAGCCGACCCAGCCGTCCGAATTTCACTAGGAATAACCCCTGTTTTGGCTGTAGACGCTTCTAATACAGCCTGTATATCCTTCCGGTTACGGTTAGTGGATAGCTTCGTACTAAGCAAATAGCGGGTATCGGCATCCAAAGCCGTGATAAGCCACCACTTCTTCCCATCCAGCGTAACTACGGTCTCGTCCATGACCCATTTTTTACCGACTTGCGGCTTGTAGTCGTTAGCTTCGTTCAGGGCGATAGCTGTGTACTTCCCTAGCCAATTATAAATCGTGGTATCTGATACCGTAGTATCACCCTTTGACCCCTGCTTTATCCCTTCACAGATAGCGTTAAGGGACATTCCGGCATAGTAGTTATACAAGGCTCTTGCTACCGTGTCTATCGGGAAACGACCTCTGGGGACAGCTTTATTGGCTACAAAACCACGCCCGCAACTCCGGCATAACCAGTATTGAGTACCACCACGAGTGCCATTCTTGACCACGCTCGGTGACTTACAGAACTTGCATTTTACTTCAATAATTTCCACTTTTCTTAA
>CAZTMR010000082.1:0-4067 GCA_964615345.1 uncultured Dehalococcoidaceae bacterium | reverse complement strand
TGATTAAAAGTCAGGTGCTCTGCCAACTGAGCTAACGGCCCGTATTTCCAGGGAAGCAGGCCGGTAGCTATCCTTACCGCAAACCTGCTCTCCTGATGTTTAGATTGTAACAAATCTGTCTGCCCGGGGCAAGCGCGTCCATCCGGACCAACTTCCCTATGGACTCCGGGTTTCTTATCCTATATAATTCCTGATAACTTGGAATGGAAGGTGAGCAATGGAAAAGCGACTCTACCGGAGCCAGGGCGACCGGATGATATGGGGCGTTTGTGGCGGACTGGCCCGCTACTTTGCCATTGATCCTACCATTGTCAGGATAATCTTTGTCCTCTTGCTTTTTGCCAATGGCGCCGGTGTTCTGGCTTACATCGTACTGGCTATTGTCGTTCCCCTGGAAGGCTCAAAGACCGGGCAAACCAGGGATACCGTCCGGGAGAACATGGCAGAAATCAGGGAGACCGCCGCTGAAGTGGGCCAGGAAGTCTGCGCCACTATTGGCGGCGAAGAAGGTAAATCTACCACCTCTCCGGAGACACACCACCGCCGGCAGCTCTTTTTTGGCATCACTTTGCTGGTGGTCGGCGTTCTCCTCCTGGCGGGTAATCTGAACCTTTTCTCCTGGTTCCGGTGGCAGTTTATCTGGCCGGTGATCATAATCGGCGTCAGCCTGCTGATAATCTTCCGGGCCCGCGGAAAGTGAAAACACCGGAAAGGATGAGCGCGGCTGCGGCGCTTCATCCGGCGGCGGAACATCTTACCGGTGTTTTACGGAAAGGCGGTTTGCTTATCCGGGTAAGTTCTAGTAAAGTAATACCGGGTATTACGGCGTTACTCCCTGCCGGCCCGGCCGGATAGCTTACCGGAAGCAGGCTGATGAAAATTGTAATTATTCCGCTCGTCATTGTCGCTTTGCTCATACTGGGTGCCGGCGGCTACTTTGTTTTCCGCGCCGTTGATTTTGCAGAACCTCCCCAGCCCGCGCCGGCGCCGCCCGCCTCCACCGCCGGCGATAGTCTGACCGATTTCCAGCAGGCGGTAGCCGAGGTGGCCGAGACGGGGGAAAGTCAGGAGGTGATGCTGACTTTTACCGAGGCCGAAGTCAACGCGCAGGCAGATGAAATAATGACCGGGATGGAGATACCGGAAGATATTCCCCTGGAAGTGAACAGCGTCAGTATTGACCTCAAGCCGGGGAACAGGCTGCTGACCGTGGCTGATACCACCGTCCTCGGGTTCGGCGCCACCCTGGAGGCAGACGCCGTTATCAGCATCCGGGACGGCCAGCCTGACGTCTCGATAGATGAAATCAGCTTCGGCGCGATACCGGTGCCCGGCTCGGTCAAGGAAGAAATCGTGGCGCTCATCCGCCAGCAAATAGACCAGGTGTTGCTCGACCTGGCCGGGTCTGCCGCCGGCAGCGGCGTCGAACTCGATTTCAAAACCATAACCGTTGATGAAGATAAGCTCACCGTTACCGTTTTAATCAGCAAGCAGGAGTAAACGGTTTTACCGGATGCTTGACGAACATTACATGAAGCAGGCCCTTCGTCTTGCCCGGCGCGGGCAGGGAAGGACCAGCCCGAACCCGATGGTGGGGGCGGTTATCGTCAGGGACGGCCGCGTCATCGGGCGGGGCTATCACCGGAGCTACGGAGGGGACCACGCCGAAGTTGACGCTATCCGGAACGCCCGTGAAAACGTGAGCGGAGCCACGCTTTACGTTACCCTGGAACCGTGTGCCCATTATGGCAAAACGCCTCCCTGCACGGAGGCTATTCTCCGGGCCAAAATCGGGCGGGTGGTTATCGGCGCCATTGACCCTAACCCGCTCGTCAGCGAAAAAGGTGTCACCGCGCTGCGCCGGAGGGGAATCGAGGTGCGGCCGGGAGTGCTCGAAGATGATTGCCGCCGGCTGAACGAAGCCTATTTCAAACACATCACCACCGGTTTTCCCCTGGTCACGGTCAAATTTGCCCAGTCCCTGGACGGGCGCATCGCCACCGCCACCGGGAACTCCCGCTGGATAAGCTCGGAGAAGTTCCGCCGGGTGGCCCACCGCTGGCGCGCCGCCAGTGACGTCATTGTGGTAGGGATAGAGTCTGTTCTGGCGGATGACCCCCAGCTCACCGTCCGTCTGGTGAAAGGGAAAAACCCGGTGCGGGTTATCCTGGACAGCCGGCTGAGAATCCCGCTGGAAGCCCGGGTAGTCCGGGACCGGGAGGCGGCCCCCACCATTATCGCCACCACCTCCCGGGCCGATGCGGCGAAAAAAACCCGCCTGGAGGAGAGGGGAGTGGAAGTGCTGACCGTACCCGGCCCCGGTGAGAGAATCGACCTGAAAAAGCTGTTCGGTTTGCTCGGCGGGCGGGGGTATAACTCCGTCCTGGTGGAAGGGGGCGCCGGTATGATAACCTCCTGCCTGCGCCAGCGCCTGGCCGATAAAATAGTGGCCGCCATCGCTCCCCGGATTATCGGGGAAGGCATCGCTGTCGTGGGAGACCTCGGTATCAGCCGGGTCAGCCGGGCGCTGCGGCTGTCTTTTGACCGGGTCTATCGGAGCGGGGATGACCTGGTGATTGAGGCCAGGCCTGAAACCGTCTCTGACTGACTTCTCAGGAGAAGTACTCCAGCGCCTCCGCGACGATGAACAGCGACCCGGTGACGCAGACAAGGTCGCCTTCGGACGCGCCGGCCAGGGCGGCGTCTATGGCCCGGGTGACGTTCTCCGCTACCACCGCGGTCACTCCCCGGCGGCTGAATTCTTCCGCCAGCTTTCCGGCGGCTATGGCGCGGGGATGGCGGGAACTGGTCACGATGACCGTGTCCGGGAAAGGTGCCAGCTCGGCCGCCATATCGGCTACGTTCTTGTCTGCGGACGCGCCGAATATCAATGTCAGCCGCTTGAAATCAAAGTGCTGCCGCAGCGCCTTCACCAGCCGGCGGGCGGAATCAGCATTGTGGGCGCCGTCCGCCACCAGCCACGGCTTTTGGCGCAGTACCTGGAGCCGGCCGGGCCAGCGCACCCGGCCCAGCCCCCGGGCGATGCTTTCCCGGGAAACGTCCGCGCCGTCTTCTTTCAGCACCTCGATGGCGGTTACCGCCGCGGCGGCGTTTTCCATCTGGTGTTCTCCGGCCAGCGGCAGACTCAGTTCATACTGTCCGCTCAAGCCGCTCAGCCGAAAAGTCTGTCCGTCCGGGGCGGCAGTCAGCGCCTGCCAGTTCACGTCACGCCCCAGCGCGAGCAGGCGGGCGCTCCTTTCCGCGCACACCTTTCTGATTACCTTCATCGCCTCCGGCGCCTGCGGTGCGGTTACCACGGTACATCCCGGCTTGATGATGCCCGCCTTTTCCGCGGCAATCCGGGCCAGGGTATTTCCCAGCACGTCCGTATGGTCATAGCTGATAGCAGTAATCACGCAGACGGCCGGGCGGGTGACGTTGGTGGCGTCCAGCCTTCCCCCCAGCCCCGTCTCCAGCACCTGGTAGTCTACCGCGTTCTCCCGGAAATGGAGGAACGCCAGCGCCGTCAGCAGTTCGAAGGTGGTCAGTTCTCCGCTGACGCCGGACCCGTTTACCGCTGCGGCCTCCGGTTCCAGCCGGTCCACCAGCCGGGCAAAGGCCTCTTCCGTAACTGGCTCGCCATCTATGGATACTCTCTCCCTGATGGTCCGGAGGTGGGGAGACGTATAAAGTCCGGTGCGGTAGCCGGCCCGGGTAAGTATGGCGGCAATCATGGCTGCGGTGCTGCCCTTGCCCTTGGTGCCGGCCACGTGGACCGTTTTAGGAACATCCTGCGGGTTGTCTAGCCTCGCCAGGAGCAGCTGGATACGTTTCAGGTCAAAGACCACCGCCGAACGGGGTACCCGCTCGTAATCGGCGTAGCTTAAAATATAGGCCACGGCTTCCGGGTAGTTCAACGGTGCTTGACTCCTCCGGCGGTTTTCCGGCTATCCTATCTTAGGCTTTCGCCGCCTGCGGAGTAAAGTTTTTCCGTTTCTAAATTCCGGTGGTAAAACCGGGGTAAAATCCCTTGACAAGCACTATATATTGTGTTATTGTTTTGCTTG
>CAZTMR010000081.1:0-4121 GCA_964615345.1 uncultured Dehalococcoidaceae bacterium | reverse complement strand
CCGGCGTACCTGATGTTGACAAATGAAAATGAACAGGTATAATGTTTACGGCAACCATTTACCGCTTGCCGCCCGTCATTGACCGGCCGGCGCCTGGAACACAGACCTGAAAACCTTATTGTGGTTGTTTCTGGCGGCCGCTGGCATGGCAATACTAAAAATCAGAAAGGAAGGACGAGAGTGAACCTATCGCGACCCAACGCAAACGATGCCACCAGGACGGCAAACCGTTCCCGGAATGTGGTGCCGATGAGCGGCATCTGTGCCCGGTGTCTGGATGACTGCACCGGAAACTGTGAGGTATTCAAGTCATCTTTCCGGGGCCGGGAAGTCATCTATCCCGGGCCGTTCGGTAACGTCACCGCCGGAGGTGACAAGGATTACCCCATAGACTATTCTCATTTCAATATCCAGGGCTATGCACTGGGCGCGGAAGGTCTGCCCGCCGGCGTGTCCGGTAACCCGGACACCGCCACCTTCCCCGCCGTGAATACGGAAACCGAATACGGCTGGGACGTCAAGGTAAAAATGAAAACCCCCGTGTTTACCGGCGCCCTCGGTTCCACGGAAATCGCCCGCAAATACTGGGAGCACTTCGCCGTGGGAGCCGCTATCAGCGGGGTGACCCTGGTCTGCGGAGAGAACGTTTGCGGCATCGACCCGCAGCTGGAGCTCGATTCAAATGGGAAAATCTCTCTGGCGCCGGATATGGACCGGCGTATTGATATCTACCGGCGTTACCACCAGGGGTACGGTGAAATCCTGGTGCAGATGAACGTGGAGGATACCCGGCTGGGTGTGGCCGAGTACGTCAGCAAGAAGCACGGCCTGGAAACCATCGAGCTCAAATGGGGACAGGGCGCCAAGTGTATCGGCGGCGAGATCAAAGTGGACAGCCTGGAACGGGCGCAGGAGCTCCAGAAGCGGGGCTACATCGTTACTCCGGACCCCTCGGAGCCGGTGACCGTGGAAGCCTTCAAGGACGGTTCTTTCAAGGAGTTCGAACGCCACAGCCGGCTCGGCTTCATCGATGAGGAAAGCTTTTACGCCGAGGTAAAAAGACTCCGTGACCTGGGCTTCAAGCGCATTACCCTGAAAACCGGCGCCTACGGCCTGCGGGAGCTGGCCATGGCCATCAAATGGGGCTCGAAAGCCAGGATTGACCTGCTTACCATTGACGGCGCCCCGGGCGGCACCGGGATGAGCCCCTGGCGCATGATGGAGGAATGGGGTATGCCCAGCCTCTACCTGCACGCGGCGGCTTATGATTTCTGCCGCCAGCTGGCGGCAAAGGGCGAGCGGGTGCCGGATATCGCTTTTGCCGGCGGTTTCAGCAGTGAAGACGGCGTGTTCAAAGCTCTGGCCCTCGGCGCGCCCTTCGTAAAAGCGGTCTGTATGGGACGCGCCCTGATGATTCCGGGAATGGTGGGCAAGAACATTGCCGGCTGGCTCCAGGAGGGCAAGCTGCCCCGGAGCGTCGGCCAGTTCGGCTCCACCGTGGAGGAAATCTTCGTCAACTATGACGATGTCAAGAATATCGTTGGCGCTGACGAGATAAAGAACATCCCCCTCGGCGCTATCGGCATCTACAGCTACGCGGAGAAGCTGAAGGTAGGACTGCAGCAGCTGATGGCCGGCGCCCGGTGTTTCAGCCTGCCCGCCATCACCCGCAACGAGCTCATCTCCCTGACCGAAGAGTGCGCTAAAGTGACCGGTATCCCCTACCTGATGGATGCCGGCCGCGAGGAAGCGGAAAAAATCCTGAACAGCTAGGAATTATTTCCGGTCTTTTGCCGGGAGCGAGCCCCGGGAAAACGGGGCTCGCTTTTTTTATCCTCTCCGTGCTTGCGTGCCACTTTAATTGATCTTGCCTGCCGTCTCGTCTATAATTCATCTGGTGCATCCGGTGAATATCACCGTCTGCGGTCAGGAAAGGAGACTGATAGCTATGCCCTCGGAGAAATTGCTCGCTGAACTAACCGAAAAGTATGAAGATACTTACCGTAAAAGGACACCCGGGTCCCGGGAAGTCCTGGAAAAGGCGAAAAAGTTTATGCCCGGCGGCGATACCCGCAGTTCCATCTGGTTTGACCCCTATCCCCTCTGGATTGATGCCGCCTCCGGCTGCCGCTTTACCGACGTTGACGGCCACGAGTACATAGATTTTCACAACTGCTACACCACGATGATACTTGGCCACGCCAACCCCAGAGTGGTGGCGGCGGTGCGGGAGCAGGCGGCCCGGGGCACCGCCCTGGGGGCGCTCGTGCCCGCCGTGGCGCGCTGGGCGGAGCTGGTCTGCGATTGGGTGGAATCGGTAGACAAGGTCAGGTTTGGCAACACCGGCTCGGAAGCGGTGCTGATGGCCATCCGTCTCGCCCGCGGCCACACCGGCAAGGATATGATTCTGAAAACGGACGGCTGCTACCACGGCAACTATGACCCGGTGGTCTATCCTTCAGACGCCACCGGCATCAGCCGGGGCACCCGGCAGGAGTCCATCGTCGTGCCCTACAATGATAAGGCGGCCGCGGAGAAAGCCATCCTGGAAAACCGGGATAACCTGGCCGCGGTCATCGTTGAAGGCGCCATGGGCGCCGGCGGTATGATTCCCCCGCGTGACGGCTACCTGGAGTTCCTGCGCAAGATAACCGCCGAAAACGATATCATCTTCATCCTCGATGAGGTTATCAGTCTGCGCCTGGCGCTGGGCGGCACCCAGGCGATTTACAACATCAAGCCTGACCTGACCACGATGGCCAAAATCATCGGCGGTGGCTACCCCGTGGGCGCCGTGGGTGGCCGGGAAGAGCTGATGCAGCTTTTCTCCCCCCGGGTGAAGAAGGTCTACCACGCCGGCACCCTCAACGCCAACCCGATAACCGCCGTGGCCGGCGTGGCCACCATGGAGCAGCTCGACGCGAAAGCAATCGACCATATCAACGCCCTGGGAGAGTCTTTTACCGATGGCGTGCGCGCCGTCTTCGAGCGGCTGAACATCAAGGGGCAGGTTACCGGCCTGGGTTCCCTGCGCAATATCCACTTCAGTGATACCGCGGTGGTGGACGGGAAAACGGCGCGGGAGACCAACAAGCAGCTCCTGCACCTCTTTTACCTGGGCATGCTGGAGCGGGGAATGTTCTTCCCCGCCCGCGGTCTCTTTGTGATGTCCACCCCCATGACGCAAAAAGAGGTTGACGCCGCGGTAAAGGCGGTGGACGAGGTGGTCGCCGGGCTCAAGCCGTCTATCGAAGAGATATGGCCGGAGTTAATCGGCAAAGCCCCCCGGCCCTGACCTGCGGCAAAGCTGGTATTAACAAGTACCGCCTGTCCTGAAGGACAGGCGGTATCTTCTTGGTCCGGTTTGCTTTTCATGCTCACTCCCAAAAACTCCCCCCTCCCCTTGAAAGAGGGAAGGGAATACAGAGGTGGAACTAGGACAATCCACCCTACTTTCCCCCGAAGTACCCCAGCGCCCGCTTTATCTTCTCCTCCAGATTCGCCCCATCGTCGGAAGGCAGGGCGGCCACCGCTCTGGCCGCCTCGGACGCGGAGTAGCCCAGTGAGGTCAGCGCCGCCAGCACATCCGCGCTCTCCCGGGCAACTCCCGGCGCCGCCGTGGCTATCCAGCCCGCACCCAGCTTCTCCTTCAGCTCCAGCACTATCCGCTCGGCGGCCTTCTTGCCTATCCCCGGAATCGCCGTCAGCAGCTCGGTGCTGCCGGTGGTAATCGCCGTTACCAGCGCCTCCACGCTCATCCCGGAAAGCATCGCCAGCGCCAGCCTCGGCCCCAGGCCGGTTACGCCCAGCAGCGATTGAAACAGGCTCAGTTCCGCCGCCGTGCTGAAGCCGTAAAGGGAAACGTTGTCCTCTCTCAAGTGCAGGTGGGTGTAAAGCTGAACCTCGCTATCGATGGTCCCCAGCGTGCTCAGAGTGGAGGTGGGCATAAATACCTGAAAGCCGATTCCCCCCACGTTTATCACCGCCCCGTCCGCGCTGAAGGACTCCACTTTGCCGCGCAGGCTGGCAATCATCTTTCCTTCTTCCGTCCCGCCAGCAGGTTTTCCAGGTGGGTCTCCCGCAGGTGACAGAGCGCCACCGCCAGCGCGTCCGCCGAGTCG
>CAZTMR010000080.1:0-4475 GCA_964615345.1 uncultured Dehalococcoidaceae bacterium | reverse complement strand
CCGATTTACCCGTTTTAGCCTCAGTTTCGGGTAGTCAATGGTAAACTTGGGCTAGGCGGACACCTGCCGGACCCTCCAAACCCTATCTGTCTAATCTTAAGGGTGCATTCCATACCCAACTATTAATGATAGAACAAGACTTTAATTTTGGCCCAGCAGGGACCAGGCAAAGTAGATATGATCCACCTCGCGGTTTTCTGATGAGCTTTATCCGCTGGGTAGCGTCTGGGGAAAACGAGATTGATAAAATAATTACCGCTGCAGTTAGGAATTACCCACCACCAACGCGTTTCAAAAACTCCTCAATGTAGAAACTACTTTACTGTAAAGCTATATCCGCAGTTAACTGAAATCTGGGATTTGTAAATTCGCTTTCCAAACGCTTTATTGTAAGGTCAAGGTATTCTTCTGATTCCTCTATGCCGACATATTTTCTGTTTAGTCTTACAGCAGCTATACCGGTACTTCCGCTTCCGTTAAAAGGGTCGAGCACAAGATCCGTCTCATTGGTTGAGGCCTGTATGATTCTCTCTAGCAGAGCTACAGGTTTTTGGGTAGGATGCTTGCCGTAAGTCTTTTCTTTTGGCTGTGGAGGAGAGATTTCCCACAGATTGCGCATTTGTTTTCCATTACTAATTTGCTTCATTATTTCATAATTAAACGTATGCTTACTTCGACCATTTTTTGCCGCCCAGATTACAGTCTCTGTAGAATGAGTGAAATATCTACAGCTGAGGTTAGGGGAAGCGTTAGGCTTGAACCATACAATATCATTTAGAATTTTAAATCCTAGCTGTTGCATGGCAAAACCAACGGAGAATATGGTATGTGCTGTACCTGATACCCATATAGTGCCGTTTTTAGTTAGTAATTGCTGACATTTACTTAACCATGAGAGATTAAACTCGTGATTTTTCTCTATACCGAGGGATACATCCCAGTTTCCTTTATCTACCGAAACCATTTTCCCGGCATGACAGGTTATCCCTCCATTCGATAAAAAATAGGGAGGATCAGCAAAGATCATATTAATGGAATTGTTCGAGAACCGGGATAGCACTTGCAAGCAATCTCCCTGAAAGAGCTTTATATAGTGCTCCTCGCTCTCGTAATAAGGTTTTAAGTTAATGTCATAAGAAAATTCTTCACTCATTTGTCTTTCGCACTTTACACGCTTCCGTGTATATTGTCAAGGTTTTGTTCCCCTAGCACTTGGTATAGCCGCACGCCGGGCAGATAAAGCACCCTTCCTGGTAGACGAGCAGGTTACTGCATTCCGGGCACTGGCCGGCCAGGTTCTTGGCGAACCCGTAGTCCTCGGCCTTCGGCTTTCCGTCATAGTCGGTGGTGTGCTTTTCCAGCACGCTGGCGATGGCGTCAGCGCAGGAGAGAATAGACCGGCCTTCTTCCCAAGCGATTGAGGGACAGCGGATGCCGCGCAGCTGCTTCACCAGGACCTCTGCACCTATACCCGTGCGCAAAGCGAGAGAGGCGAGGCGGCAGGTGGATTCCATCTGCGCCGAGGCACAGCCGCCGGACTTGCCCAGATTGGAAAAGACCTCGAAGACGCCCTGCTCGTCAGAGTTCACCGTGACATAGAGGGTGCCGCACCCGGTGGTCACCCTTTCCGTGACGCCGGTGGTCACCTTGGCTCTTTTCCGCGGTTTCAGGCCGGTCTCGGCCGGCTTCTCCGTTTTGCCGGTGGTCAGCACCTGCGTGTCCCGGCTGCGGTCCCGGTAAATGGTAATCCCTTTCAGCCCTTCCTCATAGGCCAGCATATATACCCGGGCCACGTCTTCCCGGGTGGCTTCCCGGGGGAAGTTGACCGTCTTGGAGACGGCGTTGTCCGTAGACCGCTGGAAGGCAGCCTGTATCCGGACGTGCCACTCCGGGGTAATTTCATGTGCGGTGACAAAGAGCCGCCTGGCGTCTTGCGGGACACCCTCGATATCACCGAGACTGACGCCGTCAGCCAGCTGCTGCATCAGCGATTCCGAATAATACCCGCCGCTGCGCGCCGCCGCCTCGAAAAAGGGGTTGACCTCGACGAAACGGGCGCCGTCCAGGATGTTCCGGGTATAGCTCAGGGCGAAGAGCGGTTCGATGCCGCTGGAACAGCCGGCAATCATGCTCAGGGTTCCGGTGGGGGCGATGGTGGTGCGGGAAGCGTTCCTGACCCGCGGCCCATCGGGAACATCGAAGATGCTGCCCTCGAAGGCGGGAAAGGTCCCGCGCTCTCCGGCCAGCTCGACTGAGGCCCGCGTAGCCTCGTCATTCACGAAGCGCATAACGTCAGCGCCGAGCTGTAGCGCTTCTGCGGAATTATAGGGTACGCCGAGCTGGAGCAGCATATCGGCAAAGCCCATCACCCCAAGCCCGATTTTGCGGGTCTGGCGGGTCATCCGGGCGATTTCCTCCAGCGGGAACTTGTTCACATCGATGACGTTGTCCAGAAACCGGACGGCCGTCTTTATCACCGCGGCCAGTTTCGGATAATCTACCTCCGTTTTACCCTCAGCCACGCGTAGCATCCGGGACAGGTTGATTGAAGCCAGGTTGCATGATTCGTAGGGGAGGAGGGGCTGCTCACCGCAGGGATTGGTGCTTTCTATCCTGCCCAGCTGCGGGGTGGGGTTGTCCTGGTTGATGCGGTCGATAAAGACAATGCCGGGGTCGCCCGTCCGCCAGGCCATATCGACTATTTTATCGAAGACCTCTCCGGCGTTGAGCCGGGAAGTCACCTCCCCGCTGTGCGGGTTTACCAGGTCATAGTCCGTGCCGGCCCGCACCGCTTCCATAAAATCAGCGGTGATGGCTACGGAAATATTAAAGTTGGTCAGCGCGGTTGAATCTTCCTTGGCGGTGATGAATTTCATGATATCCGGGTGGTCAATGCTCAGGATGCCCATATTCGCCCCCCGGCGTGTGCCGCCCTGTTTGATGACGTCCGTGGCGGTATCAAAAGCGCGGATAAAAGAGACCGGCCCGCTGGCCACGCCGCCGGTGGAACCCACCCGGTCCATCTCCGGCCTCAGCCGGGAAAAGGAAAAACCGGTGCCGCCCCCGCTCTTGTGGATAAGGGCGGTATTTTTTACCGAATCGAAGATGGACTCCATGGTATCCTCGATGGGCAGGACGAAGCAGGCGGAAAGCTGCCCCAGCTCCCGGCCTGCGTTCATCAGGGTGGGAGAATTCGGCAGGAACTCCAGGCTGGTCATCAGCCGGCAAAACTCCTCCTCCCGGGCGGTGACATCAGCCGCAGGGTCATAAATGGGCTCCGCTCCGGCAACCGCCCGGGCCACCCGGCGGAACATTTCTTCCGGCGTTTCGATGACGTTTCCCTGTTTGTCTTTCTGGAGATACCTTTTCTCCAGGACGCGGCGGGCGTTTTCCGTAAGCTCAACGCCGGAGAGGGTCTTTTTTTCAGCTCCGGCGGCATTAATCTCTTTCATCTCGGCGGTAGCCTCCTTTTCCGGTTCTGGTTCTTCGGCGGCCAGGATTTCCTCGACCATGGTCATAATATCCGCGCTGGACGGCAGGTAGTCCGGCCGGCGGTGGGCCCGGCTTACCATCTCTTCCATACCGGGCAGAGCCGGCATCCGCTGCCGGGAAGCCTGCTTTTCCAGACGTTCGATTACCTGTGTCGTCAGCCGCTCGATGAGTCTCCGGTCCGGTATACCCATCGATTCAGCGGCGGAAAAGACGATGCGGGCAATCTGGGTTCGGCTGGGTGATTTTACCTGCCTGCTTTCTGATTGTTCCGCCATGTCCGGCTCCAGTATCCAGTCCAGATTTAACTTCTTCCGCCGTTAGCCGATTTCCGGGAGCTTCTGGCCAGCTCCGCCAGCTTTTCCGTGGCAATAAGAGGAAGCTGGCTGGAAGAGCGGGCCGTTTCCGGCCCGGCGGTAACCAGGGCGTCCACCTCTTCTTTCAGCGCGGTGATATCCGCGAAATCACGGTAGACGCTGGCAAAGCGGATATAGGCAATGTGGTCCAGTGCCTGCAGGCGCGCCATCACCATATCGCCGATGATGGCGCCCGGTATCTCCGCCCGGCCGGTGCGGAAAATCTCCGCCTCGATATCGTCGGCCACTTTATCCACCGCGCCGCTGGGCAGCGGGCGCTTTTCACAGGCTTTGCGGATACCGGAGAGGAGCTTGTTTCGGTCGAACTCTTCCCGCCGCCTGTCCTTCTTGATAACAAACACGCTGACCGGCTGCAGGCGCTCGTAGGTGGTAAACCGGGAATCGCATTTCAGGCACTGGCGGCGGCGGCGGATACCGTCATTGACGTCCCGGGAGTCTATCACTCTGGAATCATGATGGTTGCAGTAAGGGCAGTCCAAGACCAAAAATACCTCTATTTAGTATGGCAAGCAAAACAATAACACAATATATAGTGCTTGTCAAGGGATTTTACCCCGGTGTTAAAAAAAATTGAAAAGTGAACTGTTAAAGCCTGAAAAGTGAACCGAT
>CAZTMR010000079.1:0-4505 GCA_964615345.1 uncultured Dehalococcoidaceae bacterium | reverse complement strand
TAGTTTATCACGTTCAAATCGTGCCTGCACCATCAGAAAATCCACGGATCGGGGGGGACGCGGTTATCTTGACACCTGCGGCGGCCTTTGCTAGACTTTATGGAGTAAAAGCCTGCACCCGGCGCAGGCATATTTCTCCCGGCAGCAGCCGACACGGCCCCGTGGTGTAGCGGTCTAACATGCCACCCTGTCACGGTGGAGATCGCGGGTTCAAATCCCGCCGGGGTCGCCACTCCATCAGGGGGGTTACACTGGATTCCGTAACCTGATTTCTGCCCGGGAAAGCGTTTACGACAAGTGGTAGGGGGTCATATCCCGCTTCCGCATTAACCGCAGATGAGGTGAGCAGTTTTTCCCGCGTCTTTCTGCTTTCAGGCAGCGGCGAATATGAGGGAGATGGTAACAACCAGGTGAGGCGATAAGCGAAGTGCACATAGACAAGACCAAATGCATCGGCTGCGCCAACTGCGTCCCGGTGTGCCCGATGGAGGCGATATACATCGCCGATGACGGGCTATCCGAGATATACCCGGAGGCGTGCGTGGAGTGCTACGCCTGCTACCGGGGGATGAGCACGGAGAACCTGCCGCAGCAGCCGACGCGCCTGCTGAGAGGGGTGCTGGCTTTTTTCAATCTCCGGTTTCAGCCGGAGCCGGATATCTGCCCGACCGGGGCGATAACCGCCGACGAGCTGGCCTGGCCGAGGTCAGTCCGGCGCGACTTCAGTGACCCGCAGGTGCCGCACGAATCGACGGGGGACAGCGGCAGGGGCACGCAGGAAGTGAAGACGAACGAGGTAACCGGACGGGTGAAGGAAGGGGAGACCGGCTTTGCCGTGGAGTTCGGGAGGCCGGGGGTGGGGGTGTATTTCCGGGACGTGGACCGGGTGAGCCGGGCGCTGGCCGGGATGGGAGTGGAGTTTCAGCGGGAAAACCCGGTAACGGCACTGATGTCCGATACCAAAACGGGGGCGATGCGCCCGGAGATTATGAACGAAAAAGTAATGTCCTGCATACTGGAGTTCAAGACCGATACGGCCAGGATGACGGAGATACTGAAAACGGTGGAGGACGAGGTCAGCCAGATGGACACGGTGGTGGCGCTGGGGGTGGCCGTACGCTGCGACGAAAAAGGGAACGACACGGTCAGAGACCAGCTCAGGGCGATGGGCTACGATGCGTGGCGGGCGAAGATAAACATCGGGCTGGGCAGGCGCAGTAATCAAACGGCCGCCGGAGAGGAGAAAGCGCCTTGACGAACACTTTACACAGGTTCGGGAAGCCGGAAGACCTGAAGGACGACTATATAGTTTTCACCCTTTCCGTCCCCGGCAGCAATGACCAGGGCTCCGTGGAGAAAGCGCGGCGTTTCCTGGAGACGGCCCTGAAATACAACCCGGTCAATCTCTCCAACGAGTCCCGGAAAGGGCCCCTGTTCCGGCCGGAGAAGGACCTGAACCTGTTCCGGCTCTACGTGCGGGGGAGAAAAGAGACGGTACCGGCGGAAAAGGTAATCGCGGATATGGAGCCGCCGGGGCGGGGGACGGTGGTCTTTGACAACCGGGAGGCGGTGGAGGGCTTCGTCAGGGAAATCAGGGAGCTGGACCTGGGATTGTCAGTCAACGTGTCATCACTGGTGGACGATTTCAGAGAGATGGCACCCCGCACCGGCACCCCGCCTCATTCGATAAACTATTCGCTGGGATTCCGGGGGAACCTGTACCGGCTTCCGGAGCGGACGGTGCTGGCCCTCACCACGATGTGCGGTCACGGGCTTATCTCCGGGAGCTTTGCCCGGAAGATGGTAGACCTGGTGAAAGAGAAAAGGCTGACCCCGGAAAAAGCCGCCCGGTATATGGCCAAGTTCTGCGTGTGCGGGGCTTTCAATACTTCCCGGGCGGAGCGCCTGCTTTACCAGGCCCGGATGTCAACCAAGGACAGCCGAGCGGAAGTCTAGGCGGAGAGCCTGTTTTTAACCTGGGGTGCTTTCCGTGTTTTCAGTCCGCCGGCAACGGGCCGGATACGGCGCGGCGCCGCCAGCCAGACGGCGACACAGCCGGCGGCGTACATTGCCACGGAAAGAAGGAAGGCCCCGATATAGCTGCCGGTAAGCTCAAAAATCAAGCCGCCGAGCCAGGGCCCCGCCGCTCCGCCGAGGGCAAAGGCAAACCAGACGAAGCCGATGGCGGCGCCGGCGTTTTTTCCCTGAAACAGGTCAGTGACGGCGGCGGCCAGAACAGGAATGCTCATCCCGATACCCAGCCCGAACAGGACGGCATAAGCGTAGAGCATCCAGGGCTGAGAGGTATCCGTTATCTGCATAATGACGATGATGCCGGCGATACCGAGCACGGTGCTTACGGTGAAGGCGGCCTCTCTGCCAATGCGGTCGGAGATGCTGCCGCCCATGGCACCGGCGGCCATCATCACCCCGAAGAGAGACAGTACCGAAGAGGCGTAAAGTTTGCTATAGCCCGCGTCCTCGGCGAAGGCGATGTGATGGGCGAGGAGGACGTGTTCCGTAATCCCCCAGATGGAAAAGGCGGCGAAGCAGA
This sequence comes from uncultured Dehalococcoidaceae bacterium, assembly GCA_964615345.1. Lineage (GTDB taxonomy): Bacteria > Chloroflexota > Dehalococcoidia > Dehalococcoidales > RBG-16-60-22 > JACZSH01. The sequence goes on along the minus strand of CAZTMR010000079.1, from coordinate 1,951 downwards.
GGAGCCAGTAGCGCCAGGTCTTCATTGCCCTGGCCAGCGTCCAGTTCGTCGCTGCCCAGGCTTTATCCAGAACGGCGTCTTCAGAGCGCCGGCCCGTCCGGTAGGTAGCTTCACTGGCGGCGCCGTCCGGGTAGAGGCCTTTTTCCGAGGGGTGGTGCCGCACCAGGAGCAGGATGGCGGGAAACAGAATGCCGATGACGATGAAGGCCTCAGCCAGGAAAGTGCCGCGCAGGCCGAAATTCTCAATCAGCACCGCCACCAGCGGGTAAATGAGGTGCTGGCCGCCCACGCCGAAGAAGAAGAGGCTCAAAGCCAGGCCGCGCTTGCTCACGAACCAGCTGGTGATGATACGGATGAAGGGTACCGTACCGATTAAAGCGAGGCCGACACCACCCATAAGCCCGAAGTAAAGATAAAACTGCCAGAGGGCGTCTGCCAGGCTGGAGAGGGCCACTCCGGACGAGAGCAGGACGGCGCCGATACTCATTGTTTTACGCGGACCTATTTTATCGACCAGGCTGCCGGCCAGCGGGGCGGAGAAACCGTAAGCCAGTATCTGGAAGGAGAGCATGGCCGCGGTGGCATCCCGGGGCCATTGGAACCGGTCCAGGAGAGAGGAAAACATCACGGAGAAGGAATAGCGTACCCCGTAAGCCAGGGACATGGTCAGTATGCCGGCAATGACGATGACCCAGCCGTAATAGAATGGTAAATGTCTGGACATTCCTGCAACCTTGTAGAGGGGGTTAAGGCGAGTTTACCTTAATCCGCAGAAGCCGGTCAAACTGAACCGAACCACGGGCCTCCGGTATAACCTGCTGTGTCTCCGGTCTCCGGAAAGAGTTTCAATCCCCGGGGCATCCTGGCGGCGGCCGCGCCGCCGGGCGGTCAGGGCCGGTTGCCGCGCGGCTTCCGGGTAATGGTATAATGCAATTCAGTTCAGTGTTGAGAACAGAGGAGGAAAGCAGAATGAGACTGGAAGGACAGGTGGCCATCGTCACCGGGGCGAGCCGGGGGATAGGGGAAGCGGTAGCGCTGGCTCTTTCCCGGGAGGGAGCCGCGGTGGCGGTCAACGGCCGGAACCAGGAAACGATAAAGGCGGTGGCGGAGAAAATAGCGGCGAGCGGAGGTCAGGCGCTGCCGGTGATAGCAAACGTTTCCGACAGTGCCGGGGTGGACAGGCTGGTGGCGGAAACGCTGGACGGGTTCCAGAAAATAGACATCCTGGTCAATAACGCGGCGGTAAACAAGCTGATACCTTCACTGGAGCTGGCGGAATCCCAGTGGGAGGAAATCATAGATGTCAACCTGAAGGGGCAGTTCCTGTGCAGCCGGGCGGTGGCCAGGCACATGATAGAGCGGGGGCGGGGGAGAATCGTCAACATCGCCTCCATCGGGGGGCACATCGGAACGCCGGGGCTGGCGGCTTACTGTGCCAGCAAAGGAGGTTCGCTCCAGCTTACCCGAACGCTGGCGGCGGAGTGGGGAAAGCACAATATCACGGTGAACGCGGTGAGCCCCGGGCTGACGGTGACGGCGATGATGGACGCGCTGATAAAAGAACAACCCGACTTTATCGAAGGAGTCGACCGGATACCGCTGAGGAGGCTGGCTAAGCCGGAAGACATCGCCAGCGCGGTGGTGTTTCTGGTTTCCGCCGAGGCCGACTACATTACGGGGCAGGAAATAATAGTGGACGGGGGCACGACCATCATCCATCCCCGCCTGAGCCGGCCGTCCGGTTAGAAAACAAACGCCCGTCCGGTTACCAGGACAGTTTCTCCTGACCGGCGATTTACCGCCGCAGGTTTATATAGCAGCGGAAAGCGTCCAGGGGAACATTCGGGGGGACAACGTGGCCCAGGCAGGGGAAAACAGGCGCCGGACCTCAGCAGGTAGCCCAAGTTTACCATTGACTACCCGAAACTGAGGCTAAAACGGGTAAATCGGG
>CAZTMR010000078.1:0-4594 GCA_964615345.1 uncultured Dehalococcoidaceae bacterium | reverse complement strand
GCGCTGACAGTAGCAGTGTCATTACCAGCACTAGCGCTAAGCCGACGCCCCATATCCTTATTAGTTTCTTTTTCATCGACTTTTAGTTTTCCTCCTTGCTGGAATATGCTTATGTCTCCACACAATAAAAGAGCATCCATAAACTTCTCTCTTTTTTATGGAGACTACATTTCTCATGTATGCGGTTAACGAGCTTCAAAGCTCTCTCCCCTCGCGGGTCTTTGCCATCGCATCACCTCCTTTTCTCTCTAAGCTATACTCAATATAACGGCAATAGGAAGGTTTGTCAATACCCTCAAGCGTTAAATTGACATAAATTTCTCAAACACCGGCGTAATTCCCGTCCCCCGGTGGGGGAAGCTCCGCCTGTCAGCGGGAGGAACCCAGCGCCGGAGCAATCTCCTCCGCCGGCACGGCGCGCTGCTCGGCGCTGGCCATATCCCGCAGTATTACCGTTCCCGCTTTCACCTCCTCCTCCCCGATAATCACTGCGTACCTGGTCCCCGCCGAGTTCGCCTGCCTGAGCTGGGCTTTCAGGCTGCGGTTGCCCGTGGCCATGATAACCCCGGTGCCGGCCTTCCGCAGACCGGCGGCCAGCTTTATCGCCTCCTCCCCCGCCGCTTCCCCCAGGTGGGCGATGAACACCTCCGGCCGGGGCAGCGGCGGCACCGCCACTGCCTGCTTCTTCAGGTTGAGTATCATCCTCTCTATGCCGGCGGCCAGACCTATCGCCGGCGTCGGCTTGCCGCCCAGCTCTTCGATCAGATTGTCATAGCGGCCGCCCCCGCCCAGTGTGCTCTGCGCGCCCCCGGCCCGGGGCTGGATTTCAAAGACCGTCCGCGTGTAGTAGTCCAGGCCGCGCACCAGCCGGTGGTTCACGGTGAAGGGAATCTCCAGCCGCTCCAGGTAACGCTCCAGCCGGCGGAAGTGGGCGGCGCAGTCAGCGCAGAGGTGGTCCGCGCTCCGGGGGGCGCTGTCCGCCAGCTCCTGGCAGCCGGGCTCCTTGCAGTCGAGCAGACGGAGGGTGTTGCGCTCCAGCCGGACCTTGCAGTCCGGGCAAAGCGCTTCAATGTGGCCCTGGTAGTACTCTTGCAGTAGGCGGAGGTACTCCGGGCGGCATTTCCGGCAGCCGATGCTGTTCAGCAGCAGCCTCAGGCCCTTCAGTCCCAGCGAGAGGAAAAAGCGCCAGGACATATCGATGACCTCCGCGTCCAGCGCCGGGCTGTCATCCCCGATTGCCTCAAAGCCGAACTGGTAGTGCTGGCGGAAGCGGCCCGCCTGCGGCCTTTCGTAGCGGAAGACGGATGCCAGGTAGTACAGCTTTACCGGCTTCGGCTGGTTCTGGAAACCGTGCTCCAGGTAGGCCCGGCACACCTGGGCCGTCCCCTCCGGCCGCAGCGTTATCCGGTTGCCCCCTTTGTCCCGGAAGGTGTACATTTCCTTCTCGACGATGTCCGTTCCCTGCCCCACGCTCCGGGTAAAGAGACCGGTATCCTCGAAGACCGGAGAGTCGATGCGCTCGTAGCCGTAGAGCTGGCAGATGCCGGCCACTTTTTGCTCCACGTAGCGCCAGTACGCCTGTTCTCCGGGTAGAATGTCTGCCGTGCCGCGCGGCGCTCGGTACAATTTTTCTCTCCTGTCCGGTCAGTCTGCCGCCGGCAAGGGCTTTCTGGCGGCCTGGTAAAGCCGGAACCTCCGGGCTTTCTCCGGGTGGTTACTTTTTCTTATCGAAGTGCCACTTGTACAGCAGCTGCATATCGTCCGGGAAAATACCCACCCGGTCTCCGGCGGTTACTTCGCGGGTAAAGGCAGAGTACTCCCCGTTCAGAAACACGTTGTTGCCCAGGTCTTCCGGCGGTATGCCGATTCGCCTGACGATATCCGCTATCGTTTCCTTATCTGACACGGGGATATGGAGGATGGAATCACGGGACGGATCCAGGTTATCCGTAAAACGTCTCAGCTTGCCGTACAGGTGAACCTCTATCTTTCCCGTCACCGTGCCTCCTCTTCCGGCGAAATTAGACTATTATCATCGCCATGTTATCCGGGAAAACGCCCAGCCGGTCGCCGTCTTTTACCCGGCGTTCCAGGCTGGAATACCTCCCGTTCAGGAAAATATTGGCGCCTATTTCCTCGGGCGGAATGCCGATGCGGCTGATGATGCTGCTTACCGTATCGGCTTCCCTGGCCGTAACGTTAACGATTGACTGGCGGGTGGGGTCCTGGTTGTCCGAAAAACGCCGCAGCTTTCCGTAAAGGTGCACCTCGACCAATCTTTACCCCCCACCGATAAGCGGGAAAATGCCCACCCGGTCCCCGTCTTTCAGGGGGTGGTCTTCTTTCTGCCGCTTGCCGTTGACCATGATAACGGTTACTTCTTCCGCAGGGATTTTGAGCTTGCCCAGCAGGTCTCCCAGCGTCGTCCCGTCTTCCGTTTCCACGCTCATGGCTTCGCTGCTGCCCGGTCTGGCGTGATACTTTCGCAGACTGGCAAAGAGCCTGACTTCCACCTTGCTCATAGGTTCCTCCGCGGCGTAAACGTGTCTACCGGTTTACATCTCCAGTATAGTAATTTTACCTTGAAAAGGCAAACCCGGCTTATCCGGCGCCGGCACTGGGGAGAGATTGGCGCCGGTGCCAAAACAGGCAGCCCCTGCCATTCCGGCAGGGGCTTACCCGTAAAACCTTTTCGCTGATCAGGCGTTGTGTACCTTATCCAGCTCCGTATCCGGTACGTCAAAGGTGACGTTGTGCGGCGGCAGCTTCTCGTACTGCATGAACTCGGGCAGGCGGTCGTGAACCCTGGTGAAGCCGGCCGCGGTATTGAAGGCCCGCTCTTTCTCGATAATGTCGCTGCCCAGCTTGACCATATCGTCCACCGTCCAGTTTGTTCCCAGCACGCCGTTGCACTCTTCTACCACCCCCTCCAGTCCTGACGGGTCATCCAGGATGGCGAAGCTGATGAACAGGCAGTGCCCGCTGCTGTCCAGGATATAGGCGGTGACGTTCTGGAAGTGGCGGGCCAGCGCCGCCTTGTCTATACTGAACTGGTCCAGGTTATCGCTCACTCCCAGTATCTCCGGGGAGATGGTGTAGCCGGAAGTGTGGTCTGCGCCCATCGGCGTCGTCGCGTAGATGATGCCGATTCCCTTGATGGCTCTCGGCTCGTAGGCCGGCATTGACTGCCCTTTGGTCGTCGGGCAGCGCACCACGCCTAAGGTGCTCGCCGTGACCGCGGCGCCGTTACCCAGGATATGCCCCAGCGGCGTCCCTTTGCCGATTTCGTGCATCAGTTCGATTGCCTTCTTGCCATCGCCGAAGCTGGCAAGCCCGGCTTCCATGGCCACTCCCATGGTAACCCCGGCCTCGATGGTGTCCAGGCCGTAATCGTTGCACAGTCGAATCAGTTCGCCGGTGACTTCCAGGCTGTCGATGCCGCAGTTGGCGCCGAAAGCCCAGACTGATTCGTACTCCTGGACAGAGACCAGTTCGCTGCCGTCCGGGTTGGGATAGACGTTAGAGCACTTGATGATGCAGCCCGGACTGCAGCCGTGTCCGGTCATACCGGCGCCGCCGCGTGTCTTGCAGTTCTCGTTAATGGTCTCGCCGGAGATTTTGTTCGCCCCTTCAAAGCGGCCCTCGCGGAAGTTGCGCGTCGGCAGCGCGCCTGCCTCGTTGATGACGTTAATCAGTGTCGCCGTGCCGGTGGTGTTCAGTGCCCCACCCGGCTTGGTGATATCGTGCTTTTGCAGCGCCGCTACCAGCTTTTTCCGTCCGGTATCGAAGAGCTCCTTGTTGGCGATTGGTACGCCCGGACCGCCGGTGTCATCGAGGACAATCGCCTTCAGTCCTTTGCTGCCCATCACCGCGCCCAGTCCGCCGCGCCCGGCATAGCGGGCGGGCCGGTTCTCCGGGTCGTTGACGCAGATACCGGCGCTGGACATCAGCCGTTCGCCGCTGGTGCCGATGCCGATAATACCCACTTTGTCCCCGTATTCCTTGAACATGAGCGGGTAGGCTTCGTACAGCCCTTTGCCCACGAAGCGGTCTGCCGGCTCGAACTCGGCGCCGTCCTTGTTTACTTTGAGCACCCAGAACTTGTCCGTCTCTTCTGGCTGCCCTTCCACAATGAGGGCTTTAATGCCCAGCCGGGCCAGCTTCTGCGGCGCCACGCCGCCGGAGTTGGCCTCTTTTACCGTCCCGGTCAGTGGAGCCTTGCCCCCCACTGATATCCGTCCCGAGGTGGGAGCGTTGGTGCCGGTGACGATACCGGTAGCGAAGGTGAGTTTGTTGTTCGGCCCCAGCGGATGACAGGTTGCCGGAACCTCTTCGCAGGTGATGGTTGAAGTTAAGGCCCGCCCGCCCAGGATATTGTACTTCTCCGGGACATCCTCATACTTCGCCGTCTGGTTGGTCATGTTTACTCGCAGTATCTTGCTCAACTTTAGCTCCTCCTTGGTTTATTACTAAGCAAGTATGAATTATAATCAGCACTTTACCGGATGTCAAGGAAGACGACCTTTTGACGACATTATACTGGAATGCACCCTTAAGATTAGACAGATAGGGTTTGGAGGGTCCGGCAGGTGTC
>CAZTMR010000077.1:0-4890 GCA_964615345.1 uncultured Dehalococcoidaceae bacterium | reverse complement strand
GACACCTGCCGGACCCTCCAAACCCTATCTGTCTAATCTTAAGGGTGCATTCCAAAAGGAAGCAAATAGATAATCCACGCATATTGTCGTTATATCACTTACTGATGAGCATCTATATTACGGGCAATGCTATTAACTCGCTTGCCATTAACAATTTTCTTGGCGAAAGCTACATGTTGGCGCGCGCTTTGTTAGAGAAACTAATTAACTACATGTATCTCCTTGTTTGTGAAGAGAAGGAATATCAGAAATATTTGACTTACACCAAACAGAAAGGCTACAGAGTATTAAATAGAAGCTTCATAGTAGGAAACCAAAGGGCTGAGTTAAAGTGGTCAGGATCAATTAATCTTGATGATTATCCAGGGCTAAAAGAGGCAATTAGTGACTTTACCAGTTCAAAAGGCAAAGTAATAACTAGATGGACTTCGCTTTCACTAGCAGATAGATTAGCCATAATTAGAGACCAGGGTAAAATAAAAATAGAAGGATTGATGCTGTCTACGCTAGGTATCTATGATGATGCTTCAGAAGCTCTACACGGAAGTCTTTATGGTGCCACGTTCAATTACGGTTTTTTCGAGAAAATACCTTCAAGCGCACAAGAATTAGCAGAGACATACAGGAACAAACTACTTTTTCTGTTCTTTGCCCTTGGGACATGCATTGGCACACTCTTTGAAGTAATCTCTGGTGTGTACCCCTCTAAAAAGTTCAATGATTTTGCGAAGCAGTCGAAGAGTAACTTGGAATTACTACAGAAATCGGTAGACTAGGCAAAACTAAATACCTTAGTAAAAGTTCTACCTTTTATCCTGTACGGCCTACCATACTGAAACCGGGTGAAGCGCCGCTGTATGTGGCGTTTTTTTGTGGTGGGCTGGACACCAGTTCGGGGTGTTTCCAGGGCGGGGAAGTTATTTCCAATCTCCGGCGGGCGGTGCTATACTGGAGCGTCAACGATAAACCGGGAGGTGCCAGATGAAGCGCAAAGCGGGGATGGTGCACGCCATAGCCACTCACGTGAGGCTGTTCAACGGGCTGGTATCCGAGTTTCTGCCCGGGGTGGAGGTGGTGCACTTCGTGGACGAGGGGTTGCCCTTTCTGGCAGGCAAGGAGCACCGGGAGCGGGTGGTGAGGCGGCTGGGGACGCTGGCATCCTTTGCCGAGGAGTCCGGCGCGGAGGCGGTGCTGCTTACCTGCACCGCCTTCGGGCGGCTGGTGGAGGAAGTGGAAGCGGCGGTGAATATTCCGGTGCTGTCCGTACTGGAGGTAGTCATCGAGGAGGCGATGGAGCGGGGTGACTGCATCGGCATCCTGGGCACGCACCCGGGGACGGTGGAGTCAGCTTCCCGGATACTCCAGGAAGAAGCCGCGGCAAGAAGGAAGACGGCAGAGATAAAGCCGATGCTGTGCGAGGGGGCATTCGACGCGCTGCGGCGGGAGGACTGGGCCACTCATGACGGAATCGTCCGGGGGTGCCTGAAAGAGCTGATGGCGGCGGTGCAGGTGGTGGTGATACCGCAGCCTTCAATCGAGCGGGTCCTGGGGCAGGTCCCGGAAAGCGAGCGCACGACGCCGGTGCTGTCCAGCACGCGCCTGGCGGTGGAGCGGCTGAAGGAAAAGCTGGGCTAAGCCTGTCTGCCGCTGTTTGCCACCGGCTATGATCCTCCTTTTCTCTGGAGAGGGGAGGGGGAAAGGGAAGCAACGTCCGGGAGGTAGTCTTCCAGCCGCTGCTTGCCGATGTTGCCGGAGGCTTTCCGGAGCAGGTTACGGGTAAAGAAAATCATTTTGGGCAGTTTGTAATCGGAGAGGCGTCCCTGGCAGAACTGCCTGATTTCCTGCTCGGTGGCGGTTACCTTCTGTTTCAGCCGGATAATGGCGGCCACAATCTCGCCGCGCAACCGGTCCGGGATGCCCACCACCACCGCCTCGGCGACTTTGGGATGGTCACGAAGCACGTTTTCAATATCGACCGGGTAGATGTTCTGTCCTTTCAGGATGATCATATTTTTCTTCATCCCGCTCAGGTGCAGATAGCCGTCCGGGTCCAGGCTGCCCAGGTCACCGGTGTGGAGCCAGCCGTTTTTGATGGTGCGGGCGGTGGCTTCCGGGTCATTGTAATAGCCGGTCATCATAGGGCCTTTCACCAGCACCTCACCGACCCGGCCGGGGGGGAGGTGGTTGCCGGCATCATCGGCAATGGCCAGCTCAGCGCCGGGGAGGGCTTTGCCGGTGGAGTTGTTCTTGCCGGTGCCATCGAGCGGGTGATAGGTAACGTGGGAGACGGCTTCGGTAAGTCCCCAGATATCCAGGATATCCGCGCCGAAGTGTTTCTTAAAGCGGGTAGCTATTTCCGGGTCCAGGGCGGCGCCACCGCTGCCCCAGAGGCGGAGGGAACTGAGGTCAAAGTTGACTCCTTCGCGCTCGGCGACGTTTACGGCCAGGGCATAAATATAGGGGACTCCCATATATATGGTGCCTTTTTCTTTCTCAATGGTCTCCAGGAAGGTGGCTACGGAGCGTCCCGTCCCGGGCACCACCACCACCGTACTCCCTTTATTGATGGAGGTCAGCAGGATGGAGGCGAGGCCGAACATATGGAACATGGGGAGGGCGAAGAGCACGGCCACGTCCCGCTCCGTCTGGCGGAAACCTTCCCCGGAGACAACCGCCTCGGCGACGAGGTTGCGGTGGGAGAGGGCCACGCCGTGGGGGCGGCTGGTGGGGCCGCCGGTATAAGAAATGGTGCCGATGTCATCCGGAGCCGGTTCAATGCCGACAGGCCGGGGGGAAGCGGTGGCCATAATGCGAGGATAACCGAGGAACTGTTCCAGTCTACCTCCCAGGTCGATAACGCGCTCGATAGATTCGAAGCGGGGAAGTTCCGGGAGCAGCGGCTCCAAGACGGCGCTCTCCCCGATGAGCACTTTCGGCCGGCAGTTGGTGAAGAGGGAGGCCAGCTCCGGCGGCTGGTAACGGGTATCCAGAGGGACGGCGACGGCGCCGGCTTTGACAATACCGAAATAGATATTGACGAACTCCGGGCTGTTGGCAAGCAGGGTGGCGACGCGGTCGCCCCGCTCCACTCCCATTTCGATGAGGGCGCTGGCGATTTTGTTGGAAGCCCGGTCCAGATCAGCATAGGTCATCCGGCGTTCTCCGGAGACGATGGCCGTCCGGGTGGCAAAACGCTCCACGGTGCGTCCCAGCATCGCTTTTAAGTTCATATCGTACCCTTTCCTCACCGGTGGCTCAGCGTGGGGAAGGGGGGACTTGAACCCCCACGCCTTGCGGCACATGATCCTAAGTCATGCCTGTCTGCCAATTCCAGCACTTCCCCGGAAGCAGCCAAAAACCATAATACACTATATCACGTCAGAGGGGCAGGCTCAAGCTGTAACGGGATTTCAGGGCCGGGGAGCACAGTATCCAATATTCCCCGGGGTAAAGCCAGCCGGTTTAGCGACGTTGAGCCAGACGGAGCGCTGGTGTAGAATGCCAGTGATGAGCATCATCCGGGAAAAGGTGAGAGAGATACTGGCGGAGCTACCGGCGGGGGTGGAGCTGGTGGCGGCGGCCAAGACGCGCACGCCGGAGGAAATCCGGGAGGCGCTGGAGGCGGGGGTGGGGATAATCGGGGAGAACTACGTGCAGGAGGCGGAGCGGGCAATCAGCGTCATCGGGCGCCGGGCGCAGTGGCACTTTATCGGTCACCTGCAGAAGAACAAGATAAAGAAAGCGGTAACGCTTTTCGATATGATAGAGACGGTGGACTCCGCAGAGACCGCGCGGGAGATAGATAAAAGGAGCGCACAGGCGGGCAAAGTGATGCCGGTGCTCATAGAGGTGAACAGCGGGCGGGAGGAACAGAAAGCGGGGGTGTTTCCGGAAGCGGCGGAGGCACTGGTGCGGGAAATTTCCGCCCTGCCCAACGTGCGGGTGGAGGGGTTAATGACTATGGGCCCGCTGGCGGGAGAGCCGGAGGAGAGCCGCCTTTACTTCCGGGAAACGCGGAGGGTCTTTGAGCGGCTGAAGGAGAGCAGTCCGAATAACGTGGCGATGAAATATCTTTCCATGGGGATGACCGCCACGTACAAAATCGCTCTCCAGGAAGGCGCCAACCTGATAAGAATCGGGACGAGGATATTCGGCGAGCGGGGCTAATCCGCGGTAAACAGGGGGCAAACCGCCGGCGGCCGACTTGTATTCCGGCCGTTTCCGTGTTATAATCCGGGTATCAAATGAATGTTAAATGAACTAAAGTGGGTGATAAACCCACTTTTTTAATTGGGGAAATCCGGGAGAGTAATAATCAAAGATGAAGAGTGATTTTGTTCTCGCCATAACGCAGCTAGCGGCGGAAAAAAATCTGCCCAAGGACACGGTCCTGTCTGCGGTGGAGTCAGCCCTGGTTTCGGCCTACCGCAAGGAAGAGGACTTTTCCCCCAGTCAGAACATATCCGTGAAAATAAATCCCAACACGAGCCGGGTGGAGGTCTGGGCGGAGAAAACGGTGGTGGAGAAGCCGGAAGACAGACGCAGCGAGATAACGCTGGACGAAGCGCGCAAGATAGACAAGAACGTCCAGATAGGCGAGAGCGTAATGGTGGAAGTCACGCCGCATAATGCCGGGCGCATTGCGGCGCAGACCGCCAAGCAGGTTATCCTGCAACGTCTGCACGAGGCCGAGCACAGCGCCATCTTCGAGGAATACACGGACAAGGAAGAGGACGTTATCACGGGGGTGATACAGCGCATCGAGCCGGGGCAGATATTCGTGGACCTGGGGCGGACGGAGGCGCTGCTGCCGGCGGCGGAGCAGGTGCGCACGGAGCGGTACCGGGTGGGGCAGCGGCTGAAGGTCTACGTCCTGCAGGTAGTCCGGAC
>CAZTMR010000076.1:0-5243 GCA_964615345.1 uncultured Dehalococcoidaceae bacterium | reverse complement strand
GCTGCCGGCGCTGTTCCGCCGCTTTTTCATTATCTTTCCGGCGCCCTCCCCGCTGATTGAGCGGGCGCGGGTTATCGGCAACATTCACATCACCGTTGACCTGGCCGCGCTTACCGTGCTCCTCCACTACACCGGAGGTATAGAGAACCCCTTTATCTTCTACTTCGTCTTCCACGTCATCCTCGCCGGCATACTGCTGCACTACCGGATAGCCTACGTCACCGCCACCTCGGCGGTCTTCCTCGTCCTGCTGTTGACCGGCCTGGAATACTTCGCCGTAATCCCCCACGTCTTCCTGGAAGGTTTCGTCACCGCCGGCCTTTACCGCCACCCGCCCTATCTCCTGAGCGTTCTGGTCTCCCTCTCCACCTGTCTCTACGCTTCCGCGTATATGGTCACCAGCATCGCCGGAGAGCTGCGCAAACGCCAGCGGGAAGTGGTCTCCCTGCAGCAGCAAGGCCTCCGGGAAAAAACCAGCGAACTGGAAAAAGCCGGCCGGGAACTGGCCAAGCTGGAAGAGGGAAGAAAGCACCTGCTCCGTTTTCTGGCCATCGCCTCCCATGACCTGAAAGCGCCGCTCTCCGCCGTCCAGTCCTATCTCCAGCTCATGCTCGGCGGCTATACCGGCAAGCTGACGGACAAACAGGAGCACATGCTGGAAAGGAGCAGCACCAGAATCAGGGAACAGCTCACCCTGATTAGCGACCTTCTGGACATCTCCCGCATCGAAGGCGACCAGATACTCAACGAGATGGAGGAGACTTCTCTGGCTACCATCGTGGAAAACTCGGTGGAAAACGTGCGCGCCCAGGCCGGGGAAAAGAAAATAAAACTGACCACGGACATCGCCCCCTCCCTTCCCACCCTCCGCGCCTCCGGCGTCCGTCTCCAGCAGGTAATCACCAACCTGCTCGCCAACGCCGTCAAATTCACCCCGGAAAAGGGCCAGATAACCCTCCGGGTCACCCTCCGGGACGGTGATATTTATACCGAAGTCAGTGACACCGGCTCCGGCATCTCCGCGGAAGACCTCCCCCGGATATTTGATGACTTTTACCGCGGCAGTGACCGGGAAACCGCCGGCACCGGACTGGGGCTTTCCATCGCCCGGCGGCTGATTGAAGCCCACGGCGGTAAAATCTGGGCGGAAAGTCCCAACCCGGAAGATAAACAGTCCCGCGGCAGCCGGTTCACTTTCACTTTGCCACAGACCCTGCGCGTAGCTGACAAAGCCCGCGGCCAGAAGCGCGGGGGAAAGAAGAAAAGCCGCTGAATTGGAAAACCGGGAGTCCCGTGTTATAATTTTACAGGAGGGCAGGAATGGCGAAAAAGATCTTGATCGTTGATGATGACCCGGATATCAGAGACGTCCTGACCATGATTCTTGATTCCCACGGCTATCAAACGGTCACCGCCGCGGACGGCATCGAGTGCCTGGCCGCGCTCAGAGCGGAAGAGCCTGATTTAATGATTGTTGACCTCCTTATGCCCAAGATGGACGGATTCGCCGTGCTCAAGGAACTGGAAGACGCCAAATGGGAAAAGTACCGCGGTATCCCCATACTGATTCTGAGCTCGGTGAGGGAGGAGGCCAGCCGCCGCCGCTACGAGCTGGAAACCGCCCTCGAATTTAACGTCGACGACTACGTGGAAAAGCCCATCGAGCCCAACCTGCTGCTGGAACGCGTTGACCGTCTCATCGACAAGAAAAAATAAGCCCGGTCGCAAGCAACGGCGGAAGGGGTAAAAAATGACAGAGACACCCACCATCCTTCTCATTGACGACGACGTCGACTTTGTCGAGGCCACCAGGACCGTCCTGGAAAGCAAACCGTATAACGTAATCGTCTCCTATGACGGCGATGACGGTCTGCAGAAAGCCAGAAATGAAAATCCTGATTTGATTATCCTGGACGTGATTATGCCGGTAAAAGACGGCTTCACCACCGCCGAGCAGCTGAAAAAAGACCCGGAACTCGCCCGGATTCCCGTCCTGGTGCTGACCAGCTTCGCCGAAAAGGGCAGCGGAAGCTCGGTGGCCGCCAGCGGCGGGATGAGCCTGGAAACAGAGGACTACATAGACAAACCAATCAGCCCTGAAGCCCTACTGGAGCGGGTAGAAAAATACCTGAAAAGGTCTGGCCCTTAGCCCCTCCGGCTGTCAACTGGCGCACGCTCTGCCGCCGGCAAGTAAATGATGGTGCTGGAAAGAGGAAAAATTTGACCGTTACCGGAACTTCACGGGAGATAGTTCCCGTTCCGTCTTTACGGCGGAAAATAGAAACCTTAAGCGGACAGAAAATTTCAGCCTGCTTCCAGTGTGAAAAATGCACCGGCGGCTGTCCGGTAGCTTTTGCCATGGACATCCCGCCCCACCGGCTGATGCGCCTCCTCCACTACGGCCAACTGGAAGAAGCCCTGCACAGCGATACCATCTGGGTCTGCGCTTCCTGCGAGACCTGCAGCACCCGCTGCCCCAACAACATCGATATCACCCGCGTTATGGACAGCCTCAGGCAGCTCTCTCAGGAAGAAGGGGTAAAACCTTCGCTGCGTAACTTCCCCATCTTTCACTCCGCCTTCCTCTCCTCCATCCGCAAACACGGCCGCGTGCACGAACTGGAGATGGCGGTGAATTACTCCCGCGGCAGCGGCGGGCTGAAGGGGCTGCTGGAGCAGGCCGGCACCGGCCTGACCATGTTTCTCAAAGGTAAAATCAAGCTGCTGCCGTCCCGCATCCGGGGCCGGCGCCAGGTGAAGGATATCTTCCGGAAAACGGGGGTAAAAGACTGATGACCGGTGTTTCCTATTATCCCGGCTGCTCCCTTGACGGCGTCGCCCGGGAATACGGGGAGTCCACTGCAGCCGTCGCCCGCACCCTGGGTGTGGAGCTGGCGGAGCTGGAAGACTGGAACTGCTGCGGCGCCGCCTCCGCCCACGTCACCAGCCACTCCCTTTCCGTAGCGCTTCCCGCCCGTAACCTGCTCATCGCGGAACGGGCCGGCTCGGACCTGGTGGTCCCCTGCGCCGCCTGCTTCTCCCGCCTGAAACACGCCGAAAAAGAGCTCCAGGCCGGTGCCGATATCGAAGGAGTCACCGGGGAATACCGCGGGGACTTCCGTGTCCGGCACCTGACTGATTTTCTCTGGGAAGACGTGGGAGAGAAAGCGGTACTGGAAAAAGTGGTCAACCCTCTGCGCGGCCTGAACCCGGTCTGCTATTACGGCTGCCTGATTAGCCGCCCCCCCCGCGTCACCGACGCCGGCCGCCCGGAAGACCCGGAAACGATGGGCAACCTGCTGCGCGCGCTGGGGGCCGAGGTGAAAAAATGGTCCGGCAAGACGGACTGCTGCGGCGGCGACCACGTGCTCACCCTCCCTGAAGTGGCCGCCAGGCTGATGCGGAAACTCCTGGATATGGCCGCGGAAGCCGGCGCCGATTCTATCGTCACCGCCTGCCCGATGTGCCAGTCAAACCTGGACTCCACCCAGAAGATTATTTCACGGGAATCCGGTAAAAGCTACCGCGTTCCCGTCTTTTACTTCACCGAGCTGATGGGCCTCGCCTTCGGTGACCCGTCCGCGGAAAAGTGGCTCTCCCGCCATATGGTAGACCCGCTGCCGCTGCTGAGAGAGAAAGGACTGATTTAAGGAATGAGCGATAGCGGAAAGCGGCAACCGCCGGCCCGGAACAAGACCGGCGCGGTAATGGTGGTGGGCGGCGGTATCTGCGGAATGCAGTCCGCCCTTGACCTGGCCAATTCCGGCTTCAAGGTCTACCTCGTCGAAGAGACCACCTCCATCGGCGGCCGCATGTCCCAGCTCGACAAGACCTTCCCGACCAACGACTGCTCGATGTGCCTCATCTCGCCCAAGCTCATCGAGGTGGACAAGCACCTCAACATCGAAGTCCTCTCCAGCTCCCGGGTACAGTCCCTGGAAGGTGAAGCCGGCGATTTCAAAGTCAAAGTGCTGAAGAAGCCCCGCTATATCGATATCGAGAAGTGCAGCTCCTGCGGCGACTGCCTGGAAGCCTGCCCGGTTGACCTGATAAACGAGTTCGAGCAGGGCCTTACCGGGCGGAAAGCCATCCACAAGCGCTACCCGCAGGCCATCCCCAGCGCTATGTCCATCAGCAAGGCGGCCCGCCCCCCCTGCAAGCTCACCTGCCCCGCCGGCTGTAACGGTCAGGGATACGTGGCCCTCATTTCCAAAGGAAAATACGTGGAGTCTCTGGACCATATCAAGCAGTGGATACCCCTGCCGGCCGTGCTGGGCCGGATTTGCCACCACCCCTGCGAACAGGAATGCAACCGCAACCAGGTTGACCAGCCGGTGGGCATCGCCCCCCTGAAACGCTTCGCGGCGGACTACGTCCGCGAGCAGAGACAGTCCGGCTCCCTCCCCCCGGAAGAAAAACCGGCCATCGACACTTCCAAACCGAAGGTGGCCGTCATCGGCGCCGGGCCCTCCGGCATCACCTGCGCTGATGACCTGGCCAGAGCCGGTTACCCGGTTACCATCTTCGAAGCGAGCTCACTGCCGGGCGGCCAGCTCCAGTCCGCCATCCCCAGGTACCGCCTCCCCGGGGACGTGCTGGCGGCTGACATTCAGGACGTCATCGGTACCGGCATTGAACTGAAACTGAATACCCCCGTCAACGGTAAGTCCGACCTTGACGACCTGAAAAAACAGGGCTATCAGGCCGTTTACCTGGCCATCGGGGCGCAGAAAAGCCGCAGCCTGCCCATCCCGGGCGTAGACCTCCCCGGCACCCTTCTCGCTCTCGATTTCCTGCGTGACGTTAACGAGGGCAAAGAAGTCCGCCCCGGTAACCGCGTCGCCGTCATCGGCGGCGGCAACGTGGCCATGGACGTCGCCCGCACCGCGGTCAGACTGGGCGCCGCCGAAGTCACCGCTCTCTGCCTGGAATCGGCCGAAGAAATGCCCGCCCACCCCTGGGAAATCACCGAAGCCGAAGAAGAAGGCGTCCGCATCAAAAACTCCTGGGGGCCGGTGGAGATTACCGGCGGCCCGGACGGCGTGGACGGCGTCCACTTCCAGAAATGCCTCTCCGTGTTCGATAGCGAGGGCAGGTTCAGCCCCACCTTCGATGCGGAAGTCACCACCCGCGTCGATTGCGATAGCGTAATCATCGCCATCGGCCAGGCCGCTGACCCGGGGGCGCTGCCGGAAAAAACCGGCATCGAGACCACCCGCGGCGGCTTCATCGTCGCTGACCCG
>CAZTMR010000075.1:0-5262 GCA_964615345.1 uncultured Dehalococcoidaceae bacterium | reverse complement strand
TTTACCCGTTTTAGCCTCAGTTTCGGGTAGTCAATGGTAAACTTGGGTTAAGGTATTTAAGCAAGTGCCGGAACACAGGTCTTCTGGTGCGGTGCCAGTGCATTTCGGAGCGGGAGTCCGGGGTTTGCTGCCCGCAGGTATATTCTCTGATGGCACTTATGGTGTTAGCGGACCTATCGCCGGGAATTGGAGACAATCAATCCTGTAAATAATAAATATAGCGGCGCTGACTGCCCTGAGGGAACATCAGTTATCTTTCATCTCGTTGAGAAGAAGCTCCGCTCGGCTCGAATCATCCTTGTGTACCCGCAAACTCATCATTCCGGTGGAGATACCTCTCCCGCTGGGAGAGGTTAAATTATGCAGGTAGCATCTCACCCCGCGGTCACGTAAATAAGAAAACCGGCGTAGAGTTGGCTCGGGATACTTGTCAGGAGAGATGTGAATCTCGCGCCAGACGTCTTCGCTATGTAAGGCCTTCCAGAGTGCTGCAAATATCCACCGCATGGCTCCCCTTACTTCCCGGCGCCCGCCTTCACCGGTTCTACCCGTCCCGGCAGGCCCCTTTTAGTGATGTGGTACAGCAGGATACCGGCCGCGAAACCGAAAGCCAGATTGCCCAGGGACAACGCGGCCAGTACCACCGCTCCCGCCACCACCATCTGTCTCCATCCGGCCAGGTCACGCACCAGCAGGGCATGGTAAATGCCCACCACTGCCAGCAGCACCCCGAGTACCGGCAGCGGGACTACGGAGAGATAGGGAACGGCCGCCCCGCCGAGCATCAGCCCGGCGGCCAGAATCAGCCCCCCTACCATCAGATTGGCCCCCCCGGTCCGGGCCCCCAGCTTGTAGTGAGCGGTAAGGCCACCGGAACCGTGACACATCGGCATACCTCCGGCAATCCCGGCGCTGATATTGGCGATACCCATGGAAAACGCCAGCGCCTTCGGGGTGAGCCTCTCCCCGGACTTGCCGAAATAGACCCGGGCGGCATCCGAGGTGCTCACCACGGCATTACCCAGGGTCAGCGGCAGCTGGGGTATCACCAGAACGGTGAAGGCTACCCAGAAATCAGCCACCGTGGGCAAAGCTATGCCGGACAGGGGGATGCCCATCCGGTCCGGGACCAGGCCGGGGCCGAAAGTGAAACCGGCGCCCAGCCCGAAGCCGAGCAGCGCCAGCGATGGCGGGAAGTGGTGGCTCTTTTTGAACAGGACAAACTTGAAAAGCACGAAGATAAGCAACGCCGAAAAAGCCAGCATCAGACCGATGGGTAACGGCGCGGCCGCAACCGGACCGGACACCTCGCTGATGAACATCTGCCTGCCCAGAGCGAATTCCACGCCCTTTTTGAACAGGATTAGCCCGATGCTGAACTGGATGCCCCTGACCACCGCCCGGGGAAAGAGCTTGACCACCTGCCGGATAAGACCGGTGGTGGACAGGAGCAGAAGTATTACCCCCATAAGCAGTCCGGCGGCGCCGATAACGCTGGCGGAAAGCCCCAGGGAGATGGCGATGGCCGCCACCGCTTTCAGCGGCTGCACCGGAGCCGGCACCCGGTAATACAGCCCGGAGCTGATGTAAAACAGCCCCACCAGCACCAGCACCGCCGTAACGTTCAACCCGTTGAGCAGGATAAGCGCCACCATCAAAGGCAGCAGCGTCCCCAGGTCACCGAGCGCTCCGCCCAGTTCCTGGAGGTTAAACCTGAAAGGATCTGTCTTCATAAACAATTCCTGCGCTTCGTCTCAGCCTGTGCGTCAGACTAGCCTATCGTTTCAGTGTGCATCAGGTTTCCTCCGTGACGAATGCCGGACTCAGGCTCCTCACCAGATGGCGACCCAGTCCGATAAAAGTAGCCACCCAGGCAATCAGAGCGATATAGACAAAGAAGGCGGGTATGATGTTCAGGAAGGAAAGGTTAAGGGCCCGGGCCAGTTGAAAGGTACAGGTGGTGTACATGCCCAGGGGGAAGACCATACCCCAGTATTGCGGGTTGTATCTTAATGGAAACCGGTTGTAGATATGGCGCCAGGCACCCAGGATAAAGAGTAGAGGAATCCACCAGGTACCTGCCGCCCAAAAGAACAGGGTGAACCCTATAAGAAAAGGGAGAATATCCTGGAGAAATGTCCAGTGGTGCGTATTGAGCATCAGGATGGCTCCGGCCAAGGTGGTGATGGCCACGGCGCCCATGTTAATCCAGTACGGTGGAGTTAGCTCCTCCGGCGCCAGCCTGAAAAAAGTAAACCGATAAAAGATGAGCGCGATAATCAGGATATAAAGCATCCCGCCAACGAGGTACATGGCCAGCGTTAAAAACAGCACGATGTCTTGCCCGCTGCCGAAACGGGAACTCAACTGCGTGCCAAGGACGGAGATGGACTGCGTGGCCACGACGGCAATCAGCCAGGCACCATTCAGACCACGCTCCAGGGGAGGTTTTTCTACCCGCACTATCACCGCAGTGAAAAAAGTATACATTACCACTGGCCACAAAATCATGCCTAGACCCCAGAGAAGCATGGCGATGGTTGGGATCACTCCCAGCACTATGAACTGGCTCCCCAGAACACAGGTACCGGCGATGACGGTAAAAAAACCGGGGCCGCGGTCATGGCTGATAAGGTCCGCCTTGAACTGAGGAAAATAGCGTACCAGGCGGACCAGGAGGAAAAGCCAGAGGATGACATAAGCGACTGCGTTTATACCGAAGAGTGCCCAGGCTACTGGTGTCATGCCCAGCAAATAAACGGCAATTGAGACGATACCGGTGGCCATGACCAGAGCGAAATAAGCCGGGTGCAGGTCCCGTATTCCCGCTCCAAGAATATTGCTCAGACTTTTCTTTGCCATTATTCAGTCCAGGTACATACCTATTCGTCTGCCGGCAACTATTCGGCAATTTTCCGGCGGTGCCACATCACCACCTGGTACGGACGCCACAGGTATGCCACCGGTATGGATACCATGTGTACCAGCCGGGTGAAGGGAAAAAGCGCCAGCAGCAGGAAAGCGTTCACCCCGTGGACCTTCACCAGCAGCGGCAGTGACGCCATGTACTCCACTTCCGGCGCTAACCTGGCCAGGGACAGAAAATACGGAGACGCCGTCTCCACAAACCAGGCCGTACCCCACCGGTAGACAACGGCGATAACATCCCCGGTGATTACCTGAAGCAGCAGCAGAAGCAGGACGGCCAGGTCCATCCCGGTGGTCACGGCGCGGAGACGCGGGCTCGTGCCCCGCCTCAGCAGCAGGACAACCAGCCCCGCCAGCACCAGCAGCCCCAGGGCAAAGGCGGCTCCTTCCAGGATATATAGCCGGAGCGGCACGCTGTTGAAAGTCGCCACCGCCGAGGGCAGGAAGATGGCTACCAGGTGGCCGGCCAGTATGGCGATAATGCCGTAGTGCCAGGGCACCGAGCCCCAGAAAAGCTGGCGGTTTTCCAGAAACTGGGAAGAGACGCTGGAAAAGGTAAACTGGTTACGCGCATAGCGCCATATCGATCCCCCCACCGCCATCACCAGCGCTATGTAAGGGAATATACCGAACAGGAAAAAGTCAGCCATGGGCCATCCCTCCCGATTTCACGAGACTGCGCTGCACCTGCTGCAGGAAGAGCCGCAGGGATTTCACCGCCGGGGCGTAGCCGTCATCTTTATCCGGCAGAGACCTCTCTATTTTTTCCAGCGCCGGCAGAACACACTCCCGTAACAGGGGGAGGACGAACTCCGTATCCCGGGCCACACTCAGGAACCGGAGGATAACGCAAAGATGGTCCGGCATTTCCGCGCCCGCCGAGAAACCGTGTGTCCGGTAAGCCTCCTGCAATCTCACCAGGAGAGTGCTCCGCTTGGGGCCTTCCCCGAAGATGTGGTAGCCCAGATAGGGAGTGGTGGCCGGGGTAACATCGAAGAGGCTGGTGTAAAGCTCTTCCAGCTTCCCGCGGCTCTCCCTGGAAACGAAGGCGGCGAAGCGCCCCATCGGCCCGGCGGCCGGCGGCAGGGAACGCTCGAGCGCCAGGACACACTGCCCGGCGGCCTCCCCCAGCGTCTCCTTCGGGTAGTCCATAACTCCGGCGAACAGCCGGCAGAGCTGCCGGTTCTCTTCAGACAACATTACAGCCCCCGTTCCAGCGGCAGATTGAAATCGAAACCGGTATGCCCCTTGTGGCGCAGCGGGTCTTCCAGGCTGGCGATAACTTCTTCCCGGTGGTAGGGCGGTATCACGAAGCGGTCTTTGAAGCGCGGCATCGTCGTCAGGCGCGAGATAGCCTCGGCTTCTTCCGGGGTGCTGCCGGCCCCGGCCAGCGCCGCGGCGGCCTCCTCCCGGGTGACGTCCCCCACTGTGTTCGCCCGCTGGTAAATCCTCACCGCCCCCAGTTTGCGCAGCGCGTTCCGCACCATTTCTTCGTTGCCTCCAGAAAAGAGGCGCGCCATATACTTGAGCGGGATGCGGGCGCTGTCGACACCGCTAAAGAAATCGCTCCCGGACAGGTCATAATTACCGTCCCGGGTGGAAGCCACCACCGGCAAGAGGGGCGGGACGTAAAAAAGCATCGGCACGGTGCGGAACTCGGCGTGCAGCGGCAGAGCCAGCTCCCATTCCTTGACCCACCGGTAGACCGGGGAGTTACGGGCAGCCCTGACCCAGTCATCACCGATACCGTTCTTTCTGGCCCCGGCACTGACTTCAGCATCGTTCGGATCAAGTATCAGGCGGCGCTGCGCCGCCACCAGTTCCCTGTCCGGCACCCGGGCAGTCTCTTCGATGCGTTCGGCGTCATAGAGGAGGACCCCCAGGTACCTTATCCGGCCCACGCAGGTATGGAAGCAGGCGGGCGCCTGCCCCGTCTCCAGCCGGGGATAGCACAGGATGCACTTTTCTGACTTGCCGGTCTGCCAGTTATAATAGGTCTTTTTATAGGGACAGCCGCTGATGCAGAAACGCCACCCCCGGCACTTCTCCTGGCTGACCAGCACCACGCCGTCTTCACCGCGCTTGTAGATGGCGGCGCTCGGGCAGAGGGCGAGGCAGGCCGGGTTCAGACAGTGATTGCAGATACGCGGGATGTAGAAATAGACCATCTGCTCCAGGCGGAAAAGCGCCTCCCGCTCCGCGCCGGTCAACGCCTCCAGATTGACGTCGTTCCGCGCGTAAGTCGAAGAGCCGCTGAGGTCATCATCCCAGTTTGGGCCCGCTTCCACGTCCAGGTATTTGCCGGTCACCGTGGACACCGGCCTGGCCGTGGCG
>CAZTMR010000074.1:0-5353 GCA_964615345.1 uncultured Dehalococcoidaceae bacterium | reverse complement strand
AAGGAGAGCTTATGGGAAAAGTGGCCCTGGTTACCGGAGTTACCGGACAGGACGGGGCATATCTGGCTAAATTTCTTTTGGAAAAAGGTTACCAGGTATTCGGTACCTTTCGCAGACTGTCCACGCCGAACTTCTGGCGATTGCAGCACCTGGATATTTATGACCGGATTAAGCTGATTCCAGCCGATTTGCTGGACGCATCGTCGATTATCGGTGCTCTCAAGATATCCCGGCCGGATGAGGTATATCACCTGGCGGCGCAGAGCTTTGTCGGCGCTTCTTTTGAGCAGCCGGTCGGTGCCGGTGAGATAACCGGACTGGGAGTTACCCGGGTGCTGGAAGCAATCCGGGAGATAAACCCGGATATCAAGCTGTACCAGGCCTCCACCAGTGAACTCTACGGTCAGGGTAATTCCGAACCTCTCTCGGAGCAAACTCCGTTTCGCCCTTCCAGCCCGTATGCCACCGCCAAGCTTTACGGGTTCTGGGTGACCCGTATTTACCGGGAGGGTTACGGCATTTTTGCCTGTAACGGTATCCTCTTCAACCACGAATCACCGCTGCGCGGCATGGAGTTTGTGACTAGGAAGATTTCCAATGCCGTGGCTAAGATTTCCTTGGGACTGGAAAAAGAGTTAGCGCTCGGTAACCTTGAGGCAAAGCGCGACTGGGGCTATGCCCCGGAGTACGTCCAGTCAATGTGGCTCATGCTTCAGCAAAGTGAACCTGATGACTATGTAATTGCCACCAATGAGTCGCATACGGTCAGGGAGTTTGCGGAGAAGGCTTTCGCCGTGGCCGGTCTGGACTGGAAAAAACACGTTGCCGTGGAAGAAAGGTTCTTGAGACCGCTGGACGTAAACTTCCTGCAGGGAGACTATAGTAAGGCCAGGCAGAAACTGGGCTGGGAACCCGTGGTCAGGTTCGATGAGCTGGTAGAAATTATGGTGAAAGAAGATATCAGCCGCTGGCAGAGATGGCTGAAAGGGGAGAGATTCTCCTGGGATGCGCCGAGTTATCCCAGTGAAGCCAATATTCTCCCGCGGGCATTGAAGGTCTGATGCGGTCTCTGAAACACGCCGATATGATTGCTTTTGTTACTGGGGTGGATGCGCGATGAAAGTGCTTGTTATCGGCGGGGCGGGATTTTCCGGCTTTCACCTTTCCCGAACCCTGGCGGAAGAAAACCACCGGGTAACCATCTGCGATAACCTGTTCAAGGAACGTACTGACGACGAATTCGGGCAGCTGCTGAAGCTGGATAACGTTTCCTTCGTGGAGACTGAGCTTACCCGGAAGGAAGAAATAGACCGGCTCGATACTGACTTTGACATCGTTTATCACCTGGCCGCCATCAGTGGCGTGAAGTACTTTTATGAGATACCCCATCAGGTGCTTCGAGTTAATATTTTATCGCTGCTGAACGTGCTGGACTGGCTGGTCGGCACCGATTGCAAACGGTTCATCTGGGCATCTTCTTCGGAGGTCCATGCCGGGGCGGAAAAACTGCTTGCACTGCCGGTGCCCACCCCGGAAAACGTGCCACTGCTAATCGCTGACGTCTTTAACCCCCGCTTCTCTTATGCGGGCAGTAAAATTGTCGGCGAGCTCCTCTGCCTGCATTACGCTAAAGCCTATAACCTGAATGTGAACATCGTCCGGCCCAGTAATCTTTACGGGCCAAGGATGGGATATGACCAGGTTATATCCCAGTTCATCGGCCGGATACTGAAGAAGGAAGACCCGTTCCGGATCTATGGTGGAGATCAGGTGAGAGCCTTCTGCTATGTCGCTGACTTCGTCCGCGGCCTGAAACTCATTGGTGAAACAAGGCATATTGGCGGGGAGATAATCAACCTGGGTAATGGAAAAGAAGAGATTGCCATCAGGGCCCTGGCGGAGAAAATGTTTACCCTGTTCGGTTATCACCCCGGACTGGAAATTATGCCGGCGCCACAAGGCAGCGTGGAGCGGAGAGTGCCTGACACCGCCAAAGCAAAAGCGCTGGTTGGCTATGAACCCCGGACTGAGCTTGATACCGGCCTGAAGATAACCTTTGACTGGTACCGGAAAAACCTGGCGGCATAATGGTTGCGCAGGAGCCTGATAAAACCGATATGATTGTGGAAAGACAGACTTCTAGAATATCAAACGGAAAATTGCAGCCGCTGTTCAGCCTCGGTGATTTGTATCTATCTAATTTTGTAAATAGCCCCGCGGAGGACGGGCTGAAAGCGCCACTAACCCTGGCGCTGGACGAGAAAAGCGGCCTGCTGCAGCTTATGCATACCCCGCCTCTCGATACTATGTACCGGGAGTACTGGTATCGTTCCGGGACCAATAAGATAATGGTCGATGAACTTAGAGGGGTTGCCCGTAAAGCGGTTTCCCTGGCCGGGCCGGAAAAAGGTGACGTGATCCTGGACGTAGGCTGTAATGACGGCACTCTGCTGCGCTTTTACCGCCCGGACCTTTACCGCGTGGGCTTTGACCCCGCCCTGAACCTGCGAAAATACGCGGAAAATCACGCTGACCTGGTGGTGACGGATTTCTTTTCCGCCGCTGCTTACCATAAAAACGTCGGCAAAAAAGCGCGTATAGTCACTACGCTGGCTATGTTCTATGACCTGGAGGACCCTCACTCGTTCGTTGAAAGCGTAAATGAGGTGCTGGATGAAGAGGGATTGTGGATAATCCAGATGAGCTATATGCCCCTCATGCTGCAGCAGATGGCCTTCGATAATATCTGCCACGAACACCTGGAGTATTACTCTCTTTCTTCGCTCGATTACCTGATAAAGCAGCATAAGCTGAAAATCGTTGATGTGGAACTGAACGATATCAATGGAGGCAGCTTCCGGATTTATCTCCGCAAGGAAGGCAGCAACCCTGACCTTTTTGCCACTGCTCCGTATCGGGACGTTGCTGAGTTCAGGATTTGCAGTCTGCTGTCTTACGAACGAGACCTGAAGCTGGACGATCCGCAAACGTATCTCGCCTGGTTCGAGCAAGTCTCGGCACTGAGAAAGCAGACCGTGGACTTCATTAAATCGGAAAAGTCCCGGGGCAGGACAATCTGGGGTTACGGGGCATCCACTAAAGGCAACACTCTCCTGCAGTGGTACGGGCTGGATAATACCCTGATTGATGCTATTGCGGAAAGAAACCCGGCCAAATACGGAAAGCTGACCGTAGGCACGCATATACCCGTAAAATCGGAAAAGGAGATGCGCCAGACGGCGCCTGACTATCTCCTGATACTGCCCTGGCATTTCATTGCCGGATTTATCAGCCGGGAAAAAGAGTATCTGCACGCCGGCGGGAAATTTATTGTCCCCTGTCCCCGGTTTGAGGTAATTTCAGGATGAGCAAGACAAAAATAGTTCTCTTCCGGGCTGCCTGTACACTGCCCGGTGGCATGGAAAAGATAATGCTCGAAGAAGCGGAATATCTGGAAAAATGCGGCATCGAAACTCATACGCTTGCTTTCGAGTTCGATGGAAAAGTGCTCTTCGGCGGCACCTACCAGAGGAAAATTGAAGTTCTCAGTGTCATATCATCTCGGGAGGGGCGTTTTTCCCGGGTGATGCCCCGCGTTTTTGCTCTTAGAAACAGGCTCAGGCAGCTGAGACCTGACGGCGTTATCGCTTATAGTTCTGAAGATGCGATGTACCTTTACCTGGCCACTATGATGACTCCGTATTCCTACGTTATGCACATTCCCCAGGCAGTGTCCCGGGGCTACGGCGGTCAGCGGCGGAACGCTCTTATCTACCGGAAAGCGCTAAAAAAAATCATCGAATCGGTAAACGGACTGGGAAAATACGTACCGCTGACTCCATTCCAGGGAGGTATGACGGAAAGAATAGCCATTGAAATGCTGGCCAGTATGGAATACCTGGCCGTCAGGAAAGCAAGTAAAATATTTGTGTTTTCCAAGCAGATGAAATGGGAGGTCAAACAGCTATACGGCAAAGAAGCGACTGTGGCCAAAGGCGCTTTTCCTTCGGAACTACTGGACTATGTTCCGGTACAGGATGTCCGGCGGAAACTGGGGCTGGACGGATGCCCGGTAGTTTTAACCATCAGTCGTCTGGAGACCCAGAAAAGAATTGATTTGATTCTCCGGGCGTTTTCCCGGCTCGTGAAGAAATTCGATAACGCCGCTCTTGTTATCGGTGGCACCGGCCCGGAAGCAGCCAACCTGGAAAAACTGGCCGCTGAACTCGGTATCAGCGAGAGAGTCATTTTTGCCGGCTTTATCAGCGAGTCCGAGCTCTGGGACTACTATGCCGCCTGTGACGTGTTTGTGTGCGCGCACTGGGCGGACTTTAATATCACCCCTTACGGGGCGTTGGCCTTGCAGAAAAAAGTGATCTGGCCGGTTGATCTGGAAGTCGATGATAACCTGGATGGTAACCGGCATATCTTTGCCGCTGACCTGGACCCGGAAAGTTACGCGCGAGCAATTAACCGTGCCCTGACCACGGAAGTGACGGAAAAGAATGACCTGTCCATGTATACGTGGGACAGTTTTTCAGAGACCGTGTTGCGTAACCTGGAATTATGAGCGAAACCGGAGAAACTGGCATGAGCCGCTGGGAAGTCCTTGACCTCGCCTGGCAGGCGAAAGATACCGCTTGGGTGTGGGAGTACGGCGTTATCTATGGTCTTATCCCCTCCGGTGCCGCCGTGCTCGATGTCGGCTGCGGCGATGGCGTGCTGGGCGCTGGGCTGAAGAAATCCCGTAACTGTGACGTTACCGGGCTGGATATGAGCCGGGAAGCGGTCAGGAAAGCGCGGGCAAACGGCATCGAAGCTGTCATCGGCGATATCGAAAAACCCTTTGGCTTTGCTGATGACTCTTTTGATTATGCCATCCTGTGTAATATTCTGGAGCACCTGGTGGACCCGATGGCTACTCTGAAAGAGTCGCTCCGGGTCAGCCGGAAGGGAGTGGTTATCTCCACGCCCAATTTCGCCGTCTACCCGGCCCGCGTGGAAGTGGCCCTCGGCCATTTCCCCCGGGTGCCTTTATTCGGCCACAAATGGTACGCCTCACAGCACATCAGGCTCTGTTCCTACCATGACTTAAAAAACGTTCTGAAAGAGCTTGACTTTGATGTCACTCTGGTTCCGGGAGCTTATCAACCGTTCTATGCTGTGCCCATACTCTCCGCGCGTTTGCCGGGACCCGTTTCCAGATTAGTAAATGTCACTCTGGGTAGAATTGAAAGGTCTACTCAGAAAATTATGGCGAATCGCTGCCCCAATCTTTTCGCTCTTTCCTATGTCATAATGTTGAAAAAGAACGAAGGGTTTTCCGTGAAAAAGGTTAAAAGCTATGAGTACA
>CAZTMR010000073.1:0-5588 GCA_964615345.1 uncultured Dehalococcoidaceae bacterium | reverse complement strand
GCCTGCGGCGCGGTGACGTGCTCACCCGCCCCGGGTGGCTTGTCCCCACCCGGATGCTGACCGTGAAGCTCACCCTGCTCGCTTACCTCCGCCACTCTCTGCGCCATGGCGCCACCGTCAGCTTCCATACCGGCGCCGCCGAAACTATGGCCCGGGTCCGCCTCCTGGAAGCTGATGTCCTCAAGCCCGGAGAAACCGCCTGGGCGCAGTTGCTGCTCGAGCGTTCCGTCGCCGCCGTCAACGGCGACCATTACATCATCCGTTCTCCCATGGATACCCTGGGCGGCGGCGCCATCGTTGACGTGCGCGCCCGCCGTCTCCGCCGCTTCCGCCCGGAGATTATCCGGAACCTGGAAGCCAGGGAAGCCGGTACCGCCGCGGATACCGTTCTGGCCCTGCTGGAAACGCAGAAGTCCCTGGACGCCTCCGCTCTTTTCGCCCAGTCCGGCCGCTCACGGGAGGAAACACTTTCCGCCATCGAGTCCCTGGTTAACGAGGGTAAAATCGTTTCGCTCGGCCGGAGTGACCAGGGCCGGCTGATGACCGCCGCGGCGTGGCAGCGCCTGATGGACCGGGCGGGCGGCATCCTGCGGGACTACCACCGCCAGTATCCCGCCCGCCCCGGTATGCCCCGCGTGGAGCTGTCCAGCCGGCTGAAGCTGGGGGCTGACGCCGCCGGGGCCGTGCGCCGGCTCGCCGAAAGCGGGAATATCGTTGAAGATGGCGCCGTGGCGCGGCTGCCCTCCCACCGCATCGAGCTTACTCCCGCCCAGCAGGCGGAGATTGATGCCTTTCTCCGCTCTCTGGCGCAGAACCCTTACTCGCCCCCCGCTGACCTCATCCCCGCCCCGGATCTGCTCAATCTGCTCGTCGACCGCCGGAAGGTGGTTAAGGTATCCGAGGGCGTCGTCTTCGCCGCGGACGCTTACCGGGAAATGGTGGCGGCGGTGACCGCCCACATGAAAAAACACGGCCGGATAAGCCTGGCGGAAGTCCGGGATATGTTCCGCACCAGCCGCAAGTACGCCCAGGCCCTGCTCGAGCATATGGACGGGGAGAAGATGACCCGCCGCGTCGGTGACTACCGGGTGCTCGTCTAGTCCTGGCAGGATAGGCCCTTTTTCACTATCTCGTCGCCCAGGTAAAGCTTCATGTGCGGCCAGGGGATTTCGATTCCCTGCTCGTCGAACACGCTCTTTATCCGGCGCCGGTATTCTCCCATCACGTCCCACTGGTATATCGGCTCCGTCCATCCCACCAGTTTGATGACGATACCGGAATCCCCGAACTCGTTTACCCTCAGTATCTGGGGGCTCTCTGACTTGATGTAGCGGCTCCAGGTATCATCGCGGGCCAGCTCCTCCCAGGTCTTCCGCATCAGTGCCATCACCCGGTCCAGGTCTTCTTTGTAGGCCACGCTGATATTGAGGTGGGCCCTTGACATCTCCTGGCTGTGATTGCTCAGGATGCGGATTTCCCCGTTGGGTATAACGTGGCGCGCCCCGTCGATATCCCGCGTCACCGTGCGCCTTAAAGATATCTCCTCCACCATCCCGAAGAACTCGCCCACTTTGATCACGTCCCCCACGTTGTACTGGTTTTCCAGGAAGACGAAAAATCCGGCGATAAGGTCGCGCACCAGGTATTGCGCGCCGAAGCCTACCGCCACGCCGATAATCCCCAGACCGGCCAGGGCGGCGGTAACGTCTATGCCCAGCTCGGTGAGAATCATGAACAGGGCGATTAGCACGATGATAATGGCGATGACCTGGATGAGGATATGGCTCAGTGTTTCGGCCCTCTTCTTCATCTCCGCCTTGGCTCTTCTTCCCCGGCGGCTGCCCGCAATTGACCGCTCGATGAGCCGCGGTGCCAGTACCCGGGCCAGCCGGTGCACCAGGTAAGCGATACCGGTGATGATAAAGATACGCACGCCGTGCTCCAGCAGCCAGCCGCTAATCGCTTCCAGTATCGGGTCTACGTTTCCTCCCAGTGCGGCGATGCTGACCGCCGTCACGCCCAGGATAATGAGCACCCCGCCGATGCCGATGATAACCCAGGTCAGTACCCGGAACACGTCGTCCAGCTGACCGTGGAGAGACTCCGGTACTACTTTCCGCAGTAGCCGTCCCGCCCAGCGTTTCAGGGCGATGAATACCATCAGCCCGATGATGATGGCTAACAGTATCCAGATGCCGTTGCTCAGGAACCACTGCCACATTTCGCGCCTCCTCCGTTCAGGCGGTTTGATTTTAGCACGGGTACCCCCGGTTGGCAATCCCTGCCTCCTGCTCCCTTGTTTGTCGGGGCGCATAGGATGACTTATAATGAAAATAGGGGGTTTCGAGTCAGGGGAGAGATGTGACGATGAAAGAGATGGACCTGGACCTGTGGGAGTGCCGGGATTTCTGTGATTACTCCAGTGACCTGATGCAGTCGGTCGCTCCGGACGGGCGTTTCCGCTACGTGAATAACGCTTGGCTTCGGACGCTGGGGTACACCCGGCGGGAAGCCGCGGAAATGACCGTTTTCGATATCATTCACCCGGCTGAACAGGCCCACTGCCGGGAGCTGTTCCGGAAGGTGATGCACGGAGAGAAGGTCGGCCTGATTGACACCACGCTGGTGGCCGGAGATGGGCGGGAAATCCCCGTTGAAGGCAATGTAAACTGCCGCTTGGTGCGGGGTAAACCCGTTTACACGCGGGCGATATTCCGTGATGTCACGGAAAGAAAGAAAAGGGAAGCGGAGCTTGAGCGGTCGCGGGAGTTCTTCCACAGGGTCTTCAACAGTGTTTCTGACGCGGTTTCCATTATCAACGTGGCTGACTTTACCATCATCGCGGCCAATGAGTGCTTTCTGCGGAAGTATCGCTTGAAGGAAGCGGACGTCATCGGCCGTGCCTGCTACGAGCTGACGCACCGGCGGTCTGCCCCCTGTGTCCCGCCGGATGACCTTTGCCCGCTCAGCGAGGTTATTGCCTCCGGGGAGAGCGCGGTAGTCGAACACGTGTACTCTGACAGTGAAGGGAAAAAGTCTTACGTTGAAGTCTCCGTGTTTCCCATCGGGGATGCGGACGGTCGCGTCGTTCAGGCGGTACATGTCGATAGGGATATCACTGAACGCAAGCAAGCGGAAGAAGAGCTCAGAAAATTCAAGACGATTACGGAAAAAGCCGGTTACGGGATTGCCATCATTGACCTTGAGCATAATAATATCGTCTATGCCAATAGAGCCTTTGCCGTTATGCACGGCTACGAGGTCGACCGGTTACTCGGCCGCCACTATTCCGTGCTTTTTACCCCGGAGCAGTTCAAGGAAGCCAAGAGGTTGAAAGACGGTACTTTGAAAAGGGAGGGTTCTGGCACTACGGAACTCTGGCGGAAGAAAAAGGACGGCATCGTTTTTCCCTCCCTCACCCGGAGCATCACCGTTAAAGACGGGGCCGGTAATCCTTTGTTTATTGCTGCCACCGCCATTGACATTACCGAACGCAAACGGGCGGAAGACGCTTTGCGTGAGTCTGAGGAACGCTACCGCACCCTCATCGAATTGAGTTCTGAAATCGGGGAGGCGGTGATCATGCTTCAGGACGTAGATGGTAAGACGGGAGTGCATACTTTCGTCACTGATGAATGGCCCCGCCTCACCGGGTATTCCCGGGAAGAGCTTCTCCATATGAGTTGGTTGGAGCTCCTTCATCCTGATTACCGGGCCGGCGCTCTGGCGCGGTACTGGCGTCGCCTGGAAGGAGAGGTCATTCTCGACCTCGTGGAAGCGCCCGTCATCCGCAAGGACGGCACGCAGGTCCCCATCGAGATTGTCGCCGCGGCCACCGTCTATCGGGAAAAACCCGCCCTGGTGGCTTTTGCCCGTGATATCACTGAGCGCAAGCAGGCGGCGGAAGAGCGGGAAGAGCTTATCCGGGAGCTCCGGAAGGCGCTGAGTGAGGTGAAGACCCTGAGCGGTCTGCTCCCCATCTGCGCCTGGTGCAAGAAGCTCCGGGACGATGCGGGCTACTGGAAATCGGTGGAGGAGTATATCGGGGAGCATACCGGGGCTGAGCTTACCCACGGCATATGCCCGGATTGTCAGAAGAAGTTTTTTGAAAAGGACGGTAACGCCGGCCCCGCCTGACGCTGGCTTTGCCGCCTTGCCCTATTCGAACTCCTCCCGTGACAGCGCCACCAGCACCGTCGCCGCGATGCCGGGCAGCGTCGTGCTCAGGGTCGCCACTATCGCCCCGGCCAGCGCCAGCCGCCAGTTTTTTCGCTGCAGCGCGTTGACTCCGCCTATCAGTGGCAGTGCGCTGAAGACCGCCAGCACCAGGGCGAAAACCACCATCACCCCCTCGATGGTTCCGGACAGCCACAGCGGCAGCGCTTCTGTAACGCGGCTCACCGCCAGCGCCCCGCCCCCCACGGCTACCAGGACGACGATGACCAGGAACATCCCGAACAGGTTCATCACCCCGATGGCGATGTTGATAATCCCGGCTACCACGGGCTTCCAGGTCACTTCTCTGGGCACTCCCTCGCTGGCTCTCACGACTGTATTTTAACCGCGCCCCGGGAAAAGCACAATATTACGGACTGGCGTATGGTCTTATTTACCTTCGGCCGTTTCCCCGTTTGTCACCGCGAGGAGCAAGGCGGCGAAGCGATCTCTACTGGATTGAGATTGCCGCCGGTCTTCTCAACCCTGCGCAATGACGCCGGCGGAACTGAGATAAACCCCGGCGCATTGACTCTGCGGGACGCCCGCGTTACCATATAAACTGAGGTTTGTTTGTGATGACGGAACAGGAAAAGCCGGAAGCTATGCGCCTGGACGTTTACTTCGATTACCGCTGACCCTACGTCTACAATGCGGCGGTCTGGCTGCAGCGGGTCGGGGAAAACGCGCCAACGGCGCCTGTCATCGACTGGAAATACTTCAGCCTCGAGCAGGTAAACCGTCCGCCGGAAGAAGGCCGTAAAATCTGGGAGGCTCCGGAAAAAGCCGCCGCGCCCGGATTGCGTCCCTTCCGGGCCGCGGAAGCCGCCCGCCGTCAGGGGAAAACCGCCTTCGCCGCTTTCCACCACGCGCTGCTGGAAGCCGGGCACGTGCGGGGATCTGATATCCAGGACAGAAGTGTTCTCGAACGCGTAGCTCGTGATGTCGGCCTGGATTTGGCCCGTTTCCGGGAAGACTTCCCCTCCCCGCGGGCGCTCACCCGCCTGGCGGAGCAGCACACCTTCGCCGTGGAAACCCTGGGCATCTTCGGCACTCCCACCCTGGTCTTCCCGGAAGGTCAGGCTGTCTTCCTGAAGATGGCGTCTCCCCCCTCCCCGCAAGAAAGCCCGGCAGTCTTCGCCGAGCTGTCTCTCCTCGCCCGCCGCCGCAACATCCTGGAAGTCAAGCGGCCCGCGCCATAAAATCCGGCGGTCTCCGCGCCGCCGGCCTGTTACTCTTCCCTCCGCTCGCTGAGCCTGGCTTCTCTTCTCGCCACCGCCTCCCGGTTCCGCTGCTTTTCCTCCTCCGTCTCCAGTATCAGCGGCGCCACCGGCCGCGGTTTGCCGTCCTCCCCCAGGGAAACCAGCGTGATG
>CAZTMR010000072.1:0-5824 GCA_964615345.1 uncultured Dehalococcoidaceae bacterium | reverse complement strand
ACTGCATAGATTCCACATTACCGATTCCTTTTTTAAAGAATCCACGGTTTACGGGCCAATAGTTCGGCACAGCTCGGGTTTTCTACTGCATAGATTCCACATTACCGATTCCTTTTTTAAAGAATCCACGGTTTACGGGACAATCTACGCACCTATCCCGGTCAATTTTCATATCATTCTTCGCTCCATTACAGATGGCAGACTCCAGTGGTTTTTCACTCAGCGCCTGTTCCGGGGTTACGGCGATAGCAAACGTATCCCGCTGTATATGAGCTGGTTGATGGGTACACTTAACCGGCAACTTTGACCTGCTCTTACCAGCGCCCCGTTCAGCGTTTCGATTTCGTTCCTTCTGCCGTTTTCTATGTCCACCAGCAGCGATGATTTGGAATCGGCCGGGAATGACTGAGAAATTTGCATCACTTTATCAAACAGGGCATCGGTGGTGCCAGTTCCGGAAGCCTTGGCCACCGTGATAGCCTCCCTTACGCAGCCCTCATAGCTTTCCCTGGCCGGCGGGTCAGACAATACTTTGCCAATGGCAGAGCGACATATCGCGGTCATGCCAGAAAAAGCGCAGATAAATATGAACTTTTCCCACAGATCTCTCTTTATGTCAGCGGACACGGCGGCGTCAATTCCGGCTTCCGCCATCATTTGTTGAACTTTACTGAGGCCTTCATTAGAGGGAGATTCACGGTCACCAAAAATAAGTTTCCGCGCTCCTCCCGTCTGCTCGATGACACCGGGCGCGGTTCTGGTGGAAGCCACAAATGCCAGCCCGGGAAAGACTCCGGCCCCTTTTACGTATTTTTTTATCTCTCTGTCATTTTCCACACCGTTTTGAAAAGATATTATGATAGTGCTTTCGCCCACCACATCCGCCAGCTGCCGGGCCGCCTCCGCGGTGTCATAGGTTTTCACCGTAAACATTACCAGGTCAGGAGCTTTTATTTCCGGGATACTCCCCACCACCTTTGCCGGTTTGACCTGAAAGTCCCCCACCACGCTCTTTACCGTCAGACCGCGGGTTTTTATCGCCTCGTAATGCTCTCCCCTGGCCAGAAAAGTCACGTCCATTCCGGCCCGGGCTAACATACCTCCAAAAAAACCCCCCACTCCACCGGTCCCTATTACGTATGTTTTCATATCACCTCCAGGCATACTCCATCATAGCTTGCCGCCGCAGCCTTTCTTCCGTTGGTCCGGCCAGCCCCCGGAGCTGGAGACAAAGCTCTTCCCCATTCAGGTACCGGAGAACAGAGGGATACACTACACTTCGGTCTGGAAATGGCTTTTCAGGATATCTTCCAGTTTATCTCTGTTCACATCGTACCGCGCCAGAACCGCCGCCAGTTCTTCTTCCTTGAACTTGGCCGGAGGTGGGGATATCCTATTCGGACCGGCCGGTGACCAGGCTTCCTCACGGATATTCAAGGTCAGCAAGTCCGGGCGGGCGTAATGACCAATCCCGTCCAGATAGACTTTGGACAGTTCCCTCTCGGAAAGGTCGATTTCAGAATAGACAATGGTTTCCGGTTCAAAGATCGGCCCTTCCGTGATTATTCCGGAGGGGTTGACAATGGCACTGCCCCCGATAGCCAAATTATGTTTCATTTTGCCTTCCAGGGCGGGAGGGATATCTTCCGCCCGCAGGTACCAGCTTGAACTAACCACCGGTACCTGGTTTTCCACGGCATGTTGGCGGATGGCGGATTCAATATCGCACCTGCCCGCTTCCACCCGGGGAGATTTGGCGCCCAGGTGCCCCTCCACCGTCCACCAACCCGGCCACAGCGCGCAGTGGATTTCCTCACCTTTGATGGCCAGAGCGGCGCGCAGCAGGGTCATATGGTGTTCGTAGCAGATACTGACACCCAGCCTGCCGATATCCAGGTCAAAAACGCGTATATCGCTGGCATCCCCCATACCCCAGTATACCCTTTCCGAATGAGTCGGCATGAGTTTGCGGTGGCGGCCGGCTATCCGGCCTTCGCGGCTGATAACCAGCGCCGAGTTATAGATGGTCAGGCTCCCCGGCTGGTCGGACAGCTCGTTACACCCGATAACGCAGTTGACGCCTGCGGCGCGAGCTCTTTCCGCCAGTTGCTGTGCCTCTCTACCATCCCACCGTATCGCCGACCGTACCAGCCGGGCCCCCAGTTCGGTCGATTCTTTTACGGAAACCCCTCCTCTCCAGAAAGGATAGCCGCTAAAGTAGGTCTCCGGAAAAACCAGAAGGTCAAGCCCCAAGCGGCCTCCTTCATCAATATAGTCTAGGGTCTTTTGCAGCGTTTGCTCGGTGTCAAAAAATACCGGTGATATCTGGGCAGCGCCTATCCTGGTCTTTTTCCTCATATTGTCCTCCCCGCGGTTCAGTGCGGTAAATATGCCTGCTGGAAATAAAAACAGCCGTCATCAAATGTCACTACCCCCTGAAGTCAGGGAGCCGGTAGGGCCCCGCTTTCCCTGACAGCTTACGATAGTCCGGCCCGGATGGTCAAGAAACGCTGGCTTTTTCTTCGTCCCGCTCGGCGCACTGCTTGCCCCACTCCAAAAAAGCCCGTGCCCGGCGGTCCACAGGTACGTCAATCATCTTGCCATTGAGCGGCACCGAGGCCAGTCCCCTGCGCAAGCCGTCAGCAAACACCTCTCTCGCTTTGCGGTAATAAGCCATCTCCTCTTCGCTGGGACGGAAACCCTCGTTGCATACTTTAACCCATGAGATATGGTGGCAGATTGAACCTTTGAAGCCAGTATCCCGCGCCCGGCGAACAGCCTGCTTCAATACGGGGCCTTCAGCTTCCTCCAGGGTTATGCTCAGCGGATAGCCCATGCCCTGAGCCTGGATGCCGGCGGCGCGCGCATTGACAATGATTTCCCCTTTGATGAAGCGCAGCGGATCCTTGTCAAGGCTGGCCTCTATGTCAAGACGGAGGTCCTGGTACAGACCTGTCTCACCTACAGTCAGCGCCACCAGCCGCGGGCTGCTCCGGGCTATCTCTAAAGAGTTAGAGACTCCCACCGCGGTGCCAATTTCAGCGTCAATTTTCAGTGATCCTTCTTGGATACCCCGCCGCTGCTCCAGGTCACCAAGATGCTCGCTCGCCTTCTTGGCTTCCCCGGCGTGTTCTATCCCGGGGAAAAAGATGCCCGTCAGACCCGGCCAAGAAGTTCAAGAATATGGAGTAAAGCATGCCAAAGAAGTGCACGGCTTCACAGACGAGCAGGTTAATGCCCCCAAATTTCTGGAAGAATCCAAGAAACTAATCAAAAAGCATAGCTGTGTTGTCTTCAAAGCGAGACCACCAGGTCGGGGTCATAGATATAAAATATCTTGGCCCCGGTCTTCTCGTGACAGTGGCGGAAATTAACTTTAAGGTAAATTCCTTAAGATAGTCCAGGAAATCACCGGAGAAGAGGCCGGTGCGATGCAGCCAGTCGGTAGTCTTTGGGGTGAAGCGAAAACCTTCCAGGTAGCGCAGCACATCCTCCAGGCCGCAGAGACAAAGAATCCACGGTTGGGTGGATATTTACGGATAAACAAACTGAACGTGGCCGGTTCATTATGGTCTTCATGGAAACAGCTCTGGGTCATGGTAAGCTCGTGAGGTCGGTCAGTAGCGCCATGTCTTCAGTTTGCGTCATCATAGGCTTGTTTCCCCCTCCCGGAGATCTATATCTAAGGCAAGCTCCAGCAATTGGTCTGCCAGTTCCCGGAGACGGCCAGCACTTTCCACTCCTTCGCGCCAGACCGGCGGAATTGCCGACTCTCCCAGGTAAGCGCCCGAGAGAGCGCCGGCCATGCTGGCGATGGTATCAGTATCGCCTCCCAAACTGATGGCATAGAGCGCGGATTTAGAGAAAAAGTCGTGGTTCCGGAGAAAGGTGTAAAGGGCCACCGGTACGGCCTCGTGAGCGGCGATACCGTTACCCAACTCCTTTATCACCTCACCTGACGGTGCCCCGGGTAGCAGCGTTATCATCCTTTTCAGTTTTCTCCTGAATTCCGGACTTGGCGCTACTCCCTCCAGAAGACGCAGGAATGCCGTTGGATTGAATGGCATACCGGGCTCCCATTGGAGAAGATATGCGATAGCGCAGGCTTGGAGAATCGCCCCCTTGATACCGAGTTCGTGTGAGTGAGTAATCAGGGCAGACTGCGCGGCAAAAGAGACCACGCTCTGGGGGTAACGGTAATAGGCCAGGGCAACCGGCGTGACGCGCATGGCAGCACCGTTTCCGAAGGAGCCGGTTCCCCCGAAAAGCGCGCCTCCCGCTTTATCCCACGGCACCCCCTGGGCCAGTAGCTGAAAGACCTGGGGTGGTCCTGAGCCATAGCCCCGCCA
This sequence comes from uncultured Dehalococcoidaceae bacterium, assembly GCA_964615345.1. Classification (GTDB taxonomy): domain Bacteria; phylum Chloroflexota; class Dehalococcoidia; order Dehalococcoidales; family RBG-16-60-22; genus JACZSH01. The sequence goes on along the minus strand of CAZTMR010000072.1, from coordinate 1,475 downwards.
CGGCTCCTGGTAATAGTTCCGGGCAAAGGTCTTTGCCATGTGCCCCCCATCAAACCCTCGTTGCTCAAGAAGTGATTCAGCCATTCCTAGGGTCATATGAGTATCATCGGTATAGCGTAATGGCCCCGGCTCCGTTTCCAAATGCTTGAGGTCGGTAGAGCCTGCCTTGCCCGTCCCTTCAAAAGGTGCCCCCAGAGCATCTCCTACCGCCACTCCGAGCATGGCGCCACGAAACCTGTCTCGTAGCCTCTCCGTGTCCATTGTTTCCTTGCCTTTCATTTATCCTACTTCGATGAAGGAGACTTCCGGGTTTTCCTTCTGAGCGTACTCCAGGTCCCAGACTGACGAGAAAAGGACAACCGGCCGTCCCTGCCGGTCAGGGCAGCGCCGGTTGTAGCGCCGGGAAAGGGTCAGCTGGTTGAGTGCTTCAGGTTCACCTTTTACCCACCGCGCGCAGTAAAGGGCAGCCGGTCGGCCCGCGCCTGGACGCCGTATTCATCCTGCAGGCGGGCCAGTACCACGTCAAACTGCAACTCGCCCACTGCGGCCAGGATGGTCTCCCGGCGATGGGCGTCTTCGGTGTGGAGCACCTGAACGGCCCTCTCTTCTTCCAGCTGCTTCAGCCCCTTGTGAAACTGCTTGTATCGGCTGATGTCAGTGTTGACCAATACGGCGAAGTGCTCCGGCGGGAAACGCGGTATCTTTGCGAAGGGAACCGGTTCACCGGTCGTCACCGTATCGCCGATGGTAAACAGGCCGGGGCTGACCACGCCGATGACATCGCCGGGGAAGGCTTCGTTAATAGGCTCCCGTTCCCGGGCAAAGAGCCGGAAGGCACGCGATAACCGCATATCCCTGCCCAGGCGGGGGTGATGCACGGTCATGTCTTTCCGGAAATGGCCGGAGCAGACGCGGAGAAAGGCCATTCTGTCCCGGTGACGCGGGTCGATGTCGGCCTGCACCTTGAAGACAAATCCGGAAAATACCTCACTCGCCGGGTCTATTGTACCCTGCCCGGTCTCCCGCCGGGCCGGTGAAGGTGCCAGACCAAGGATTGCTTCCAGGAAGGGCCCCACCCCGAAGTTATTCAGGGCGCTGCCGAAGAATACCGGCGTCATCTCGCCGGAGAAAAAAAGCTCCTCATCAAAAGCTCCGGCCGTTCCGTGAAGGAGCTCTACATCCTCAATAAGCTTCCGGCACGCCTGTTCCCCCAATAGCTCTGGCAGCAGCGGGTCGTCAAGCCCGGTCACCTCGGCTGGGGCCCGGCGCTGTCCATGAGCGGTGCGCTGGAACCGGAGAAGTCGCTTGCCCTGGAGATCATACACCCCCTGAAAAGTAGGCCCGTCACCAACAGGCCAGTTAAGGGGCACGGCTGAGATACCGAGTACCCTCTCGACATCATCGAGCAACTCCAGCGGGTCACGTCCGGGATGGTCCATTTTATTAATGAAGGTAAGAATGGGTATTCCCCGCAT
>CAZTMR010000071.1:0-6117 GCA_964615345.1 uncultured Dehalococcoidaceae bacterium | reverse complement strand
CCTGCGTCCGCTCCTGCCCCTTTGACGTGCCCCGCATAAACGAAGACGGCGTCGCCCACATCGAGGCGGCCGCCTGCCAGGGCTGCGGCATCTGCGCCAGCCAGTGCCCGCGTAAAGCCATCAAGCTGCAGCACTACTCGGACGCTCAGGTAATGGCCAAGAGCGCCGCCCTGATAACAGAATAGCCGAAAAGGAGTCAATATGGCCGGGGATTACCAACCAAAAGTAATCGGCTTCTGCTGCCACTACTGCGCTTACTCGGCGGCGGACCTCGCCGGCTCGATGCGGCTGGAGTATTCGCCCGATGTCCGCATCGTCAAGCTGATGTGCTCCGGAAAGGTAGACACGCTGCACCTGCTCAAAGCGTTCGAGGACGGCGCGGACGCCGTCTTCGTCGCCGGCTGAGAGGAAGGCGATTGTCATTTCCTGGAAGGAAATCTGAGAGCTAAAAAAAGAGTCCGGCACGCCAGAGCTATGCTGGAAGAGATAGGCATCGAGCCGGAGCGCGTGGAAATGTTCAACGTGGGCGCTTCGGACGCCCCCCGCTTCGCCGCCGCCTGCAATGAGATGGCGGAAAGGGCCCGCAACCTCGGCCCCAACCCGCTGAAAAAGGAGACCGCAAAGCGATGATTGTTGCCGAAAGAAAACCGTTTGAAGAAATCACTGAAATCATCAAGGGATTTGACCGTCTGCTCATCCTGGGCTGCGGCACCTGCGTCAGCGTCTGCCAGGCCGGCGGAGAAAAAGAGGTCGGCCTGCTCGCCGCCGAACTCCGCATGGCCGGCCGGCTCAACGGCAAAGAGCTCGAAATCGGCGAGATAACCATCGAGCGCCAGTGCGACCGAGAGTATATCGAGCCCGTACTGGAAAAAGCCGGAGAGTATGACGCCGTCCTCTCCACCGCCTGCGGCGCCGGGGTACAGTTCGTCGCCGAGATGCTGGAGTCCAGACCGGTGCTGCCGGCGCTGAACACCCGCTTCATCGGGGTCACCGCCGCGGAAGGCACCTGGCTGGAAAAATGCCGCGCCTGCGGTAACTGCCTGCTCGCCGATTACGCCGGCATCTGCCCGATGACGATGTGCGCCAAGAGCCTGGTCAACGGCCCCTGCGGCGGCTACAAAAACGGCAAGTGCGAGACCAGCAACGAGCGCAACTGCGCCTGGATAATGATTTACGAACGACTCTCCAAACAGGGCAAACTCGACCGGATGCGCGGTGATTCCGCCCTCAAGGACTATAACGCCCAGAGCCACCCCGCCCGCCAGGTCAACGAGGCCTACACCCGCCCGGAACTGACCGAAGCCAAAAAATAGGCGGGGGAAGCGGGTGCTTCCCGCTTCCTCTTCGCGTTTAGCTGTTTTGTGCCTGCCTCAGCCTCTTGCCGCTTTCCAGCCTGTAACGTCGGCGGAAAACCATCCCTGTTCCCGCCTGGAGAGGGTGTCATCCAATAAAGAGGGGGCTTCGCCCCCTCTTACCATCTCCTCCCTCTCAAACATACTGACCATAGCTCGTCATCATTGCACCTGTTTGAGAGGAGGATACAGGGGTGAGTATGAAAAGCGGTCAGAAGCAAACACTACCTGCTCTTCTCCTCCCTTGACACTGGCCGCCCCTTTCCGGTACACTGAAAATAGTTCCCGTTCAGGTTATTACCCGCGGCTAAAACAAGCTTGGAGCATGTTAGCGACGTCATTGGGTGACCCGAACTCCAGCTAACTTATCGGGAAGAAGGTTACCCGGTGATTTTCCGGACAGGCCTTTCCAGTACGCTGAGTGCGGTATCTGCACGGAAGTCCCCTTCGGTCCCCGCGGCGCTAAAGTCGAAATAAGGCCCGCAGAAAAACGGAGGCCGGTATTCGTCCGCCCCGGTCTGCGGCCGCAGATTCTGGAGTGATGTGATTGGAAGTTAAACTGCGCGAAGGCGAATCTCAGGACGCCCTGCTCCGCCGCTTTCAGAGAGTGGTGCAGACCAGCGGCATCCTGCGCGAAGCCAAAACCCACCGCTACTTTATGTCAAAAAGAGAAACCGCCCGGCTGAAAGAAAAAGCCAGCGCCCGGCGCCGGCGCCGCCAGAACCGGAAGCGTTGAGCCTGCCTGACCCCGGCACACACTGAGCGCTTGTCAGCCCCGTCCGCCTGATTTCCGCCCTGACCGCGCTCACCTCTTTCCCTTCTCCGGCGCCTCCGTGGACACGGCCACCACCGCCACCACCGCCATCACCGCCAGCAAAAGCCATATCGGCTGGTAGTTACCCAGCGTATCATAGGACCACCCCGCCAGAGTCGGACCTATTATACTCCCCGTCGCCCCTATCCCCTCCATCAACCCGTACACACTCCCGAACCTCCCCCGCCCGAAGCTCTCCCGCGCCATCACCGGCAGTATGGCATTGGTACCCCCGTAGCCCACCCCCAGCACCGCCACGAAGGGAATCAGCAGCCAGGCCTGCTCCGTGGAAACGCCGGAAAAAAGCAGCACCCCCACGCTTATCATAATGAAGCTCGCCGCCGCCACCACTCGCTTGCTGAACCTGTCCCCCAGCCACCCGAAGCTCAGCCGCCCGATGATGCTGGTCAGCGGAATGGCCGTCGCCACCAGGCCAGAAGTTGCCCTCCGGATACCCAGGCTGCTGAGATAAGGCATCACGTGCGTGATTACCGCCATCATCGTTATCATCAGGTACATCCTCCCCAGCGCCAGCCGCCAGAACGCCCCGCTCCGGAGCGCCCGCTTTGCGCTCAGCTCCACGTCCGCCACCGGCGCCCGCCCCGTACCGGACCGCGGCTCCGGCACGCTTTCTTCCTCCCCGTCCGGCAGGTACCCGTAGTCCTCCGGCCGGTGCCGGAAAACCAGCGAAAGCGGCATAATCAGCACCACCATCCCGGCCGCCAGTACCAGCATCGCCTGCCGCCAGTCGTACAAATCGATGAGCCGCACGATGACCGGTACCAGTAAACCGCTAAAGCCGAAACCGGCAATCGCCATCCCGCTGGCAATCCCCATCCGGCGCCGGAACCAGTTGGCCATCGCCGTCAGCATCACTGTCACCGTACAGGCGCTGGTGCCTATCGCCAGCAGGCCGAAAGCAACGTAAAACATGGCCAGTGACGTTGATTTACTGAGCAGGACCAGGCTCAGCACCGTGGTCAGCACGCCGCTGAAGACCACCTTCCGCGGCCCCAGCCGGTCCACCAGAAAACCGACGATCGGGGAAAGCAGCCCTATCTCCAGCCCCCGCAGGGAAGCCGCCAGGGATAGCTGCGTGTGGCTCCAGCCCGTCTCCGCCTGTATCGGCTCGAAGAAGGCGGTAAACCCGTAAAATACCGTTCCCCCCACGTACATCGCCGTCAGAAACGAGGCGATAACTATCCACCAGCCGTAAAAAATCCGTCGCGGTTTTCCCTGTGACATCATCGAACGAGCAATTACTCCCGGAACCTGAAAACCCGGACATTTCGGGAGAAAGAGTCTCTCCCTGAGAGCGTGCCGGGTGTCGGTTAATCTTAACACTTTGCCCCCTCCGCCGCAAACCACCCGCCGGTACCGGCGCGCCACGGATTACCCCCCCCGCCCTGTCATTGACCATCTTCCGGTGTTATAATTGTCGTAGAGGTTGGAAATGCGCCAGGCGATGCTCGCGGAAAAGTTGACCGGCTCCCGGGTAAGGTGCCACATCTGCCAGTGGCGCTGCGCCATCGCCCCCGGCAGGTTCGGCGTTTGCCGTATGTACCAGAACCGGGAAGGCACCCTCTACAACCTGAACTACGCCATGGCTTCCTCCATGGCCGCTGACCCGGTTGAGAAAAAACCCCTCTTCCACTTCTTCCCCGGCAGTCTCGTCTTTTCCCTCGGCGGCTGGGGCTGTAACTTTCACTGCCAGCACTGCCAGAACTGGGAAATCGCCTGCCCCGTGGATGACCAGCCCTGGCGCGGCTCCCGGGAGGTTCCGCCGCAGCTGGCCGTTGACCTGGCCCGGCAGTACCGTTGCCGGGGTATCGCCTGGACCTATAATGAGCCCACCATGTGGTTTGAATACACCCTGGACGGCGCCCGCCTGGCAAAGGAAAATGACCTCTACACCGTCTACGTTACCAACGGCTACATCACCCCGGAAGCCCTGGACGCCATCGGCCCCTACCTGGACGCCTGGCGCGTCGATATCAAAGGCTTCTCGGACGCCTTTTACCGGGACCTGGCCCGGGTCTCCCGCTGGCGCGGCATCCTGGACGTCGCCAGCCGGGCCCGCCACCACTGGAATATGCACCTGGAAGTGGTCACCAACATCATCCCCACCCTGAACGACGATGACGAACAGCTTACCGCCCTGGCCGAATGGATACACGCTGAGCTGGGCGAGCTCACCCCCTGGCACGTCACCCGCTTTTATCCCCACCACCGCCTCGGCCATCTCCCCCCCACTCCCCTCTCCACCCTGGACCGGGCCCGCGTCATCGGGGAAAAAGCCGGCCTCAAGTTCATCTACACCGGCAACGTCCCCGGTCACCGCGGCGAAAATACCTCCTGCTACCGCTGCGGCAAACTCGTTATTGAACGCCACGGCTATAACACCGGGGCCGCCGGTCTGGCCGGCTCGAAGTGCAAATACTGCGGGGCAGAACTCAATATCCGGACACCCCGGGGAGGTCAAAATGATTAGGGAGCCCATCGTCGCCGGACAGTTTTACCCGGCCTCCGCGCCTCACCTGAAGGCGCTTATCGAGACCCTCGCCGGCCGGCCGGCGGCAGCGGAAAAAGAAGCCGTCATCGGGGCGGTAGCCCCCCACGCCGGCTACATCTTTTCCGGCGGCGTCGCCGCCCGCGTCTTCTCCCGCATCGCCTACCCGGACACCTTCATCATCCTCGGCCCCAACCACACCGGCCGGGGAAAACCCTTCAGCATTATGACCGGCGGCGCCTGGCAGACCCCCCTCGGTAACGTGGAAATAGACGCCGCGCTGGCCTCGCGCCTGGAAGCCGGCTCCGAATATCTCCGCGCAGACGAGGCCGCCCACCAGTTCGAGCATTCCATAGAAGTGCAGCTCCCCCTCCTCCAGTTTTTCGGACCTGCCTTCCGCATCGTCCCCGTCGTCCTCTCTCCCGCCACCGGTGACGTTTACCGGGAAATCGGCCGGGAGATTGCCCGCGCCGTCAAAGAGACCGGCCGGCAGACCGTCATCATCGCCAGCAGTGATATGACCCACTACGAGCCACAGGAACTAGCCCAGACCAAGGACTCCCGGGCCATTGATGCCATCCTCGCCCTCGATGACGCGGAACTGCTGCGCTGCGTGGAGGAGCTGGACATCTCTATGTGCGGCTACGCCCCGGTGGTCAGTCTCATCACCGCCGCCAGGGAGCTCGGCGCTGAAACCGCCGAGCTGGTCGAATACCGCACCAGCGGTGACGCCACCGCGGATTATTCCAGCGTCGTCGGCTACGCCGGCATCCTGCTCAAAGCCGCAGAGATGCACTCCCTGGTCAGGCTGGCCCGCCGCACCATAGAGGTCTTCGTCCGGGAAGGCCGGGTTATCCGCCCCCCGCAAGACCCCACCCCGGAGATGACGGAAACCGCCGGCGTCTTCGTCTCCCTTCACAAGCGCGGCGAGCTGAGAGGCTGCATCGGCACCTTTGAGCCCGTCCGGCCCACCGTGGCCGAGGAAATAATCACCAACGCCGTCAGCGCCGCCACCCGGGACCCCCGCTTCCCCCCCGTGGCCCCGGAGGAGCTGGATGAGCTCGATTACAGCGTCGACGTGCTCACCAGCCCCCGCCTCGTTGCCGATAAAGACGCTCTCGACCCGAAAAAGCACGGCCTCATCGTGGAGTGCGGCCACCGCCGCGGCCTGCTCCTGCCTGACCTGGAAGGCGTTGACACCGTTGACCAGCAGGTCTCCATCTGCTGCCGCAAGGCCGGCATCTCCCCGGACGAAACACTGAAGCTGTACTGCTTTGAAGTAAAGAGGTTTAAGTAATCAAACCAGGCGTCTTAAGAAAAGCAATGTTTACTGGCTTATGACGAATCTCCCCCCGTATTGTCATTGCGAGGAGCATCGCGAAGAAGCAATTTCAGAACTCCTGACATCATAAGAAAGACAGCTTGAATTGAATTGACTTTTG
>CAZTMR010000070.1:0-6336 GCA_964615345.1 uncultured Dehalococcoidaceae bacterium | reverse complement strand
CCTCTCACCAGGTACTCCAGCGTGTCCAGCGTGGCGTACAGGTGTACCCGGGACATCACCCTCCTCGCCGTGGCGGCCACCTCCTCCGGGCCCTTTCCCGCCCCGGCCTCTCTGGCCGCCGCCAGCGCCGTCAGCCCCAGCCCCGCGGCGGCGGTAGTCGCTTCCATCACCTCTATTTTCGTCTCCGGAAGCTCCGCCTGCGCCCTGTCCTGCGCCACCCGCGCCGAATTGTACAGGGCGGTGAAACGGGACGGCTCGGTCAGGCAGAGGATGTTCCTCGCTCTCCGGCTGGCCCTCCGGAACGCTTCCAGGTACGGCTCCGGTGATGAAGCCGAGGTAGTCGGCAGCCGCTCCGTTTCCCGTAGCCGCCGGTAAAACTGGGCCGGACTGATATCGCTCCCGTCCCGGTAGGTCTCGTCTTCAAAAATGAGAGCCACCGGCACCACTTCTATGTCGTGCTCCGCCACCTGTTCCTTCGGGATGCAGGCGGTGGTGTCGGTAACTATCCCCGTTTTCCTCGTCATCTATCCATCTTTCTTTTTCGCCTGCCAGAAATGACGCTCGCGGTCGATAAACAAGGCGCGGCTTCCGGTGACCGCTTCTTTACTGCCCGGCAGAGAACGCCCCAGCAGGAAAGCCGCCAGCACCAGGGAGTAACCGATAAGCCACCCCGAACCGTCGAACAGCCAGAGGATTGCCGGTAGCAGCGTCAGCCCCACCGCCATCGCCAGGCGTACGTTAGCCGTGATGACCACCACCACCGCGATTATCGCCAGGCTGATACCCATCTCCGCCGGCATCAGGACCAGAAATACGCCGATGGTCGTGGCAGCCCCCTTGCCCCCCCGGAACTTCAGGAAGACCGGCCAGTTGTGCCCCGCCACCGCCGCCGCCCCGGCGGCAAAGACCCATATCGGCGCCAGCCCCAGCCCGGCGGCAATCAGCACCGCCGCCGCCCCCTTCCCCGTGTCCAGTGCCAGCACCGCCACCCCGGCCCACAACCCTATCTCCCGCACCGTGTTCAGCGCGCCCATATTGCCCCCGCCCACCTCCCGGATGTCCACCCCCTTCCGCCACCGCCCGGCGATATAGGCGAAAGGTATCGCCCCCAGCAGGTAGCCGGTAACTAGGGTGGTGATTATCTCCAGCGTCACTTCTTTCCTTTCGCCTCCGGACGGAGTCTCACCTGGTCGCGCTTGCCCCCCGTCCTTCAGTCGTCAGTATAGAACGCCACCCCCACCGTGCCCGTCCCGCAGGCGTAGCCCATAACCGGACTGAACTCGCCCAGCCACAGCTCGGCGCAGTTGAACTCGGCGCTGACTCTCTCTTTCAGTTTGTGCGCTTCCTCCGGCGCGTAGGCATGAAACACGGAAACATGCGCCGGGCTTCTCCCCACCTTTCCCCCCATCATCTCCAGGATACGTTCTATTCCCCTCCTCCGGCTCCGCACCGCGGTCAAAAAATGGACCTCCCCGGCTACCGTCAGAATCGGCTTGATATTAAGCACTGACCCCGCCATCGAAGCAATCTTGGGCACCCGCCCGGACCGGTAAACGTGGCGTATCGTGTCCAGCAGGATGAAACAACCCACCCTCCCCTTTATCTCCTCCGCGGCGCCCGCCACTCCCTCCAGGTCCTTCCCCGCCTCCGCCGCCCGCGCCGCCCCCAGCGCCACGAACCCCTCCGCCGGCGTTGCCAGCCCGGAATCAACCAGTTTGATGTTCACCCCCGGGAGCTCCGTCCGGGCAAGCTCGATTGCTTCCTGCGCCGAACGGTATACCGCGCTCAGCTTTAGCGATACGGTCACGAAGACAATGTTTTCCGCACGCCGGCTCGCTTTCCGGTATGCGTTCAGGCAGTCATCGGGTGAGGCCGCTGATGTCTTGAAGGACTCCGGGTCCGCCAGGAACAGGTCGTAAGCCTCGGAAGGAGTGACATCCACCCCGTCCCGGTACATTTTCCCCCCGGCGTAGAAGTTTATCGGCACAATCTCTATGCCGTGCCCCTCCGCCAGTTCCCTGGTAAGGCAGGCAGGACTATCGGTAACCACGGCAACCTTCGGCATCGAAAAACCTTTACGCGGCGTATTCCGGCAGCGGTCAGTAGCTTTCCAGGAACTGCTGGAACCTTCGCTTGTAGCTGCTCTTGATGCGCCGCTCCAGCAGCGCCGGAATCAGGAACAGCGCCACCATCCCCAGCAGCAGAAACAGGAATGCCGGCAGGCTCAGCCTGCCCTCTGCGTAGTAAGCCACCATGGTCAGCAGCAGCAGCCCGGACGTTATCAGCAGCGCCGCCCGCACCCACCGCTGCCTCAGCCGGATAAACGCGGCTATAGTCAGGGCCAGGGTGATAAAGCTCAGCCCTATCCACGGCGCGAAACTGTAGACACGCTGTACGGTGAACTGGCTCAATTGCCCGTCCGGCTCCACCGCCAGAAACCAGCCGGTGATGATTGGCGCCGGCAGCAGCATCACCGGCCCGAACAGCCAGTCCCGCCTTATTGTCTCGTGTACCAGGTAATACAGCCACCACGTCGCCAGCGGGATATATACTGCTACCGCCACCCACAGCAGCCCCTTCGGCAGATAGGGCAGCAGCAGCCCCGCCACCGCCACCGGCACCAGTGAGTACCCCAGCCACGGGAAGACCCAGTTCGGCCTGTTGTGCCACCACCCGTAAATGGTGGCCCCCACCACCAGCGTAATCACCACCGCCAGCCAGAACAGGTGCTGCCACCAGTTCAGCGCAAACAGCGCCCCGAAGACAAGGTGGGGCGTCGCCGCCAGGACCGCCTGCTGCCAGCTGCCCTGGCTGTGGGCTTCGTATATCTGACGGGCGATGAGCTTTACCGAACCCAGCCGCCCGAGACAGCTCCTGGTCGCTTCCTCCTCGGACAGGCCGGACTCTTTCAGTTCCTCCACCTGGTCCTCGATGTGCGCCTTTATCTCGTCGATTATCTCCCCGTCTTCGTCCTTGAACGAACTGAGGAAGGACTCCAGCCCGAGACTGCTCCTGAGGCTTGCCAGGTAATGACCTGCTGAAGACGTCATCGTACTTCACCCTTGCTTAAGTGCTGGATGGCTTGATAATCAAACGCATTGCCGCCAGGAAGTCCTGCCACTGTACCCTCTCCGTGGCTATCTTGGCCTTGCCTTTGGTGGTCAGATGATAGTAGCGCCGGGGGCGTCCGCTGGGCAGTGCCTGCCACTTGCCCGTGACCAGCCCCTCTTTTTCCAGACGGTGGAGAGCCGGGTAGAGCGTTCCCTCTTTGAACTTGAAATAGCCCTGGCTCTGCCTTTCCATCTCTTTGATGATCTGGTAGCCGTACATCGCCTGCTGTTCCAGCAGGCAGAGGAGCAGGGAGCCCGTGCTGCCTTTGACCAGTTCTTTCCTCGTTGCCATTGCTTACCTCGCCTTACCCGGTATATCGTTTGCTGATATATTATGCTGACTGTTCCCCCCGGTGCAACTCCCCTCCCGCTTTTATTTGTGTTTGTTCGTTCCCTGTTTGTCGCTGCGAAAGTAGCGAAGCAATCTCTACCGGATTGGGTCGTCGCATACCTAGAATTGCTAGGTATAATAGCACCGGAGCTGGCCGTATGCAAACGTGCTGGGATTTGCATTGGAGGAATGGGGCGCCGTGCGGACCATGCACGGGAACTGAAGTCCGTCAGGCTAACTGTCAGATATCATTCGCGCTCGTTTCGCTTGCTACTCGGCGGCTATATCTGTCAGCTGGCGCAGGACCTCTTCCATCTTTGCCAGCTCTTCGCCCCACGCCGCCCAGTCGCCCGCGGCGAGGTGCTCCTGCGCCCGGGTGTAGTGTTCCTGCGCCTGGCGGGCGAGCTCGGCCACCTCGGCAGGCGGTTCTCCGCCCGGTTCCGGTGACGGCGCCGGCTCCTCCGGCTGGACCTCCGCCGCGCCGCCGTAGATTACGTTCAGGCTGTCGGCCAGCGTCGGTTCCATGGCGATACGGTCCCCGCTGGCCACGATGACCCGCTTCAGCTCGGGTAGCTGGCCCCTCTCCGCCCGCAGGTATACCGGCTCGACGTACAGTAGCGATTCTTCTATCGGTATCACCAGCAGGTTGCCCCGGATTATCTGGGAGCCCTCCTGTCCCCACAGGGTAAACTGGCTGGAGATATCCGTGTCCTGGTCGATGCGCGCTTCTATCTGCCGCGGCCCGTAGATAAGCCTGTCCTTGGGGAAGTTAAAGGCGATAAACTTGCCGTACCTCTCCCCGTCGCTGCGCGCCGCCAGCCAGGTAATCATATTGTCTTTCTGCGTCGGCGTCAGCGGCAGCATCAGCACAAACTCCTCTCCCGTCTCCCCCGGCAGCTTCATTATCACGTAATACGGCTCCACCGGCCGCTCGGAACCGGAATAGGTCTCCACCGGGACCGTCCACAGGTCTTCCTTGTTGTAGAATACCCGCGGGTTCTGCATGTGGTAGGTCTCGTAGACTGACGCCTGCACCTGGAACAGGTCGAGCGGGTAACGCAGGTGCGCCCGCAGTGATTCCGGCATCTCCTCTATCGGTGTAAACAGGTCGGGAAAAATATCGGCGTAGGTCTGCGCAATCGCGTCTTCCGGGTCTATCCGGTAAAGCTTTACCGAGCCGTCGTAGGCGCTGGTCACCACCTTGACGCTGTTACGAATGTAGTTCAGCCCTCCCGGCGTCGGCTCGGAATAGGGAAACCGGGCCGTCGTCGTGTAGGCATCCTGTATCCAGTACAGGCGGCCGTTGTCCACCACGATGTACGGGTCCCTGTCCAGTTCCAGGAAGGGGGCCACCCGTTTTATCCGCTCCTGTATGTTGCGGTGCAGCAGAAGCTTGCTCTCCGGCGTTAGCTCTCCGCTGATGAGAATGTTGATGTCGCCTAGCTCCCAGGCGAAGGCGAATCGCCGGACAAAGGAGTTCAGCTCTATTCCGCTCTCCCCGGCATATTCGGTGTAGACATTGGTATCTCCCCTCGGGTAATCGAACTCCTCTACTTTGGTATCGACGATGACGTACTCGCTGGTCTTTTCCCCGTAGTATATCTCCGGCCGCTCCACCTCTATCCGCCCTCTCGGGGGTACGTCCTGTATCCAGAGATTGGGCAGGCCCTGCTCGGTTATCTCGTTGGTCGGACTCATCGCCACTCCGTAGCCATGGGTGAACTGGAGACGGCGGACGACCCACTTCTGCGCCTGTGTGGTCAGCTTTTCCGGGGAAAGCTCCCGGGCGCTCAGCAGCACCTGGCGGTAATCTCCGTCAATGCGGTACCGGTCCACATCCACGTCGGTAAAGTCGTAATACAGGCGTATCGATTGTATCTGGTTGTAGGTGTCTTTCAGCGGGCGGTAGTCCCAGAGCCGGATATTGTTTATCGTGGCCGCGTTCCGGCTGATATCATGCTGGCTGGGGGCTTTTTCCACCTCGACGTCCTTTTCCTCTATCTTCTCCAGGTCGAACGCGTAGCGGGTAAGCCTGATGTTGCGCTCGATGTAGGGAGTCTCCCGCGCCAGCTCGCTGGGCTCCACCTGGAACCTCTGCACCAGCGCCGGATAGATGCTGCCGAGGACGATAGCTCCCACCAGCCAGACTCCCACCGGGATGAGCACCGCCCGCCGCCAGCGCCGCCATACCCCGACGACCAACAGTGCCCCGGCCGCGGCCGCCACCACTATCAGTGCCCGCCACGCCAGCCACTGGGCGTTGACGTCCGTATAGCCGGCCCCGAAAATCACGCTGCGTTCGGAATAGACCAGCTCGAAGATGTTCAGACGGTAGTTCCAGGCGATGAGGAAGAAAAAGACCGCTCCCAGCGCGGAAAGATGAAGCCTCATCGCCGCCGTCACCGCGCGGTGCTGGAAACCGATGTTGGCCGCGTATATCGCCGCCGTGAAAATGAAGATGATGGCCACCGCCCAGCCCAGCCACCCCTGGACAAAGTTATACAGCGGCAGCATGAAAACGTAGAAACCGGCATCTCGTCCCAGCAGCGGCTCCGTTATCCCGAACCCGCTCGCCTCGCCGAAGCGCAGCACCGTTTCCCACTGCCCGGAGGCCACCAGCCCGAAAATCAGGCCGAAGAAAAGAGCCACCCCCAGCACCAGCAGGTCGAAAAACCGCCGCACCAGCACCATCCCCTCCCCGAAGACCACGCTCTCCCCGGCCGCCGGAGACAGCCGCCGGGCCAGGAACAGGTTGCCCAGCAGCAGCGCCAGGAAGACCAGCACCCCGGCGGCAAAGAGCCCCAGCCGCGTCGTCAAAATGGTCCCGTAAACGCTCCCGAATCCTAGGAGAGTGCTGAAAAACCCCGCATTTCCCCTACTCAACCCCTATGTTAC
>CAZTMR010000069.1:5382-6734 GCA_964615345.1 uncultured Dehalococcoidaceae bacterium | reverse complement strand
CAGCGCCGGCAGCCTCCCCGGTCTCAGGCCGTGGACTTCCGCGTCCAGGCGCCGCGCCTGGTAAAGGAACAGGAAATTGTAAAGGGTGATAATGCCGGCGATGATGTAGACGGGGAAGAGGGAGAAGCGGATGTGGAAGACCTGGGTGGCCAACAGGCTGGCGATGAGGATGCCGGCGACGGCCAGCCAGCGCATTTTGACGAAGACGCCGATTCTGAGGACGAGAGCGGCTTCCTCCGGGGCGGGCTGAGAACCAGGCGCCGTTCCGGGTAATGAGCGGCCGTTTGACTTGGTGGTCATCTGCTTAATGCTCCCGGCTAAATATTATAACCACCAGTGGCAGGGCGCAAGCTTACAGGCCGGCGGCGGCGAGCACTTCCGGGACTTTATTTTCCCAGCCGATAGCCATGATATGCACGCCCTGGCACATCGACTTCATTTCCTTGATGAGGCGGGCGGCGATTTCAACACTCTTTTTCGGCCGGTCATCCGCCCCGTCCATTTCCTCAATGAGGCTATCCGGGACGTGGACCCCGGCGACGTTTTTGTTCATAAAGCGGGCCATACCGGCCGATTTCAGGAGCACTATGCCCACCATCACCGGCACGTTGAGGTGGGCGGTGTCTTTCATAAAGCGGGCAAATTTTTCCGGCTCGTAGACGGCCTGGGTCTGGATAAACTCCGCCCCGGCTTTCACTTTTTTTTCCAGCTTGATAATCTGGGGTTCCACCGGGTCCGCACCGGGGGAGACCACCGCTCCCAGGCAGAAGTCAGGTGGGCCGTCCAGCTCTTTTCCGGCGAGGTCCCTCCCCTGCTCCAGCTCCCGGGCGGCCGCCAGCAGCGAGACCGAGTCCAGGTCAAAGACGGGTCTGGCCTGGGGGTGGTCACCGAGGGAGACGTGGTCACCGGTGAGGCAGAGGATATTTTCAATGCCCAGGACGTGGGCGCTCAGTAAATCAGACTGCAGGGCGATGCGGTTGCGGTCCCGGCAGGTCACTTGGAAGACCGGTTCCAGCCCCTTTTCCTTCAGGATGCGGCAGGTGGCCAGTGACCCCAGTCTCATCGCCGAGCTTTGCTGGTCCGTGGCGTTGATGACGTCCACTTTCTCTCGCATCAGTTCCGTGGTCTCCAGCATTTCCCGGATATTGACCCCCTTGGGGGGGCCGATTTCCGCGCAGACCACGAACTTGTCCTGTTTCACCATATCAACGATGTGCATTTCTCTGACAGCTCTCCGTATCTTTAGTGGGGGCGTCTACCCTCCGGTGGCGATGTGAAGCGCAGGCCTTGCGGTGCTTTTCCCCGCCGAAGTCCTTCATACAGCAGGGTGAGAAATTCCCCGAGGCGGGGAG
>CAZTMR010000069.1:0-5372 GCA_964615345.1 uncultured Dehalococcoidaceae bacterium | reverse complement strand
ACCTGTCGAAGGTCGGCCCCGGCGCGGCCGGGTGGCAGGCGCGGGCGCAGGCCGTCTCTTCCCGCGGGAAAGCCCGGGCAGGAAAGAAGCCGGTAAAAGGGGTCATCAGCTATTAAGATACAGGGCGGGAGGCGGGGTTGTCAATAGCAAGGAGAGCGGGAGGGAGGCCGCGCCGGGTGATTTGTGTCCGGCGATGTGCTAAAATTAACCGGCTTAACGGGCGGAACTGACCGGCGGTCTTTCGCCGGAAAATCCCCGCGCCGCGGGTCCAGGGTGAGCATTTGGGCACAGTAGAGACTTTACAAAGGTGCGAGATATTTCTGGGTCTGGACAATGATGACCTGCAGAAGATTACCGGTCTGTGTTCCTGCCGGGAAATAATTTGCCGGCCGCCGGAGCTGATTTTCCGGTCCGGTGACCCCGCGGATAATCTCTACGTGCTGGAGGAGGGGATGGTGGATTTGGTGGTCAGGGTGCCGCCGGAGGCGGCGGAACCGTCCGAAGAGACGGTGGTCTGTACCATCGGCAAGGGGGGGATATTCGGGTGGCCGTCCATAGTGCCGCCGCACGTTTTTTCCCTGACCGCCCGCGTCCGGGAACCGGCGCGGGTGGTGGTCATCAACGGCACCGAAGTGCGCGAGCTGTTCAAGCAGTACCCGCACATCGGCTACGAGGTAATCCAGGGCCTGCTGCGGGTAATCGCTTCCCGGTTCCGCACCATCGAGCAGCTGCTGGTGACGGGGAAGAAGTCCACGCTATTCCGGGTCCCGGAGTGGACGGGACGGTAGGTGGGAACGGCCGGGGCGCACAGCGGGGGGCAGACCGGCCGGATACCGGGGTGACGGCGCGGGCGGGCGGTTGACTTGCCGCGACGGAGGTTGCTAGAATAGAAAGCCTTGAAAAGAGTTACTTGACTTGAAGCGAATTCCTCTCGCCGGCCCGTGTCAGAGCGGCCCAGTGGAGGAATATTTTTTTGACTCGAGGGTGGCGTAATTGCTGGTAGTGGCGTGCATTAAACAGGTCCCGGACACCACTCAGGTCAAGGTGGACCCGGAGACAGGAACCCTTATCAGGGAGGGGGTGCCGTTTATCCTGAACCCGTACGATACCCACGCCCTGGAAGAGAGTCTGCGGCTGAAAGAGCGCTACGGCTTCCGGGCGGTGGCCGTCTCCATGGGTCCGCCCAATACCGAGGTGACGCTGCGCAAGGCCCTGGCGCTGGGCGCTGACGAGGCGGTGCTCTTGAGCGACCGCGCTTTTGGCGGAGCGGATACGCTGGCTACCAGCAAGGTGCTGGCGGCGGCAATCGAGCGCCTTTCCCGGCAGGAAGAGATTGCGGCGGTAATTTGCGGCCAGCAGACCATAGACGGGGATACGGCGCAGGTGGGGCCGGGCATTGCCACCCGCCTTGATTATTCCCAGCTTACCCTGGTCAACCGCATCGAAGAGGTAGACCCGGGTAAGAAAAAAGTGAGGGTGCGGCGGAAAACGGCCGGATGGCGGGAAGTCACCGAAGCGCCCCTGCCGGCGCTGATTACGGTGGTGCGGGAAATCAACCGCCTGCGTTACCCGAGACTGCCCCGGCGGCTGGAAGCGGAGGAATGGCCGCTGACGGTCTGGGACAACCGGGAGATGATGCTGGCGGCGGAGACCATCGGCCTGAAAGGTTCAGCGACCCAGGTGCGCAAGATTTTCTCTCCGGAGAGAGAAAAAGGGGAGATACTGGGCGATGGTGCGGAGAAGCCGGAAGAAGCCGCACAGCTGCTAATCGGCAAGCTGGTGGAAAAGGACCTCCTGTACTTCTGAGCGAGGAACGGCGCGTTAAAGGCTTGAGCTATGGCGGAAGATAAGAAGAGGAAAAAGGTAAAGAGACCGCGCGGCAAGCCCCGCCTGATTCCGGGAAAGTGCATCGCCTGCGGGGCCCGGTGTCAGATGGAATGCCCCAAAGACGCCATCGAAATGAACGACAGGGGCGAACCGGTCATTTCACTGGAGAAGTGCATCGGCTGCCGCCGGTGCCTCAAGGTATGTCCGGCGGATGCCCTGGAGATGTACTTCACGCCGGAAGAGCAGAAAATCCTCAATGAGCTGGCGGCGGAGAAGAAGGCGTCCGCCGAGCCGCTGAGCCCGGAGGAAGCGGCGCTGGCGGAGAAGCTGAAGCAGTACCGCGGGGTCTGGGTATATGTGGAGCAGGTAGCCGGCGAACCGGCCGGCGTCTCCTGGGAGCTGATGGGCGCCGGCGCCAGGCTGGCCGCCGCCCGGAAGACAGGGCTTTGTTCCGTGGTGGTGGGCGATGGAGTGGAGCACCTCTGCCAGCAGTCTTTTGCTTACGGCGCCGGCAAGGCCTACCTGATAGATGACCCGCTGTTTCACTATTACCGCACCAAGCCCTACTACAAGGCGCTCTGCCACCTGATTAACCGCTATCGGCCGGAGATAGTGCTCATGGGGGCGACGGCCCAGGGCCGGGACCTGGCGGGAGCGGTGGCTACCGAGCTGCAGACGGGGCTGACCGCGGACTGCACCGGCCTGGATATAGACGAGCGGGGATTTCTTCTGCAGCACCGGCCTGCCTTCGGCGGGAATATTATGGCGACCATCCTGACGGAGCGCACGCGGCCGCAGATGGCCACGGTACGGCCGCACGTGATGCCGATGCCGGAAAAGAGTCCGGCGCGGGAGGGGGAAATAGTCCGGGAGTCCGTTCCCTTTAAGGAAGCAGATTTTCCGGTTAAAGTGCTGGAGATGATTGACGAGCGGCAGGCGGGGGAGGTGGATGTGGCGGCGGCGGACGTCATCGTTTCCGGGGGGCGGGGAATGCGGACGCCGGAGAACTTTCAGCTTTTGCAGGAGCTGGCGGACGAGCTGGGCGGGGTGGTGGGCTCTTCCCGCGGGGCGGTGGAGGCGGGCTGGATGCCGGCGGAGCGGCAGGTGGGGCAGACCGGGAAGACGGTGCGCCCCAAAATCTATATCGCCTGCGGCATCAGCGGGGCCATCCAGCACCTGGTGGGGATGCAGGAGTCTGATATCATCGTGGCGATAAATACCGACCGGCGGGCGCCCATCTTTGAGGTGGCCACCTACGGGGTGGTGGGGGACGCACTGGAGGTGGTGCCGGCGCTTACCCGGCGGGTGCGGGAGCTGCGCACCAAAGAAAAGAAGTTTTCCGTGGAAAGGCACTGACCGTAGTAAAGGAGATAATGAACCTGCCATGAGTCCAGTGAGCGACCTGGGAGCGATTGGATACATAGTCTTCTGGGATTTAACTCTATTCGCCGCGGGTATTTTCGGTTACCGGCTGTACCAGCTTTTTCGTTATCTCTCCCTGGGCAGAAAAGAGGAAAAGTACCGTCAGCTGGTCAAGAGAGCGCTGATCGGAATCGGTCATCTCATAATCCAGGAGTGCCAGTTCAAGAACCTTACCCGGCGGGATAGGGCCGGGCTGGGCCACGTATTCATGGTCTGGGGTTTTCTGCTCTTTGCTACTTACTACTTCTTTTTCATTATCATCGGCTCCGGCTTCGGCATATCGGGGACGATGGAAAACAACGCAGTTTACGTTGTCTATACCTGGATTATGGACCTGGTGGCACCATTCATTATGCTCGGCGCGCTCTGGGGCATTCTCCGCCGCTACGTTGTCCGACCGGCGAGGTTGAAAGGTCAGGCGTCTTTTGAGGCGCTGCTTATCCTGGTGACGGTGCTTGTTCACCCGATGACTCACCTGGGAAAGATTGCCACCCAGATTGCGGCGGGACACGCTCCGGCCGGCCTGGGCATGGCGACACCGCCATTAAGCACCGCGTTAAGCTTTCTCTATCCGGCGGGCGCTTCGCTGAGCATATGGCACAGTGTCTGGTTCTGGAGTCACTGGGGATTCGTCCTCTTCGTGCTTATAATTATTGGCTACACCCGGTATCTGCATGTGGTGGCGGCAGTATTGAACGATATACTCTCCCGGCGGTTACCCAAAGGTATGCCAGGGCGGATAGCCCTGGAAGATGAGGCAACTTTCGGCGTGGCCCGGATAGACGGCTTTACTCAGAAACAGCTCCTGGACCTCTACGCCTGCGTTGAACCCGGTCACTGCCAGGAAGCCTGCCCGGCTTACTTTACCGGAAAACCGCTCAATCCCCGCTCCGTCATCCAGGACCTGAAGACCAATTTACTGACTAACGGGCCGCTTCTTCTGGAAAACAGAGAGGCAGTCCTGCCGCTGATTGCCGATGGACAGAAGGGCAGCGTCTCCGAAGAAGTAATCTGGGAATGCACCACCTGCGGCGCCTGCATGGAGGTTTGTCCGGTCAGAATCGAGCATGTAAGCCACATTGTCGACCTGCGGCGGAACCTGGTGCAGTTGCAGGCCAGGTTTCCCGAGGAACTGCTCAATCTGTTCGAGAATATGGAGCAGCGGAGCAACCCGTGGGGGGTGGCTCCGGCGGAGCGGACCAAATGGGCGGCCGATATGGAGGTGCCGCCTTTTGAGGCGGAGAAGACGGAATACCTGTTTTACGTGGGCTGCGCGGGGGCTTTTGACGCGCGCAACCGGCGCACCACGCAGGCCCTGGCGGAGATACTGAACACCGCCGGCGTCTCCTGGGGTATCCTGGGTAAAGACGAGCTGTGCTGTGGAGACAGCCTGCGGCGGCTGGGCAACGAGTATATCTTCGACCGTATGGCCGCCGAGAACGTGAAAAGGTTTAATGAGCGGGGGGTGAAGAAAGTGATTACCCAGTGTCCGCACTGCTTCAGCACCCTGAAGAACGATTACCGCCAGTACGGTGCCGACCTGGAAGTATATCACCACAGCCAGTTTATCCGGGAACTGGTGACCGCCGGAAAGCTGAAACCGGAGAAAACGGTGGCGGCGGGCAACCTGCTCTACCATGATTCCTGCTATCTGGGGCGGCACAACGGTATCTATGAAGCGCCGCGCGAGGTGGTGGCCGCGGCGACGGGCGGCGCGCCCGGGGAGATGGCGCAGCACCATAACCACAGCTTCTGCTGCGGGGCCGGCGGGGGGCGGATGTGGATGGAAGAGCGCCTGGGCAAACGCATCAACGTGGCCCGCGTGGAAGAAGCGATGAGCAGAGACCCGGGGACGATATGCGTCTCCTGTCCCTACTGCATGACCATGATGGAGGACGGGCTGAAAGACCTGAACGCGGAAGAAAAGGTGCAGGTGCTGGATATCGCCGAGGTCTTTCTCCGGGCGCTGAAGAAGACACCCGGAAAATAGCCAGCCAGGTCCCCCGGACCGGAATTTCCTTTCGTGAGAAAGCCAGCCGGTTCCGGTTTGCCCGATTAACACCCGGTTATTTTTTAAAAAATACCCTATTTTTATATATTTTTTTACCCCGTTATATGTTATA
>CAZTMR010000068.1:0-6932 GCA_964615345.1 uncultured Dehalococcoidaceae bacterium | reverse complement strand
GAGCATCTCCTTGCCAAGGAGAGGGTCGCGAGTTCGAATCTCGTCTTCCGCTCCAGGGCGACGTAGCCAAGTGGTTAAGGCGGGGGTCTGCAAAACCCCTATTCGCCGGTTCGAATCCGGCCGTCGCCTCTTTTTTATTCTCCAGTTTTACGGCATTTGACCTGCTTCCGCCGGACGGATAAAATGCGGATAACCTGATTTCCGGACCATCTACGAGGCGCCGAATCGAATGCATTGGAGGAGAGCACCGATGGAAGACAGACCCAGGATAACCAGGGTAGAAGTCCACGAGTTCGAGTACACGATCAAGGACGTGGGGCTGGAGCCGTTTCTTTCCCTCCCTGTTTACGAGCCGGGTTCCGTCATTCCTTTTACCGGCCACGCCATCCGGGTCCTGACGGATACGGGAATAAGCGGGGAGTACGTGGGCGGCTGGCCTACGGAGTATTCCGCCATGCCGGCCATCGCCCACCGGCTCATCGGGCGGAACGCACTGGACCGGGAAGGGGTCTATAATGATCTCAAGCTGACCCTGCGCCAGAAAGCCCGGATGGGGATGAGTCAGGTGGACATCGCCCTCTGGGACCTGGCCGGCAAGTTTTACCAGGCCCCCATCTACGAGCTCCTGGGGGGCGACCGGAACGACCTTCCCAGCTACGCGAGCACCTACATCGGGGACCACCAGCCGGACGGCCTGAGCAGCCCGGAGGCCTATGCCGATTTTGCCGAACAGTGCCTGGAGATGGGCTATCCCGGGTTCAAGATACACCCCTGGACGGATGCACCGATGGAACGCATCGTCGCCGTTATCCACGCCGTGGGTAAAAGAGTGGGCGGCAAGATGGACCTGATGCTGGACCCGTTCTGCGCGCCCAAGACGTTCGGTGACGCGCTGAAGATGGGCTGGGCCTGCGACGAGGAGAAGTTCTTCTGGTGGGAAGACCCTTACCGGGATGGGGGCATCTCCGCTTTTGCCCACCGCAAGCTGCGGCAGCTGGTGCGGACTCCCCTCCTGCAGATGGAGCACCTGCGCGGGGTGGAACAGCACATGGACTTCATCATCGCGGACGGCACCGACTTTGTGCGGGGGGACCCGGACACGGACGGCGGGGTGACCGGGGTGATGAAGATAGCCCACGCCGCGGAGGGGCTGGGGCTGGACATAGAACTGCACGCCCCCACCGGTCCGGTACGGCGCCACCTGATGGCGGCGATACACAACAGCAACTACTACGAGATGGCACTGGTGCACCCGAAGGGCCCGCATATCCTGGAGCCTCCGGTGTACATCGGCTACCGCGACGGACTGGACGCCATCGACAGCCGGGGCTGCGTCCAGCCTCCGCGGGGGCCGGGGCTGGGGGTGGAGTACGACTGGGATTTCATCACCAAGCACAGCAAGGGCGTGGCGGTGTACGATTGAAGCAATCCAAGTAGAGAAAAGGAACCCGGCGGGAAATCTTGACGCCCACCCTGCTAGTGGCTAGAATTACTTTATATTCGCCGGGGTGGCGGAATCGGCAGACGCAGCGGACTTAAAATCCGCCGGAGAAATCCTTGTGGGTTCGAGTCCCACCCCCGGCACCAGTACGGAAGCGGTGCAAGATGCTCTGGCTGATTATTATCGCGGGTTACCTGCTTGGCTCTCTTCCCACCGGCTACCTGGCCGGGCGGCTGCGCCGGGGCATAGACGTACGGCAGACCGGTGATAGCAACACGGGTGCCGCCAATGTCTTCCGGCAGGTGGGCCACGGCACGGGAATAGCCGTGGGCCTGCTGGATGCGGGCAAGGGTAGCCTGGCCATTTTCCTCGCCCAGGCAGCGGTGCTGCCGCAAGCCGCCGTTCTCTTTGCCGGCGCCGCGGCGGTCATCGGGCATAACTGGCCGGTGTTCCTAGGTTTCCGGGGTGGAAGGGGAGAAAGTACCAGCATCGGTGTGTTGCTGGCAGTGCTCACCGCACCGATGCTGGTACTGGCCAGCCCGGCGCTGCTCACCCTCGTCATCCGGAAAAACGTAGTACTGGCCAGTGCCGTTCTCTTTATCCCGCTACCCCTGGTGAGCTGGTGGCTGGGGGCACCCGGACTACTGGTAGGCTACAGCGCGGTTCTTCCCGGGCTGGTGGGTTTCACTCATTTCCTGCGCACCCGGCGCCGGAGGGACCCGGAAACGCTTCCCGGGGCCGATAACTGCGTTGACGAAGCAGGCTCGAATTGCTAGACTGGTAAAGCGGGCCGCGGACGCAGCCCCGCAGAAATCCGATGTTCCCCTGAGAACTTCATCTTTGCAGGGAGATCATCCCGGAGAGATAAATTTGGCCGAGCGGAAACACCAGGGGCTGGTACAGATTTTTACCGGCGCCGGCAAGGGCAAAACCACGGCGGCACTGGGGACCGTGGTCAGGGCCGCCGGGCAGGGGCTGCGTGTCCTGGTGGTCTTTTTCATGAAGGGCCAGTACTCTTACGGGGAATTCAGCACCCTCACCATGCTGCCCAACGTGGAGGTGACCAGCTTCGGTCTCCGCCGTCTTATCCGGGGCGGTAAGCCCGGAGAGGGAGAGGCGGAACAGGCCGCGCTGGCTCTGGCATCCGCCCGCGAGGCGATGCTCAGCGGAAAGTATGATATCATAGTGCTGGACGAAGTCAACGTGGCTCTCTGGTACAAACTCGTGGCGCTTGACCAGGTTATCCGGCTACTCGAAGACAGGCCCCCCGGAGTGGAACTTATCCTGACCGGGCGCTACGCCCCGCCGGAGCTGGTGGAACGGGCCGACCTGGTCACGGAAATGGTCAAGCAAAAGCACCCTTTCGACGCCGGCATCCGCGCCCGCCGGGGCATCGAGTACTAGGGCGGGGTTGACGGAGCCGGTGGAGCCGGATATCATTAGACCGGAACCGCCGTACCACCCACTTTCCGGCCATCACAGGAGGTGAACGAAATGGCAACTTTCATCATGATGACCACCCTGACCGACGAGGGGCGCAAAACCATCAAAGCAAACCCGAAGAGACTGGTGGAGGTGAACAAAGAAGTTGAAGCCATGGGGGTAAAGATAGTGGCGCAGTACGCCCTGCTGGGCCCTTATGACTTCATAAACATCCTGGAGGCGCCGGATAACGTCACGGTATCAAAGGTAGCCCTGGAGCTTGGCTCGCGGGGCACCCTGCAGACGATGACAATGGCGGCGATGCCGGTTGACGAGTTCATCAAGTAGCGATTTGAGCCAGACTGGGAGTCCGTTTGCCGCCCGAACTTCTTTTAGGGACAAACAACCGGGGTAAAATCCGGGAATACCGGGGCCTGTTGTCCGGCCTGCCCTACCGGCTGGTCACTCCGGCAGAGGCGGGGATTTCCGGTGCGGTGGAAGAGACCGGGAGAACCCTGGAGGAAAACGCCCGCCTGAAAGCCACCCTTCTGGCCGCGGAAAGTCGGCGGCTGACCCTGGCCGATGATTCCGGGCTGGAAGTGGACGCCCTGGGCGGAGAGCCGGGCCCGCTTTCCGCGCGTTACGCTGGCGAAAACGCCACGGATAATGATAGAATATACTGTCTGCTGGCGCGCTTGCGGGATGTGCCCCGGGAAAGGCGCACCGCCCGTTTCCGCTGCGTTATCGCCATTGCCGCGCCAGACGGAGAAGTGGTTTTGTGCGAAGGGGAATGCGCGGGGCGGATAGCCTCCGAGCCGAGGGGAAAAAACGGCTTCGGTTACGACCCGATATTCTACCTGCCGGAGATGGACTGCACCATGGCCGAACTGCCCCCGGAGGTGAAGGACCGGGTCAGTCACCGGGGCAGGGCGGCGGCAAAGGCGCGCTGGATACTGGAGGAAAAGCGCAATGGGGATTTTCAGATCCCGGGAGAGTGGTAAAAGGACGAGTTTATGACCGGACTTTCCGATTCTTTTCAGCGTCCCATCGACTACCTGCGCATATCCGTCACTGACCGCTGTAATCTGCGCTGTGTTTACTGTATGCCGGAGGACGGTATTCAGATGATGCGGCACGACGATATTCTGAGCTACGAAGAAATCCGCAGCATCGCTGCCGCCGCCGCCGAGCTGGGCATCAGCAAGTTACGGCTTACCGGCGGAGAGCCCCTGGTCAGGACCGGTTTATCCGGGCTGATAGGGATGCTGGCGGAGATTAAAGGCATCGACGATATTTCCCTGACCACCAATGGCGTGTTACTGGCAGATTACGCGGCAGAGCTCAAGTCCGCCGGACTGAGAAGGGCAAACGTCAGCCTGGATACCCTCGATGCCGCCAAATTCAAGCGCATCTGCCGCAGCGGACGGCTCGAGGACGTTTTGCGGGGCATCAAAGCCGCCCGCAAGGCCGGTCTCGACCCGGTCAAGATTAATATGGTGGTCATGTCCGGCGTAAATGATGATGAGCTACTCGACTTTGCCCGTCGGACAGTCGATGACGGGTGGCATATTCGTTTTATCGAGCACATGCCTTTCGCCAGAAACGACACCGGCGCCACCTTCATTTCCGTGGCCGAGATAAAGCAGCGGCTTTCAGAGCTGGGTAAGCTGGAGCCGTGTTCTTTCAAGGGCAACGGGCCGGCCAAGTACTTCCGTCTGCCCGGCGCCAGGGGCACTATAGGCTTCATTACCCCGGTCAGTGAGCATTTCTGCTTCCAGTGCAATCGCCTCCGCCTGACCGCTGACGGCAAGCTCCGCCTCTGTTTGCTCGGGGAGGAGGAAATAGATTTAAGACAGGCTCTGCGAGAAGGAGTCTCTTCCGATGAGTTAAAGGCACTGGTAAAGAACGGCGTGGCCAGCAAACCGCTGCGGCACCAGCTGGCCAGAGGACACGTACCACGGAACCGCCCGTTCTCCCAGGTGGGAGGATGAGGATGAAAAAGCTGACTCACCTCGATGAATCAGGGAGACCCCGGATGGTAGATGTCAGCGGCAAAGCGGACACCCGGCGCCGGGCGGTGGGCCGGGGGCTGGTCCGTATGCAGCCGGAGACCTTTTCCCGTCTCCGGGGAGGCCAGATAGCCAAGGGAGACGTCCTCAGCGTGGCGCAACTGGGCGGAATTACCGCCGCCAAGAAAACCCCGGACCTGATTCCGCTCTGCCATACCATCCTTATCGACAGCGTCAGCATCGAGTTCCACCTGGACGCCGGCAATAGCAGCGTGGAAATCACCGCCACCGTGGAGAGCACCGGCAAGACGGGCGTGGAGATGGAGGCACTAACCGCGGTCACCATTGCTGCGTTGACTATCTATGATATGTGCAAGGCGATAGACCGCGGCATCCGCATCGAGAACGTCCGCCTGGTCGCGAAGAGTGGCGGCAAAAACGGCAGTATAACTCTTGAATAGCACCTGGATTTATTATATACTAGGCCACCACGGACGGAATTTTGGAGGTGTACCATGAAATTATCCTGCCTTCAGGAAAACCTGAACAAAGGTCTGAATATAGTCAGCCGGGCAGTGGCGCTCCGCACCACCCTGCCGATAACCAATAATATCCTGATCTCCACGGACCAGTCCCGCCTCAAGCTCACCGCCACCAACCTGGAAATGGCGATTACCTGCTGGATTGGCGCCAAGATAGAGGAAGAAGGGGAAATCACCGTCCCGGCCCGTCTCCTCTCCGAATTCGTAAGCTCTCTGCCCAATGACAAGATAGACGTCAGCCTTTCTCCCCGCACCCGGACGCTGGAGTTGAAATGCGCCCGGTTCGAAGCCCGCATCAGCGGTAACGACGCGAAAGACTTCCCGCCGATACCCCAAATAGAGGATGGCGTCATCACCACGGTGGATGCCGAAGCCTTCCGCGAGGGAGCGTCAAGGGTTGTCTTTGCCGCCGCGGCGGAGGAATCACGCCCGGTGCTTACCGGAGTCGATGCTCTGTTTGACGGCGATTTGCTGACGCTAGCCGCCGCTGACGGGTTCCGGCTGGCCGTTTACCGTCTCCCTCTGTCCACGCCGGTCAGTGAGCAGACGGAGGTTATTATTCCCGGCCGCACCCTTTCCGAACTGGGGCGGCTGATGGCGGACCAGGAAGAGGCCATAGAGATTACGGTCAATCCGGGAAAAAGCCAGGCCCTTTTCCGCCTGAACAACATCGAGGTGGTGTCACAGCTCATCCAGGGCACCTTCCCCAACTACTCCCAGCTGATTCCCCAGAGCCGGAACACCCGCATGGTGGTCAACGTGGCTGACTTTTTACGGGCCACCCGCACCGCTTCCATCTTCGCCCGGGACGGCAGCGGGATTGTCCGGCTGGTCATCACTCCGGGCGCGGATGGAGGCCCGGCCCGCCTGACCGTCTCCGCCCGCTCCGAGGAGATTGGAGACGATGTGGGAGAAATTGACGCTACCGTGGAGGGAGAAGAGGCCAAGATTGCCTTCAATGGCAAGTACTTAACCGACGTACTCGGCGTGCTCGACGAGGCGCAGGTGGCCCTGGAGACGACCAATCCTTCCAGCCCCGGCGTCCTCCGCCCGGTGGGCACGGATAACTACACCCACGTCATCATGCCGATGTTTGTTCAGTGGTGACTAAATTCTTCTTCGCCTGATTAATAGATTGAGCAAAAGGTGAATTACCCGGGAGTAGTTTAATCGTGTCTATAAAGTCATTAAAGTCCATTTCTGGATGTTCTTGTGCATATTCATCGAATAACCTATTGAACTTTGCGTCAGTTTCTGATTCTTCTGTGGATATTATTTGACCGTATAGGCTGAAGTTGAGTTTGTAATCTAGTGGATTACTATCTGCAACAACTTTGAGCTGAAGGTTTTCAAATATATGTCGCTTTTCCTCAAGGTTTTCCGTAGGTTCAGGGCTTGTTTGCTGTATATGCAAAGCATTTGCTCTTAATTCCTCGGATACTTCGCTGAGTTTTATGGTGACTAGATTCAGAGGTCTGGACATGAGGGCTTATGCAACCGCCTCAGAATGGTGCACAG
>CAZTMR010000067.1:0-6973 GCA_964615345.1 uncultured Dehalococcoidaceae bacterium | reverse complement strand
TTTATCGGTTCACTTTTCAGGCTTTAACAGTTCACTTTTCAATTTTTTTTAACAACGCTTCGATTAGTATTGACAAATTTCAGGCAGAGTGCTAACATAGTTGTAGCTATGCCTTCCAAAAATTCACCCCGCTAGTGTATTTGTGGTTATTACCGCCGCGTGTCTCTTGATTTAAAGCAACCAGTGTAGCTTAAACAGGGGCGTAGTTTTTGCGTTATCATTAAGGAGTAGTGAGATATGGTTCGTGCGTCAGCCATCCCCGGTACCGATGGTACCCTCCCCACCACCCGAAAGTCCTATGCCACCCTTCCCCAGATACTGGATGTCCCCAATCTGATTGTCGTCCAGCTGGAATCCTTCCAGCGTTTCCAGGAAAGCGGGCTGAAACAGCTCCTGGAAGAAGTATCCCCGATACAGTCCCTCGCCAGCAACAAGCTGGAGCTTAGCTTCATCGGCTACGAGTTCCGCGAGCCACGCCCGGGACACGCCGAAGCGGACTGCCGGGAGCGCAACCTGACCTATTCGGTACCCCTTTACGTCAGGGTGCGGCTGCTGATTAAAGACACCGGAGAAGTCAAAGAGCAGGACCTCTTTCTGGGCGACATCCCGCTGATGACCGCCAAAGGGACTTTCATTACCAGCGGCGCGGAGAGGGTGGTGGTCAGCCAGCTGCTGCGTTCCCCGGGGGTGTATTTCAGCACCGCTGAAGACGTAGCCACGGGGCGCGATTTGTGTTTTGCCAAGCTGATCCCGACCCGCGGGGCCTGGCTGGAATTCGAAACGAGCAACCGCAACGTGCTTTCCGCCAAGATAGACGGCAAGCGCAAGATTCCGGCCTCCACGCTGCTGCGGGCGATAGGCTACGGCACCGACGAAGAGTTGCTGGGCCTGTTTGCCGACGAAGAAAGCGCCGGCGAGCACGAATATATGCAGACAACCATAAACCGGGAGCCCCTGATTAAAAACCAGACGGACGCGATGCTCGATATCTACAAGAAGCTCCGCCCGGGAGAGCTGCCCAACGCGGAGAACGCGCAAAAGCTAATCCACGGCCTTTTCTTTGACCCGCTGCGCTATGACCTGGGCACGGTAGGCCGCTACAAGCTGAACAAGCGGCTGGGGCTGAACGTTGACCTGAGAAACCGGGCGCTGACCAGGGAGGACCTGGCAGAGATTACCCGCCACATCATCATGATAAACAACGGCAACGACAGCGGGGACGACATCGACCACCTGGGCAACCGGCGGGTGCGCACCGTGGGCGAACTGATACAGACACAGTTTCACGTGGGGCTGCTGCGCCTGGCGCAGGCCGTCCGGGAGCGGATGAGCATCATCGGCACCGAAGCGGTTACTCCCAGCGCCCTGGTCAACATCCGGCCGGTGGTGGCGGCAATAAGGGAGTTTTTCAGCGGTTCCCAGCTATCCCAGTTTATGGACCAGACCAATCCGCTGGCGGAGCTGACGCACAAGCGGCGTCTGTCCGCGATGGGTCCGGGCGGGCTGTCCCGGGAGCGGGCCGGTTTTGACGTCCGGGACGTGCACTTTTCCCACTACGGGCGCATCTGCCCGATAGAAACGCCGGAGGGGCCCAACATCGGCCTCATCGGCTCGCTGGCTACCTTCAGCCGCATCAACGAGTATGGCTTTATCGAAACGCCCTACCGCCGGGTCATCCGGGAAATGGAAAACACGGACAAAGAACTGGTGGGCAAGACGACGCGGGAAGCGGTGATGACCAAGAAGGGAGCTACCCTGGCGGAAGCAGGCGTGACTATTACCCCGGAGTTAGCCGGCAGAATCGCCCGGCTGAGCAAGACGATGGTAAAAGTGGTGCCCTTTGTTTCCGATGAAATCAGCTATTTTTCCGCCGATGAAGAAGAGGCCCAGACGATTGCCCAGGCGAATGCCCTGCTCGATGAGAACAGCCGGTTTACCGAGGAACGGATAGAAGCCAGGAAAGGACACGGCTACCTGCTGGCAACCGCAGATCAGATTGACCTTATGGATGTATCGCCCAAGCAGGTGGTCAGCGTGGGCACGGCGTTGATACCGTTCCTGGAGCACAATGACGCCAACCGCGCCCTGATGGGCGCCAATATGCAGCGCCAGTCAGTACCGCTGGTGCGCCCGGAGGCGCCACTGGTGGCCACGGGCATGGAAGGGGAAGCCGCCCGGCACAGCGGGCAGGTGCTGTTTGCCCGGAACGCCGGTGTGGTGAGCGAAATAGGCGGTTACGTCGACGACCGCAACGAGAGCCGGTACTACATTGTCATTACCGGCAACGACGGAGAAAAAGACAGGTACGAACTGGTGAAGTTCGTGCGCACCAACCAGGGTACCTGCATCAACCAGCGTCCTCTGGTGAGCAAGGGCGACCGGGTGGAAGCGGGCCAGGTACTGGCGGACAGTTCCGCCACGGAGCAGGGTGAGCTGGCCCTGGGGCAGAACGTGACCTGCGCCTTTATGAGCTGGCGGGGTTACAACTTCGAGGATGCCATTATCCTGAGCAGCCGCCTGCTGGAAGAGGACCTGTTTACCTCCATCCACATCGCCAAGCACGAGACGGAATCAAGGGACACCAAGCTGGGGCCGGAGGAGATTACACGGGACATTCCCAACGTGGGCGAGGAGAGCCTGCGCGAGCTCGACGAGTCCGGCATTATCCGGGTGGGGGCGGAAGTGGGGCCGGGAGATACGCTGGTGGGCAAGATTACGCCGCGGGGCGAGACCGAGCTGTCCGCAGAGGAAAAGCTGCTGCGGGCGATCTTCGGGGAGAAGGCGCGCGATGTCAAAGACACTTCCCTGCGCGTGCCTCACGGGGAGTGGGGCAAGGTTATCAACGTGAAAGTCTACTCCCGGAAGGAGAGCGGTGACGACCTGCCGGCGGGAGTCAACCAGTGGGTGCAGGTCTGGATAGCCCAGAAACGGAAAATTTCCGTGGGGGACAAGCTGGCCGGACGGCACGGGAACAAAGGGGTGGTGGCGCTCATCGCCCCCAAGGAGGATATGCCGTATCTGCCGGACGGCACGCCGGTGGATATCCTGCTCGACCCCATCGGGGTTCCTTCCCGCATGAACATCGGGCAGATCCTGGAAACGCACCTGGGCTGGGCAGCCCGGACGCTTAATTTCAAGGTGGTCACTCCCGTTTTTGACGGCGCCAGTGACAAAACGATCGAAGATACCCTTTGCCGGGCCTGGATAGCACGAAAGGCGGCCGCGGTGGACCACAGTCCGGACGGAGAAAACCCGGCAGTGAAGCTGGAGCTGGCGCGGGAATGGGTGGACGCGCGGGGATACAGCGGAGAGCGGGTATTCAATGAAGATTGCCCGGGAGAGGCGCGCGACGTTTGCCTGCGCCTCTGGCTGGAAGAGCTGGGAATCCCGAGCCGGGACCTCAGCGCCGAGGAGCTGAACCACAAGGCAGAAGAGATAAACCGCAAGGGCAGGCATGTGCCGCCTACCTTCGGCAAAGCGGTTCTGCGTGACGGACGCACCGGGGAACCGTTTGACCAGCCGGTAACGGTGGGCAACATTTATATGATGAAGCTAATCCACCTGGTGGAGGACAAGGTGCACGCCCGCTCCACCGGGCCCTACTCCCTGATTACCCAGCAGCCTCTGGGCGGCAAAGCCCAGTTCGGGGGGCAGCGCTTCGGGGAAATGGAGGTCTGGGCGTTGGAGGCTTACGGCGCCGCCTACAACCTGCAGGAAATCCTGACCATCAAGTCAGACGACGTGACCGGCCGGGCGAAGGCCTACGAAGCGATTATCAAAGGCGATGACATTCTCCAGCCAGGGGTACCGGAATCTTTCAAGGTGCTGGTGAAAGAGCTGCAGAGCCTGGGGCTTGCCCTCGAGGTTATCAGTGAAGAGGAGTCCCGGGTGGCCGGAAATGAGGAACCGATTGAAGGACTATCGGAGTCAGAGCTGGAGGAAGTAGGGCCGGAAGCGTATATCCCGGAAGAAGAGAAAGAGACGCCGGAAAGGGAAACAGTGGCCTCAGAGCCGGAAGCGGCAACACTCGAAATGAAAGAGGCCGCGCCGCAGCCAGAAGCGGCCGAGCCGACGGCGGAGAGTCCCGAAACGGAGACGGGAACTTCCGAGCCGGAAGCCGGGATAACCGAAACAGAGGCGGCAGCGCCGGAGGCGGAAGAGGATAGCACGGAAGAAAAACCTTCGAGCGAGGTAGACGAAGAAAATGCTGGAAATTAACGATTTTGACGCCGTACGTATTTCCCTGGCTTCCCCGGAACAAATCAGGGGCTGGTCCTACGGCGAGGTAACCAAACCGGAGACAATCAACTACCGGACGCTGAAGCCGGAAAGAGACGGGCTGTTTTGCGAAAGGATCTTCGGGCCGACGAAAGACTTCGAGTGCTACTGCGGAAAGTACAAGAAGATACGCTACAAGGGAGTCATCTGCGACAAGTGCGGCGTGGAGGTGGCCCGCGCCAAGGTGCGCCGGGAACGGATGGGGCACCTTGAGCTGGCCTGCCCGGTGAGCCATATCTGGTTCGCCAAAGGCACGCCGAGCCGCCTGGGTCTGCTGCTCGACCTGTCACCGCGGAACCTGGAGCATGTCCTGTATTTTTCCAGCTACATCGTCACCGCG
Organism: uncultured Dehalococcoidaceae bacterium; assembly: GCA_964615345.1. Lineage (GTDB taxonomy): Bacteria > Chloroflexota > Dehalococcoidia > Dehalococcoidales > RBG-16-60-22 > JACZSH01. Next base: position 2,355 of record CAZTMR010000067.1, on the reverse strand, counting down.
GTAGACGAAAAGGCACGTGAGGAGGCCATCCGCCGGGTGGAAGAGGAAGCGGAACAGGCGATAACGGCGCGAGAGAGCGCGCTGGAGGAAAAAATAACCCGGATGGAGTCAGAGCAGGCGGACATCGAGGAGGTAAACCGGGCGCGGCGGGAATTTGCCGAGGAGAAGAGCCGGCACCAGGAGAGCACCGCGGAAAAGGTGCAACGCTTGAAGGACATTCACGTGCGGGAAACGCTCAATGAAAGCCAGTACCATGACCTCAAGGTTGAGCACGGAGACGTTTTTGAGGCCGGCATGGGCGCCGAGGCTATTTTAAAGATAATCAAGGGAATGGACATGGAGCAGCTGCGCATCAACCTGCTAGAAGAAACGATGTCCTCATCCGGCCAGCGCCGTAAAAGAGCCAACAAGCAGCTGCGGGTGCTGGAGTCTTTCCGCAACAGCGGCAACAAGCCGGAGTGGATGATTCTGACCATACTGCCGGTGCTGCCACCGGACCTGCGGCCGATGGTGCAGCTGGACGGGGGGAGATTTGCCACCAGCGACCTGAATGACCTTTACCGGCGGGTAATCAACCGCAATAACCGGCTGCGCCACCTGATAGATATCGGCGCGCCGGAGATTATTATCCGTAATGAGAAGCGCATGCTCCAGGAAGCGGTTGATTCGCTCATCGACAACGGGAGACGGGGGCGGGCGATTTCCGTCAGCGGGAACCACAAACTGAAATCGCTTTCCGATATGCTGCGCGGGAAACAGGGCCGTTTCCGCCAGAACCTGCTGGGGAAGCGGGTGGACTACAGCGGGCGTTCCGTCATCGTGGTCGGTCCGGACCTGAAACTGCACCAGTGCGGGCTGCCGCGGCGGATGGCGCTGGAGCTGTTCAAGCCGTTTGTAATGCACCGGCTGGTAGCTCAGGGGATGGCACCCAACATCAAGAGCGCCCGGCGCCAGGTGGAACGGGCCAAGGCCGAGGTATACGACATACTGGAGGAAGTAATCAAAGAACGGCCGGTATGGCTGAACCGGGCCCCTACCCTGCACCGCCTCAGCATCCAGGCTTTTGAGCCGGTGCTTATCGACGGGAGCGCGGTACAGATACACCCGCTGGTGTGTTCCGCGTTCAACGCCGATTTTGACGGAGACCAGATGGCGGTGCACGTACCGCTTTCCAGGGCGGCCATCCGGGAGTCCCGGGACCTGGCGCTCAGCTACCACAACCTGCTCCTGCCGAGCAGCGGGGAGCCGACGGTAACCCCCACCCTGGACATGGTCTTCGGCTGCTATTATCTGACCACAATCAGGGAAGGTGCGCGGGGAGAAGGGAAGTATTTCAGCAGCTTTGAAGAGGCGAGGCTCGCCCATGACCTGGGGGTCATCGAGCTCAGGGCGGAAATAGAGGTCAGGGACCCGGAACAGGAAGGACAGAAGATTAAAACCACGGTGGGCCGGATTATCTTCAACGATATGCTCCCGCCGGAAATCGGCTTCCAGAATACGGTGATGGACAAGTCAGTGCTGAAAAGACTGGTTACCGAGTGCTGCCGGATACTCGATGACAAGGAGACGTCAAGAATAATTGACAGCTTCAAGCAGCTCGGCTTCCAATACGCCACCAAATCCGGAATCACCATCGCCATGAATGATATTGAAGTGCCGGAGAGCAAGGTCAAGCTGCTGGAAGAGGCCACGGAACAGGTGGCGAAGGTGGAAAGCCAGTTTAACCGCGGCCTGATAACCGAAGACGAGCGGTACAACAGCATCGTGGGGTTCTGGATGGCGGCCACGGACAAGATTACCGCCGAAATTTCCGAGACCCTCGACCGCTACGGCGGCATCTCCATGATGGCGAACTCCGGGGCGAAGGGTAACATCGCCCAGATAAGCCAGATGGCGGGGATGCGGGGGCTGATGACCGACCCTTCCGGCAAAATCGTCGAGTTTCCCATCAAGTCAAGCCTGCGTGAGGGCCACAGCGTTCTGGAATACTTCATTTCCACGCACGGCGCCCGCAAGGGCCTGGCGGACACGGCGCTGAGAACGTCAGAAAGCGGTTACCTTACCCGGCGCCTTATCGATGTGGCCCAGGATGTCATCGTCTTCGAGGAGGACTGCGAGACGACGGACGGTATCTGGATATCCGAGCCGGGAGAAAGAGGGGTGCTGCCACCGCTGGACGAAAGAATCACGGGCCGGGTGGCCGCCAGTCCGATAGCCAACCCGAAAACCGGGGAAATAATGCTGGAGCGTAACGAGGAAATCAGCGGCGCCAGAGCGAGCGAAATAGCGGCGGCCGGCATCGGCCGGGTGTACGTCCGTTCACCGCTCACCTGCCGCTCAAAGCGGGGCGCCTGC
>CAZTMR010000066.1:0-7357 GCA_964615345.1 uncultured Dehalococcoidaceae bacterium | reverse complement strand
TCGAGGGGTCTCTTTTCTACCACTCAGCTTGAAAATTTATTTTGGACAAGAATGGTATTAGATAGTTAAAAGATAGTTAAACGTTACCCCACACCCTCTCCTAGCCACCCCAGGTAGTCCGCGTTCCCGCCCGTTATCGGCAGGGAGATTATCTCCGGTACCTCATTGCTGTGCATCTCCTTGACCAGCTTCGTCAGCTCCGGCAGCAGTGACGCCTTCGTCTTCGCCACCAGCAGGCTCTCCCGCGCCTCGTCCAGCTCGCCTTCCCACCGGAAGACGGAATCCACCCCCCGCACCACGTTCACGCAGGTCGCCTTCCTTCTCTCTACCAGCGCCCGCGCTATCTTCCACCCCTCCCCGGCATCGTCCGCCGTAATCAGCACCACTACGTATTCGTCTGCCATCGTTCCCCCTCAGGTCAGTTCCAGCATCCGGTCCACCGCCGCCTTTGCCTTCCGCCGGGTCTCCTCCGGCACGGTGACCTTCATCTTCATCTCTTCCAGGGACCAGAGCACCTTCTCCAGCCGTATCAGCTTCATGTTCGGGCAGACCGCCTGCTCGGTCACCGGGATAAACCTCTTCCCCGGGTTCTCCTTTTTCAGCCGGTAGATTATGCCCAGCTCCGTACCCACAATCAGTTCCTGCACGTCCTCCCGCGCCGCGTAGCGGAGTATCCCCCCCGTGCTCAGCACCTCGTCGGCCAGGGCTATTACCTCCGGGCGGCACTCCGGGTGCACCGCCACCCTGGCGTTGGGGTGCTCCTCTTTCAGCCGCAGGATGTCGTTGGCCTGTATCCGGGCGTGGGTGGGACAGTAGCCGGGCCACAGGTGTACCTTCTTCTCCGTCTGGCTGGCCACGTAGCTCCCCAGGTACTGGTCCGGCACGAAGAGCACTTCCTCCTCCTTCAGGCTGTTCACCACCTTGAGCGCGTTCGCTGAGGTGCAGCAAACGTCTGACTCCGCCTTGACCGCCGCCGTGGAGTTAACGTAGCAGACCACCGCCGCGTGCGGCAGCTCCTTTTTCTTCCGGCGCAGCTGTTCCGGCGTAATCATGTTCGCCATCGGGCAGCCGGCGTGCCGGTCGGGCAGCAGCACCGTCATCTGCGGGCTGAGGATGGCCGCCGTCTCCGCCATGAAATGGACGCCGCAAAACACTATCACGTCGGCTTCGGTTTTGGCTGCCTTCTGGCTCAGCTCCAGAGAGTCCCCGACGAAATCGCCTGTGTCCTGCACCTCCCCGAGCTGGTAGTTATGCACCAGGATAACCGCGTTCCGCTCTTTCTTGAGTTTGAGTATTCGCTCTTCTACGGACAGCTCCTTCGTGGTGGTCACTTGCTCGATTCCTTCATTTCGATTTCGTCTCCCGTGCGGATGGTGCCGCCTTTAATCACCCGGGCAAAGATGCCCTCCTCCGGCATGATGCATTCCCCCACCTTCCGGCGGATGGCGCAGGCGGTGTGGCACTCTTTACCTATCTGGGATACCTCCAGGATAACCCCGCCCACGTTCAGCCGGGTGCCCACCGGCAGGTGGGGCAGGTCGATTCCCTCCGTGGTCAGGTTCTCCGCGAAGTCCCCGGGCACCAGCTCCAGGCCGCGGCTCCGCATCTTGTCGATGCTTTCCCTGGCCAGCAGGCTCACCTGCCGGCTGTCGATTTGACCGGCGTGGGCGTCGCCCGCCAGTCCGCGCTCTTCCTCGAAGAACCCCTCGGCGATTGGCTCTTTCGGAATTCCCTTCTTCTTGCTGGTACAGACCGCGATTATGGAAGCCATATCAGATACGCTCCTTTTCCTTTAGCGTTTCTCCTTCTCTCACCGCCGCTTCTATCGTACCACCGCCGGCCACCGTAGCGCCATCGTAAAAGACCACCGCCTGCCCCGGCGTAATGGCCATCTGCGGCTCGGAAAACTTTACATAAACTTTATTCCCTTCGGTTCGGCTCACTGTCGCCTCGCTCTCCTGCTGGCGGTACCTTATCCGGGCTTTGATTTTCCGGCCCGCCACCGTCTCCGGCGGGACAATCCAGTTCACCTCGCCGGCGATAAGCCGGGTGCCCAGCGCCTTCTCCCGGGGCCCCACCACCAGGGCGTTTTTCTCCGGCTCGATGGCGATAACGTACTGCGGCTCTCTCGTCGCCAGCTTCAGCCCGCGGCGCTGTCCGGTGGTGTAAAACATGATTCCGCCGTGCCTGCCCAGGCTCATCCCCTCTTCATCCAGTATCGGCCCCGGCTGCGCCGCCTCCGGCATATGTTCCCGGAGGAACCCGGCGTGGTCGTCGTCCGGGATGAAGCAGATTTCCTGGCTCTCCGCCTTGTCCGCCACCGGCAGCTCCATCTCCCCGGCTATCTGTCTCACTTCCTCCTTGGTCATCTCCCCCACCGGGAACAGGGTGTGTTTCAGTTGCTCCTGCGTCATCGTGTAGAGGAAATAGGACTGGTCTTTGTTCCCGTCGGCACCCTTTCTCAGGAGGTACCGCCCCGTGGACTCTTCAAACTCTATTCTAGCATAGTGGCCGGTGCTGACAAACTCTGCCCCCAGCTCCCGGGCCTTCTCCAGCAGGGCGTCAAACTTGACGTGCTGGTTGCAGCGGATGCACGGGTTCGGCGTGCGTCCCCGCCGGTACTCTTCACAGAAATCGGCCACCACCTCGCGGGCAAACACGTCCCGGAAGTTCATTACATAATGTGGAATCCCCAGCCGGTAAGCCACCCTTCTGGCGTCTTCCACCGCCCCGATGCCGCAGCACCCCCCGAACCGGCTCCCCTCCGGCCAGATTTGCATCGTTATGCCGATTACCCGGTAGCCCGCCTGCTTCAGCCGGGCGGCGGCCACTGAGGAGTCCACTCCGCCGCTCATGGCGGCAACCGCTTTCACTGTTTCCATTGTCCTATCCGGGGTTGGGCGCGGCGGTCTGCCGTCTACCGGTTCTTCAGTAGCGGGGACATCTCCCGGAGCTTGCCCACTATCCGTGGCAGCGCCTCCAGCACGGTGTTTATCTCTTCTTCGCTTGTCCACCTGCCCAGCGTCAGCCTCAGCGAGCTGTGGGCTTCCAGCGGGGTCATCCCCAGCGCCAGCATCACGTGGGACGGTTCCGTGCTCCCGGAGCTGCAGGCGGAGCCGGTGGAAACACAGATACCCTCAAAGTCCAGGTTGAGGCACATTGATTCCCCTTCCACGTAGGCCACGCTGATGTTTACGTTGTTGGGCAGTCGTTGTGTCGGGTGTCCGTTCAGGCGGATGTCGACAATCTTTTCCCGCAGGCCGCTTATCAGCCGGTCCCGTAGCCGGGTCAGCCGTTCTACCTCGGAGTCCATTTCCTCTTGCGCCAGCGCCGCCGCTCGGCCGAACCCGATAATCCCCGGAACGTTTTCCGTGCTCGCCCGCCGCCCTCTCTCCTGCTCTCCGCCGTGCATGAAGGAGACCAGCCGGGTGCCTTTCCGGATGTACAGCGCTCCGGTTCCCTTCGGCCCGTACAGCTTGTGTGCGGACATTGAAAGCAGATCCACGTTCAGTTCGTCCACGTTTATCGGCAGGTGTCCCGCCGTCTGGACCGCGTCGGTATGAAAATAGACCCCGGCTTCCCGGGCTATTTTCCCTATCTCCGCAATCGGCTGGATGGTGCCCACCTCGTTGTTGGCGTGCATTATTGAAATCAGTACCGTCTCCCGGGTAATCGCTTTGCGCACCTCATCCGGGTCCACCATCCCGTCTCCGTCCACGGGCAAGACGGTCAGTCTGGCTCCTCTCTCTTCCAGGAAATGACAGGTCTCGGTCACCGCGTGGTGCTCGATGGGTGTGGTGATGATGTGGCTCCCTTTTTCTTCATTGGCGTAGACCGCCCCTTTGATGGCAAGGTTGTCCGCTTCCGTGCCGCCGCTGGTAAACACGATTTCGTCGATACCCGCCCCGACCAGGCCGGCCACCTCCGCCCTCGCCTCTTCCATCGCTCCTTTCGCTTCCTGTCCGCAGGCGTGAATCGTGGAGGGGTTGCCGTAGATATCGGTGAAATAGGGAAGCATCGCCGCCACCACCTCGGGGCGGGCCGGGGTGGTAGCGGCGTAGTCCAGATAAATCCTGCTCATTTTAAGGCCCTCCCGGGATATCGTCGTCGTACGGGTCTACCCTCACTCCCTTGCTGGTAATCCAGGATATCCCCTGCTCTATGTCTTCTTCTTCTCCCTCCACCTCCAGTACCACCCAGCCGCTGTCTTCGGAAATATCCGCCTGCCGGATATTGGTCACCACGTTGTACTGCTGACTGAGTGTGTATATCAGTGGTTCCTTCACCTGTTCCGGGGCAAACCGGAAAATCAATGTTTGCTTGACCATCTCGTTTTGTCCTGTCCCTCCTGAAGACTGTATTCTTCCGCTCTCTCCGCCTGAATATCATCTCTACCGTCGGTCGATGGCCGGTCTCATATGCCCCCTCCACGGCTGAATTCACGCCTTATTTTTTCTCTCTGCCGGCGTAACCCGTCCTCGGATGCCGGAACCTGGCTGGCCTCTTCCAGCACTTTCAGCCGGCTTTCCAGTTTCTCCTGCTCTTTCAGCACCACCCTTATCGCGTCGGCTACCGGGTCGGGCAGTTTGCCGTGTTCGAGGTCGGCGATCGATTTTTTCCGCTCCGCCACCGTCCTCCCCGGGATGCCCACCACCGTGGCCCCGGCCGGGACTGACCTTATCACCACCGAGCCGGACCCGATTCTTGCCCCGTCCCCGATGGTAATCGGGCCCAGTGCTATCGCCCCGGTACCTATCTCCACGTTGTTGCCGATAGTGGGGTGGCGCTTCTTTTTCTCCAGCGTTGTCCCCCCCAGGACAACTCCCTGGTAAACCAGAACGTCATCCCCGATTTCCGAGGTCTCCCCGATAACCACCCCCGCCCCGTGGTCGATGAAGAAACGGCGGCCTATCTTCGCCCCGGGGTGAATTTCTATCCCGGTCAGAAAGCGGTTAAAATGGGAGAGCAGCCGGGCCGGCAGCCGGAGCTTTTTCCGCCACAGAAAACTGGCCACCCGGTGCAGCCAGAGGGCGTGCAACCCCGGATAGCAGGTCAATACCTCCAGCGTGCTCCTGGCTGCCGGGTCTTTGGCGAATACCGTTCTGATATCTTCTCTCAAGGTCCTGAACATCTGGAACCGTTGCTTCTTATCTCTGCCGGTGGCCCCGGCTTACCCTGGTACTTGTAATTATACCTCTTTTCTGGCGTTCCTGCGATACCGGGGAGAATGAGATAAGGCCTGCCGGGTGTTGCGGGGGCGCTTCCGCCGTCCCGGGTTTCACGGTAATTCCCGTCTGCTTCTACCGGTAATTTAACAATCTTCATCCGCCGCTGTCAATTCCGCCGGGTATGCCGGCGCCGGGTGTCCCCCGGCTGATGCTTTCTGGAAAATAAATCCTGCCTCGTGTACAATATTGCCTGTGGAAAAGGAATATCGGCGCCTCCCCGGTGTGGACAAAGTTCTCGGTGAAGCTGATCTGCAGCGGCTGGCCCGCACTTATCCCCACCGGTTACTGGTGGACCTGGCCCGGCGGCAGCTCGAAATCGAACGTCACGCCATCGCCGCCGGCGGTGCCGCCAGCTCTCTGGCGGAGATAGCCGCCGTGGTCAGCGCCCGTCTCCGCTTTTTGGAAAGACCCTCTTTGCGTCCCGTAATCAACGCTTCCGGGGTGATACTCCACACCAACCTGGGGCGGGCCCCGCTGAGCGTGGAATCGATTGAAGCTATGGACCCGGTATCCGCCGCCTATTCCAACCTGGAGTTTGACCTGGAGATCGGTGCCAGAGGCTCCCGTCACGTTCACATCGAGCCGCTTCTCTGCCGGCTTACCGGTGCCGGGGCGGCACTGGTAGTCAATAACAATGCCGCCGCGGTCCTGCTGGGACTGACCGCCCTGGCCCGGAGAAAAGAAATCATCGTTTCCCGGGGGCAGGCGGTGGAAATTGGCGGCGGTTTCCGTATCCCGGACGTTATGCGCCAGAGCGGGGCCAGGCTGGTGGAAGTGGGCACCACCAACTGCACCTATATCCATGATTATGAGCAGGCCATCGGCCCCCGGACGGCAGCCCTGCTCCGGGTCCATTCCAGTAATTTTCAGGTGGTGGGCTTCTCCGCCGGAGTGGACATCGGGGAGATGACCGCCCTGGCGGAACGGTACGGCCTCCCCGTTCTGGATGACCTGGGCAGCGGCTGCTTCCTGGACACGGCCCGCTTCGGCCTGGCCCCGGAGCCGATGGTGACCCGGAGCATATCTCTCGGTGTCGGCCTGGCCTTCTTTTCCGGAGACAAGCTGGTGGGAGGACCCCAGGCCGGGATTATCGTCGGCCGGAAAGAGCTGGTCGATAAGCTGAAACGCCATCCCCTGGCGCGGGCGGTGCGCATCGATAAGACCAGGCTGGCCGCCCTGGCGGCCACGCTGGAGCACTACTTGAAAGGAGAGGCTGAGGTCAGGATTCCGGTGTGGCGGATGATTGCCGCGCCGCTGGCGGAGATTTCCCGGCGGGCCGATAGCTGGGCAGACGCCGTCGGCGACCCGGCCCGTGTCATTGACGGCGAGACTATGGTCGGCGGCGGCAGCCTGCCCGGCGGCGCTCTGCCCACCCGCGTGGTGGCGCTCCGGAGCCGGAGAGGTCGAACGGCCGTCCGGGAGACGGCCCGCTCCCTGCGCTTGCGGGAAACCCCGGTCATCGGCCGCATCAGTGATGACGCTTTGCTCCTTGACCCCCGTACCGTTCTCCCGGAAGAAGACGGAACGGTACTGCAGGCGCTGCGGGACATCGCTCCTGACCTGAAATAGGCCGGCGCCCGGTCCGGGCTGCCGGAGGTGACGCTAATGTTTGTGCTCGGTACTGCCGGCCATATTGACCACGGCAAATCGATTCTGGTTCAGGCCCTCACCGGTATTGACCCTGACCGCCTGCGCGAAGAAAAAGAGCGCGGTATGACCATAGACCTCGGCTTCGCCTGGCTCCGGCTGCCTTCCGGGCGGGAAGTGGGTATCGTCGATGTCCCCGGCCACGAGCGCTTCGTCAAAAACATGCTCGCTGGTGTGGGTGGTATTGACCTCGCCCTGCTTGTCGTCGCCGCCAGCGAGGGGGTAATGCCCCAGACCAGAGAGCACCTGGCCATTATTAACCTGCTCGGCATCTCCCGGGGAATCGTGGTTATCACCAAGAAAGACCTGGTTGATGAAGAACTGCTGGCCCTGGTCAGGATGGAGATTGAGGAACTGGTCTCCTCCACCACTCTGGCCGGCTCGCCCGTCGTGGCCGTTTCGGCTCTTACCGGGGAAGGCCTGCCGGAGTTAATCGCCGCCATTGACCGCCGGCTCGCGGAAACGGAGTCCCGGCGGGACCT
>CAZTMR010000065.1:0-7393 GCA_964615345.1 uncultured Dehalococcoidaceae bacterium | reverse complement strand
CGGTCACCGTGGACACCGGCCTGGCCGTGGGCGGGTCCTGGCCGGGCGGGGCGTTGAACAGGTGCTCGTACTGGTAGGACCAGGGCTCGTAGTAGTCGTCCATCGAAGGCAGGTAGGGGTTGAAGAAGATGTTGCTCAGTATGCCCAGCCGCCGGCCCATACGTGGCTTCAGGGAATTACCCCTCACTTCCCAGCCCCCCCGGTATTTTTCCTGGTCCTCCCAGAGCGTGGGGTACCCCGTCCCCGGTTTGGTCTCCACGTTGTTCCACCACATGTATTCCGTACCCTCCCGGGAAGTCCACAGGTTGTTACAGGAAAGACTGCAGGTATGACAGCCGATGCACTTGTCCAGGTGGAAGACCATAGATACCTGCGCCCTTACATCCATATTCCCCTCCTTTACCAGACCGGTGCCCCTTCCAGTTTCCGCACCAGGATATGGGCGTCACGGTTGACCCCGGTTGGGCCCCAGTAGTTGAAGCTATAGGTGAACTGGGCGTAGCCGCCGGCCATCAGCACCGGCTTGAGCCGGACCCGGGTCAGACTGTTATGTCCCCCCGCCCGCCTCCGCTGGCGTATGGGAGACCGGGGCACGGAGATGGTCCGCTCCGGCGAGTGATAGAAAAGACACGTCCCCGGCGGCACCCGGGCGCTTATTACCGCCCGGGTGACCACCACGCCGTGGTCGTTATATATCTCCACCCAGTCATTGTCCCTGACCTCTATCTGCCGGGCGTCTTTCTCACTTATCCAGAACGGTTCTATTCCCCGGGAAAGGGTCAGCATCAAGGGGTTATCGAAATAGGTGGAGTGGATGTGCCATTTACCGTGAGGCGTGAGGTACTTGAGCATGATGCTCCGGCCGTCCGGCCGGGTCCGGTTAAAATCGCCGAAGAACTGCGGGCCGGGGTTCGGCTTGTAGACCGGCAGGTTCTCCCCGAAGGCGAGGTAAAGACCGTGGTCATGGTAGAACTGCTGGCGCCCGGTAAGCGTCCGCCAGGGGACCAGGCGCTCGGTGTTGATGCAGAAAGGCGAATAGGTGCGCCCGCCGTTGATGATGCCGGACCAGCAGGGACTGGTGAGCAGGCGCACCGGCTGCGCCTGCAAATCGAGGAAGCTGGAAGCGGCCCCCCGGCCGTTTTCGGCGAGGTCGGCCAGCGGCAGGCCCGTTTTCTTCTCATACTCCTTGAAGGCGCGGTAGGCCACCTCCCCGTTGGTCTCCGGAGCGAGATAAAGAATGACATCGGCCGCCTCCCTGGCCCCGGCCAGGGACGGATATTTCTTCCCGTTCCACTCCTGGGGGGGAGCCGAGAGCAGCAGCCGGTCATAGAGGTCATCGATATTCCATCTCACGCCGTGCGCGCCGATACCGTTCTGCCTGGCCAGCGGCCCGTAGGAAACGAAGCGCTGATAAAGGCTGGCGTAGTCACGCTCTACCAGTCTCAGGTGCGGCATCGTCTTGCCGGGCACGGGCTCGCATTCTCCCCTGGCCCAGTCCTTTATCTCCGGCTGGGCAATCTCGTCGATGGAATCGTGCTGGAGCGGCGTGGAGACAATCTCCCGGAACGGTTCCATGGCCCGGCTCCGGGCCAGCTCGCTCACCTTTTCGGCGATGGATTTGAAGGCTTCCCAGTCGCTTTTTGACTCCCAGCACGGGGGGACCGCCTGGGAAAGCGGCAGCATATAGGTGTGCAGGTCGGTGGAGTTGAGGTCGTCTTTTTCGTACCAGGTAGCCGCGGGCAGGATGATGTCCGAATACAGCGCCGAGGTGTCCATGCGGAAGTTGACGTCCACCACCAGGTCCTGCTTGCCGGTGGGGGCCGGGTCCCGCCAGCGGACCTCGCTGACCGTATCCCCGGCCACCTCGTCCGCCACCACGTTGTCCTCCGCTCCCATGAAATGCCTCAGAAAGTACTCGTGTCCCTTGGCGCTGGAGAGCAGGGCGTTGCCCCGCCAGATGAACCAGAGCCGGGGCCAGTTCTCCGGGGCATCCGGGTCCTCCACGGAGAAGCGCACTTTCTTCTCTTTCAGCTGGCCGACCAGCCACTGGATAATTTCTTCGTCCGTCCCGGCGCCGGCTTTTCCGGCCTCCGCCGCCAGCTCCGCCGGGTTACGGTCAAACTGGGGGTAAAAGGGCAGCCACCCCAGGCGCACCGCCCGGACCTGGACGTCCATGGTATGGGCGCCGGTAACGGCGCTATTTGCGGACGGCGGCTGGTAATCGGCGTAGCTGCCTTCGTAGCGCCACTGGTCGGTATGCACGTAGTAGTAGGAAGGGCTGTTCTGGAGCCGGGGCGGCGCCGTCCAGTCCGTAGCGAAAGCAATGGAAGACCACGGCGCAATCGCCGCCACCTTTTCCTGGCCCACGTAGTGCGCCAGCCCTCCCCCGTTGCGCCCGATACTGCCGGTGAGCATCAGCCCGGTGATAACGGCGCGGTACATCAGGTTGTTATGATACCAGTGGTTAATTCCCGCGCCGATGATGACGGTGCACCGGCCTCCGGTCTTCTCCGCGGTACCGGCGAACTCACGGGCGAACCTGGCCACGGTCTGACGGTCAATGCCGGTAAATTTCTCCTGCCAGGCCGGCGTGTAGCTACTGTCATCATCATAGCCTGCGGGATAGTCTCCGGGCAGTCCCCGGGAGACGCCGAACCGCGCCATCATCAGGTCGAAGACGGTGGTTACCGGGACTTTACCTTTCCCCGTCTCCAGGTATTTCACCGGCACACCGCGCCGGGAACGCGCCTGAGCCTCGAAATCGGCAAACTCCACCTGGAGCACCTCGTCAGCGCTGTCAACCAGAGTAAGTGCGGGGTCGAGCTCCTCGCCGCTGGTGCCGTCCTTCATCTCCATATTCCAGTGCCCGGTTTCCTGTTTGGCCCACCGGTGACCGATGGCCCCTTTCGGCATCCGGGGCTGGCCGGACTTCCGGTCATAGACCAGAAACTTCCAGTCGCCGTTTTCGGTATCCCGGTAGCGGGAGACGGCTCCGGCGCGCAGGAACTGGCCGGCCCGGTAGCCCTCTCCGTCTTTTTCCAGGGCCACCAGGAACGGAGAGTCCGTATACCGCTTCAGGTAATCGCTGAAATAGGGTACCTGCCGGTCGGCATAGAACTCCTTGAGGATGACGTGATTGGCCGCCATCCAGAAGGCGCCGTCCTGACCGGAACTGACCGGGAGCCACCAGTCCGCGTACTTCGCCGTCTGGCTGAAATCCGGTGAGAGGACGGTGAACTTGGTCCCCTGCTGCCGCCCTTCGGCAACAAAGTGGACGTCCGGCGTCCGCGTCATGTTCAGGTTGGAGCCCATGGAAACGATGTACCGGGCGTGATACCAGTCAGCGCTTTCCTGAACGTCCGTCTGCTCCCCCCATATCTCCGGTGAAGCCGGCGGCAGGTCGCTGTACCAGTCGTAGAAACTGAGATTGACCCCCCCGAAGAGCTGGAGCAAGCGTGAACCGCCGGCATAGCTCAGATATGACATGGCCGGAATGGGGGAAAAACCGGCCACGCGGTCCGGGCCGTATTTTTCGGCCGTGTAGAGCATGGCAGCGGCGATAAGCTCCGTAACCTCTTCCCACGAAGTGCGCCGCAAGCCCCCCTTGCCGCGCACCCGCTGGTAAGAGCGGCGGTCTTCTTCTTTCTCCATCAAGGACGCCCAGGCCTGCACCGGGTCGGCGTGTTTCTGCCGGGCGGCCCGCCACAGGTCCGCCAGCACCCCGCGGATGTACGGGTACTTCACCCGGAGCGGGCTGTAGATATACCAGGAAAAGGATATGCCGCGCTGACAGCCCCGCGGCTCATACGGGGGCAGGGTCGGCTCGAAATCCGGATAGTCCAGCGCCTGCATCTCCCAGGTGATTATGCCGTTCTTGACGTAGACCATCCAGGAGCAGCCGCCGGTGCAATTTACCCCGTGGGTACTGCGGATGGCCTTATCGTATTCCCAGCGGTTGCGGTAGAAATCCTCCCAGCGCCGCTGCCCGGGATTAACGATGTCCTGGATCCAGCTCATCTCCAGCCTCCTCTCACCAGGCGCCGCCGCACGCCGGCAAGCCGCTTTCTCCAGTAAATCTGGAAGACAACCAGAATGCCCAGGAAGGCAGCCACGCCGATGCTGATAAAAACACCCGCGTTCCGGGGCGGCGCCGGCTCTCCGTCTCCCGCCTCCTGCAGAAAGGCGGTCAGGTGGACTATTTCTGCCTGCGTCAGGGGTTTTGGCCCGTATATTTCCTTCATTATGGGGAAAGAGGCGTTTTCCAGCAGGGAAGCGAGCCCCGGCTCCCCGTAGCTGTCATAGCTGCTGCTGAGGTCCGCGGCCAGATTTCCCCCACCCGGCGCCCCGAGGCTGCTCACGTCGTGACAGCTGATGCAGGCCGCGCCGCCGTTCTCCAGGGCCGCCGCGCCGGTAAAAATCGCCCGGCCGGTGCCGCTGTCTCCGCGTGGAGACGGGGCGGGTTTGCCCGTCGGCGGGGGTTCCGGGGAAGCCGGAACCGGCGTCTCTTTTTCCTCCCCGGGTACCGGCTCCGCGGGCGTATCCGCCGGCTCTTCCTCTTCCGGTTCGGGAGTGGGCTCCTCAGCCACCGGCTCCGGGGACGGCTCGTTCTCTGCGGACCCGGCTTCGATGTAAGCCAGCACCGCTTCGGCCTCGGCCCCGGTCAGCCCCATATCGGGCATCTCGATACCGTCATATTCCGCGACAAGCTTCTGGGCCAGCGGGTCTTCCGCGATAAGCTCTCCCGGAGCAACGATAAAGCGAATCAGCCAGTCTCTCTCCCTGATGCCGGTAACGCCCTCCAGGTCCGGCCCCACCGAACCGCCACCCCCGATGCTGTGGCAGGCGGTACAGCTCTGTTCGAAAATAGCCTGTCCTTCTTCGATAGACGCCAGAAGCCCGGCCGGCGGCCGGGCCTGCGGGAGGGTGACGGCGGCTACCTCGCGTCCCGGCGCCACCGCCCGGAACAGTAACGTGAAAATCACCACGCCCAGCGCCAGCGCCACCACCAGCCCTGCCCGGGATTTCCCGCCAACCTTCTTGGTTTTTTCCTGCTCCAATTTCCACCACCCAGAACGGATTACACGGAGACGAGGTTTTTCAGGTTTCGGTCACCTCGGAAAGCCTGGTAACGGAGAGCAATTCTTCAAACTGCCGCTTGGCTTTTTCCCATACCGGGCGCATGGTACATTGCGCGGTGCGGGAGCAGCGGCCGGATTCAACGGTACAGCGCATGAACTCTATGGGGCCATCGATAGCCTCGACTACTTCGAGCAGGGTGATGCGTTCCGCCGGCCGCGCCAGGGCTACTCCGCCTCCGGTACCCCGCCGGGTGTCCACCAGGCCGGCGGCGGCCGCCTTCATGGCGATTTTGGCCATAAACGGCTCGGGGACATCCTGGCGCCGGGCAATATCGCCGATGGTCATCCGCTGACTGCCGTGCGCACCGGCCAGGTCCACCATCATCCTCATCGCGTAGTCCGCTTTCTGGCTAAGCCGCATATTTCATCCGGATTTGACGTCTTTCTGAACGCAACAGGACTAAATTAGTCTTATTTTAACCCCGGTATTGCCTTTTGTCAATACCCCGCCGGACAGAAATATAACCTGACGGGTAGTGATTATGCGTGCCGGATTCGTTATAATATAAGGAGACCGGTGCCCTCAGGGAATCTGCACCGGCTGACTCCGCGCCGGAATACGGTATGCGCCCGCCGGCTGCGGTGGTAAAGGGCCTGGTACCTTTTCCACCCGGCGGAAACTGAAGGAGCACCAGATGGAGCACGGTTCAGGCTCAAAGGAACGCTCTGCCGGCCACCGGATGAATAACCGGCATTCGCACCAGAGCCATCACGCCATGATGGTGGCGGACTTCCGGAGACGGTTCTGGATATCTCTGGTCATCAGCATCCCCATCCTCCTCCTTTCCCCGCTGGTCCAGAGGTTCCTCGGAATTGAAGGAGCCTTCACTTTTCCCGGGCAGGAATACGTTCTCTTCGCGCTCTCCTCCGCGGTTTTCTTCTACGGCGGCTATCCCTTCCTCAAGGGGATTTACGAAGAGCTGAGTTCGAAGTCACCCGGCATGATGACCCTCATCGCGCTGGCGATAACCGTAGCCTATGTCTATAGCGGCGCCGTGGTCTTCGGCCTCAGCGGCAGCGTTTTCTTCTGGGAGCTGGCCACCCTGATTGATGTTATGCTCCTGGGACACTGGCTGGAGATGAGGTCCATTATGGCCGCCTCTTCCGCTCTGGAGGAGCTGGCCCGGCTTATGCCCTCGGAAGCCCACAAGCAAATGCCGGACGGCTCCGTGAAAGACGTGCCTCTGGATGAGCTGAAGATGGGCGACAAGGTGCTGGTGAAGCCGGGAGAAAAGATACCTGCCGATGGTAAAGTGGTCGAAGGAGAGACCTCGGTGAACGAAGCCATGCTTACCGGCGAGTCCACACCGGTGCCCAGGCAGGTTGGAACAAGGGTCATCGGCGGCTCGGTCAATGGCGAAGGGTCCTTAACCGTGGAAGTAGAAAAGACGGGCGAGGACTCCTACCTGGCCCAGATGACGGAGCTGGTACGCCAGGCCCAGGAAAGCAAGTCGAGAACGCAGAACCTGGCCGACCGCGCCGCACTCTGGCTGACCGTCATCGCTATCAGCGCGGGGCTGGTGACCCTGGCGGTATGGCTGGGTATAGTCCAGCGGGAGTTCGTCTTCGCGCTTTCCCGGATGGTCACCGTCATGGTCATTACCTGCCCGCACGCCCTGGGGCTGGCCATACCGCTGGTGGTATCCGTTTCCACCTCCGTCTCCGCCCGCGCCGGGCTCCTGATAAAAAACCGGGACGGCTTTGAACAGGCCCGGAACGTGCAGGCCGTGCTGTTCGATAAGACGGGCACCCTCACCCGGGGAGAGTTCGGCGTTACTGATGTCATCACCCTGAACGGCAGGATGGACGAAAAAGAGGTGCTGAAATACGCCGCTTCGGTAGAAGCCCACTCCGAGCACCCCATCGCCAAAGGCATCGTGTCCTCCGCCGGAGATACGTTCCCGGTGGACGGGTTCAAATCGATTCCCGGCAAGGGCGCCCGGGGCAAAGTAAACGGGAAAGAAATTAAAACGGTCAGCCCCGGCTACCTGCGGGAGAACGACATCGAGATGAAGGACGGCCGCGTAGAAAAACTCTCTTCCCAGGGCAAGACAGTGATTTACGTGATGGTGGAGGATGAGCCCGTCGGCGCCATTGCCCTCGCCGATATTATCCGGGAAGAGTCCAGGGAGGCCATCGCGCAGCTCAAGGCGATGGGCATCCGCTGTATGATGATAACCGGGGACAATGAACTGGTCGCCCGGTGGGTCGCCGGCGAGATAGGGCTGGACGAGTATTTCGCCGGGGTCTTGCCA
>CAZTMR010000064.1:0-7434 GCA_964615345.1 uncultured Dehalococcoidaceae bacterium | reverse complement strand
CCTTTTCTTCTACTATCCCTATTTTCTCCCCCTTCTTGAAGAGGATACCTCTGCCCTTGCCGCAGGCGATGCCGATATCGGCGTCTCTGGCCTCGCCGGGGCCGTTGACCACGCAGCCCATCACCGCCACCTTGACAGGGCGGTCAATCTTCTCCAATCGCTTTTCCACCTCCCCGGCCAGTTTGATGATGTCCACTTCCGCCCGGCCACAGGAAGGGCAACTGACCAGGACGGGGCCGCGCTGGCGCAGGCCCAGGCACTTCAAAATCTCATAGCCGGCGATGACCTCCTCGCGGGGATGGGCGGTCAGGGAAACACGGAGAGTATCGCCGATGCCCAGATAGAGCAGCGCGCCGATGCCGACGGCACTGCGGATAATGCCGCGGCGGGGGGTGCCCGCCTCGGTGATGCCCAGGTGCAGGGGATAAGGGACCAGGTCCGCGATGCGGCGGTAGGCCTCGATGGTGGTGGGAACGTCAAAGGCTTTCAGGGACAACTTGATGAGGTCGAAATCGAGGCTCTCCAGAAGACGCACCTGCTCCAGAGCGGCGGCAACCATACGTTCGGCGACACCGAGGCCAGGGGTGGCGGCTTCGGGCAGGCTGCCGGCGTTGAGGCCGATGCGGATGGGGACGTCTCTCTCTCCGGCGGCCAGAGCCACGGCGCGCACTTTCTCCGGCGCGCCGATGTTTCCGGGATTGAGGCGGAGGCCATCAGCGCCGGACTCCAGAGCGAGCAGGGCGAGGCGGTAGTCAAAGTGAATATCAGCGACCAGGGGAATGGCGATGCCTTTTTTGATGGCGCCGATGGCCCGCGCCGCCTCCGCATCCGGCACGGCGACGCGCACCAGCTCGCAGCCCACTTCCTGAAGCTCTTTTATCTGGTCGATACTCTTCCGGATGTCACGCGTATCGGTGCAGGCCATCGACTGCACGACGACGGGAGCGCCGCCGCCGATGGTGACATCTCCGATGCGCACGGGCTTGCTGATACGCCGGGGGTTAATTTTTTCTTCGGTCACTATTTTCTCACACTACGCCAGCGCTACGGTATCAGGCTGTCTCCGCTGATGATGCGGATAATGTCCTGGTAGGTAATGGCCAGGATGAAGCCGATGAGCAGAGCAAAGCCGACCATATGAATCATACTTTCCGTGCGGGGCGATATGCGCCGACCGCGGCGCACCCATTCCAGCAGGACAAAGGCCATCCTTCCCCCGTCCAGGGCGGGCAGGGGGAGGATATTGATGATGCCCAGGTTAATACTGAGAAAGGCAGCGAACTCGATCAAAGGCCCCAGCCCGGCCTGGGCCACCTCGCCGGTAATCTGGGCGATGGCCACCGGCCCGCCGATAACCGCCGGGGCGGCGCCGATAATCATACTGATGATGGCGTTCTTGAACAGGATGAAGGCCTCAATAGAGCTTTCGATGCCCTGGGGGATGGCCCGCCAGAACGGCAGGGACTCCCGGACGATAGCGGGCGATGAGTTCATCACGGCAACGCCGATGGCGCCTTCTCCCGGCGGAGGGCGCCACCGGGGCACCACCCGGACTTCTTCCACTGACGAATCAGTATTGCGGATGAGCAGGGTAACCGGGCGCCCCAGGCGTAACTGAATCTCCCGCTGCAGGTCACCGATACTGGCGACCGATTCTCCATCTACCGCCAGAAGCTGGTCTCCCGACTCAATGCCGGCGGCAGCGGCGGGAGAGGAAGGAGCTACCTCATCGACCGTCACCTGAGCGTTGACAACATCGCGGGGCACCATCAGGGCGATGGAAAACAGGAGAACGGGGAGGAGAAAATTCATCAGGGAGCCGGAACCCATCACCAGCAGGCGAGAAGCAACACTTTTACCGGCGAGGCTGCCGGGCGCTTTGGGGTCTTCCTCGCCGGCCATTTTGACAAAGCCGCCGAGAGGTAGGGCATTGATGGAATAGCGAGTTCCACCGCGTTTCAGGGAAAACAGGCGGGGTGGAAAGCCGAGCCCGGCCTCATCTATCCTGACTCCGAAAAGGCGGGCGGTAACGTAATGCCCCAGCTCGTGGGCCAGGACAAGCACCACCAGCACACCGAAGAAAGCCAGCAGGGTAATCAAGGCCTGACTCCGTCAGCCATTTCGAGCGCTTCCCGGCGCGCCCAGGCGTCCGCAGCGAGGATTTCCTCCAGAGAGGGTTGAGCGGTGTTCCGGTGCCGCGTCAGCACCCGTTCGATCAACGAGGGAATGTCTGCGAAACGGATACGCTCCGAGAGGAAGAGCTGGACGGCAATCTCGTCCGCGGCGCAGAGCACCGCCGGGCAGGTACCGCCTTCCCTACCCGCCGCGACAGCCAGGCCCAGACAGGGGAAAGAGGCCCGGTCAGGCCGGGAGAAGATAAGGTCGCCAAACGCGTCCCAATCGAGAGGGAGAAGCTGCGGATTGGAAAGCCTCTCCGGATAAGAGAGCGCATACTGAATGGGCAAACGCATATCGGGTCGGCTCAACTGGGCTTTCACCGAACCGTCCGCGAACTCCACCATGGAATGAACGATGCTCTGGGGATGAACCAGCACCCGGATGCGGTCAAAGGAGACATCGAACAGCCAGCGGGCCTCGATGACTTCGAGCCCCTTGTTCATCAGGGTAGCCGAATCGATGGTCACCTTCGGTCCCATCCGCCAGGAAGGGTGGATGAGCGCCTGTTTCAGGGTAACTTTTTCCAGCTGCCCGGGGGTGAAGCCGCGGAAAGGCCCGCCGGAAGCGGTGAGGATGATGCCGTGCGGGGGCTGTGTTTCTCCAGCGAGGCACTGCCAGACGGCGCTGTGCTCACTGTCCACGGGTAGAAGACGGGCACCGTTCTTTCGGGCTTCCGCGGTGACAATCTCTCCGGCCATGACCAGCGCTTCCTTGTTGGCCAGAGCGATATTCTTGCCCGCTCGAACCGCGGCCAGGGTGGGTGCCAGGCCGGCCCGGCCGGAGGTAGCCATAACCACAGTGTCCACCGAGGGATGAGCCCCCAGGGATTCCAGGAGAAGAAACTCTCCGCCAAGGGCCGACAGTCTTTCTTCGGCGTCTCCGTTCCCGGGGTTTACCGGTGAATAAGATACAAAGTCCGGCCGGAACTCGGCGACCTGCCCGGCGAGGAGGTCCAGGTTCTTGCCCGCCGCCAGACCGACAACGCGAAAACGTTCCGGCAGAGTCCGGACGATGTCCAGGGTCTGCCGGCCGATGGAGCCGGTGGAGCCGAGCACAGCCAGCCGTTTAACCGGGTTGCTCATAATCCCCATTATAAACCAATCCGACACGGTTAGCATAGGCTGAGAGGCAACACCACCACGGAAAGGAGGCCGGACGCGGCGTCAGCGCTGCTGGCGAGAGACGATAGCGCCGGTGAGGCGGCGGGAAGCAGCCGGCCTTTCCTTTCCGTTTCTTCCGCCTATTTTCCCGTCCGGCTATTTAACCACGGTCAAAGTAAGGACTCTTGCCACTCACGGACAGCGGGATGCCCATAATCACGTCCGAGTCCAGGAGGCCCAGGTCTCTGGCGGCCGCCCCGATGGTGTACATGATGCGGTTATCGATGCAAAGGTCAGCGGCCAGCTTGACCGCTGCGCCCAGAGCGATACCCAGGTCAATGGACTGGAACATACAGACCGGACCGCCAAAGTCACGGGCGGGGATTTTCTCTCTCGCTTTTACCAGCCGGGAGCACCGGGGGTAACCGCAGGCGCCGCAGTCCAGCGGCTGTTCAATTCTCTTGGGCTCCCCGGTAACGCCGATGAGCAGGACACAGGCGGACTTTCTGACGTTATTGGCGTCCCGCCGGTACGTGGCGAGGTAGTCCGGCTTGGTATCGGCTTTTTGCTCCATGGCCGCGGCGAGCTTTTCCAGGTCGTCGCCTTCCAGGAACAGGGTGGTGGTGCTATCCAGCCCCCTGGTTTTCGGCGCAGTGCGGGAACCGGCCGCCATCAGGGCGGCGGCCATGGTCACGGCGTTCTGTTCAATCTCCTGACTGTTCTTGCTGGTCATCTTTTGCCCCTTTCTCCTTTACCCGTTTTATAGTCCGACATACGTCTCAGCAGATTTTAAGCTCCGGCGAGGCAGGTGTCAACAAAAACCAGCGCAGCAAATCATAAGGCAAGGTGACGCAAGAAAACAGAGAAAAAGGGCGGTCAGGGTTTCCCGGACTTACGGTAACGCAGGAACTCAACGGCTCCCCAGGCTGAGAGCAATATCAATCCGAGAACGAGCATGCCGATGAGCCGGTCCGGACGGGTGGTAGAAACCACCACCGCGAGCACGATAATGGCAGTGACGGCGGGACCGATTATTCTCTTGAGCTCTGATTTTACGGCTTTCCTCAGGCACGGGAGGAGGCAGCGGCGGGGTGAGAAAGGCCGGGCGGTGCCGCCTACCGGTCTATCTCTACCGTTCCTCCGAGCAGCGAAGCGCTGAAAGCAACGCAGTCTTTGAACTGCCGGGCGGGGGGTAAGGGGTGCGGGCAGGTCCAGGCGGCGTTCTTGTTTACCATGCCATCGACGACGATATCGAAGTAGTATATTTCACCTTTCCAGGGACAATTGTGATGCCGGCTGGCCGGCCTGAGATATTCCCAGCGCACCGTTTGCGGGGGGAAATTAACGTTTCCTTCCGAAAGCAGGTATTCATCACTCTCCGCCAGCACGGTGTTTTTCCAGACCGCACGGGCTTTTTTCGTTTTGCGCCCGGGTAAACTCAACTGGAACATCAAATCCCCCTTGCAGGCAAGTAACGGCTGGATGTTTTAAGTTTAAGACGACCGTGGACCGGATTATATGACCGAAGTCACATAATGGGGAGAAATGTTCCCGGGACAAAGCGGGGGTGACAGGTACCGTGTCTAGCGCTGCGGCTCGATGATGACCTTGATGGAGTCCCGGGCTTCGGCGACGAGCCGGAAACCTTCAGCGATGTCAGATAAGCCGAGGCGATGGGTAATCAGCGACCGCACCGGGACGCTTCCGGAGTGAACCAGGTCAAGCGCGGTCTGAAAATCGGCAGGGCTGTTGGCGTAAGAAGAGGTAACGGTCACGTCAGTGCGCCAGAAAATATCGTGCAGGGAGAGAGGAAGATTCACGCCGGGGGCGGTGGGGGCGAAGAGCAAAACGGTACCGCCGGTTTCCACCGCAGAGAGGGCCTGGAGGGCCGCGGGGGCGGCGCCGGTGCAGAGGATGACCTTATCCGCCAGACGCCCTTGATTGGCCCGGCGAACGAAGCCGGGCAGGTCTTCCTCTTCCGCATGAACGGAGGCATCCGCGCCGAGTTTCCGCGCCGCATCGAGCCGGAACCGGCTGATATCAGTGGCCATAACCCGGCGCGCTCCCAGGGCGCGGGCAAGCAGGATATGGAGCAACCCAGCGATGCCGCTGCCAATGACGAGAACGCTGTCTCCGGGCTGGACTCCGGCAATTCTCTGGCCGCGCAGGACACAGGCCAGCGGCTCGAGAAAGGTGGCTTCCTCAAAGGACATTTCATCAGGCAGGGGAAAGACGCCGCGGTCAACGTTAATGGCGGGCAGCCGGATATATTCGGCGAAACCACCGGGGTCAAAGCTGGTGCGACGCAAAGTCCGGCAGAGAGTATGGCGGCCGCGGAGACAGTAATAGCAGGTATTGCAGGGGACGTGATGGAGGGCGGAGACGCGGTCGCCTACCCGAAAGCTCTCGACGCCGTCACCGACCCGCACCACCCGCCCGCCAATCTCGTGGCCCAGAACAAGAGGAGCGCGGTCAATGCGGTACCACTCCATAACGTCGCTGCCGCAGATGCCGCTGGCCTCGACACGGAGTAGCATTTCGCCGGGGCCGATGCGGGGCACCGGCCGCTCTTCGAGACGCACGTCCCGGTTATGATACCAGACGGCGACGCGCATAGTGTTACCCGCCGGGGTCAAGCGCCCGCGGCCTCCTTTTCCTTCTCCCGGGTGAACAGCTCGTCCGCCTCGGCGGCGGTGGCGTTTTCGTGGACGATGGCGCGCAGCGCTTTAATCATGGGGACGGGGTAATCATTCTGCCAGATATTGCGTCCCAGGTTGATACCGATGGCGCCCTTCCGCATACCATCATCGACGAACTCGAACACCTCGAGGGCGGTATCGACCCGGGGGCCGCCGGCCATAATCACCGGCACCGGGCAGCCGCCGGTCACCTTCTCAAAATCAGGACACCAGTAGGTCTTGACGACACGGGCGCCCAGTTCGGCGGCGATGCGGCAGGCGAGGGCGAGATAGCGGGCGTCCCGCTTTTCCAGCTCTTTGCCGACGGCGGTGACCGCCATCACCGGTATGCCGTACCGCTCGCCTTCATCGACGAGCTTTCCCAGGTTGAGCAGGGTCTCTTTTTCGTAATGGCTGCCGACGAACACGGAGATGCCCACGGCGGCGGCGTTGAGCCGTACCGCTTCTTCCATAGACGTGGTCAGCCCCTCATTGGCGAGGTCTCTCCCGGCCATACTGGTACCTCCGGAAACACGGAGGATGACCGGCAGAGCGCCGACGGGTTCCAGGCAGGCACGCAGCACCCCCCGGGTAACGAAAAGCGCATCAGCAAAGGGGAGAAGGGGAGCAACCGTCCGGCGGGGTTCTTCCAGCCGGCGGGTAGGCCCCTGAAAGTAACCGTGGTCGATGGGTAAAAAGAGGGCGCGCCCGTCCGGTTTAATCAGCTGCGCCATGCGGTTTGCCATTCCCCAGTCCATAAGATAGTCCTCCTTGCGGTCAAGTGCCCGGCGGCGGCAGCCGAAACCGCCGAATTACGCCACCATTATACAACAGGAGGAGGGACAATTTACACGCCGGGAGGGTCCCGGGCGGACAAGCAAAGCCGGGAGGCGGCATTGACAAAGGGGGGGAAACGGCTTAAAGTATCCATTGCCAAACCCTTTTGCGCAACAAGAGAAAGGTGCGAAACAGAACGCGGAATGCCGCACGAGAAGCCGGATAAAGGAGGAATGATGACCAGCAGACGCACCAGCAAGCTACTGAAATACGACCGCGAGCATATTCTGGGCAGCCGGTGGCCGATAGGAGGGAATAACGGCATCGTACTGGAGAAAGGGTACGGGATATACCTCCAGGACACGGAGGGTAAAGAATATATAGACAGTGGCTCCCAGCTTATCTGCGTCAACCTGGGCTACAGCCAGCAGGAAATCATCGACGCCGTGCGCGACGAGCTGGAGAGGCTACCTTTCGGGATGCTGTTTTTCGGTTTTACCAACGACGCCACAGTGGAATGCGCCCAGAAGCTGAGCAAGATAGTGCCGCCGGGGCTGGACCATTTCAATTTCACCACCAGCGGCTCCGGGGCGGTGGAGCTGTCCATCCGAATCGCGAGGCTGTATAACAGCGTGCGGGGCACCGGCAAATATAAGATAATCGCCCTGTATGATTCGTACCATGGCACCGGCGGCGGGGGG
>CAZTMR010000063.1:0-7800 GCA_964615345.1 uncultured Dehalococcoidaceae bacterium | reverse complement strand
TGAAGAGACGTAAAATAAACCGCTTCGGTACAAATTTTGGTAAAGATGGGTTAGCGGCTCTGGCCGCCGGCTGTGCCGGCTATCAGGACGCAGAACCCGGGGAACAGGTGGTTACTACTGCCTCTCCGGCTATGGCCTACGCTCTGATACAGGAAAATGAAGGTAATCCGGACTTTACCATTCTGGACGTCCGGACACCGGAAGAGTACGCGGAGGGACACCTCGCTAACTCCGTTCTGCTTGACTTTTACGCTGAAGATTTTGAAGAAAAGCTCGCTGAACTGGACAGAGACGGGATATACCTCGTTTACTGCCGCAGCGGTAACCGCAGCACTCGGGCGGCTGGCCTCATGGAAGAGCTGGGTTTCATGGAGGTGTATGATATGGGCGGAATTAACCAGTGGGCGGCGGAAGGCCTGCCCACGGTAAAATAAAGCCCGGCGGTTTCCCTGCTTGAATAAAGAGAAGTGGTAAAACCCCTCCCCTTCAGTTCCAAAATTGACTTGACATATGGTCAATGCTATCATAACCAGAAAGAGAGGCCGCTGGTTCCGGCCCGAATTACGAGTGATAGTATGTCAGCACTGAGTGACCTTTGCCAGCAAATCGCCCGCTGCCAGCTGTGTCCCATATCCCGCACCCGCACCCGGGCGGTCCCCGGTGAAGGCCCGGAAGACGCGGAGATAATGTTCATCGGTGAGGCGCCGGGCTGGCACGAAGACCAACAAGGGCGTCCCTTCGTGGGACCGGCCGGAAAGTACCTGGAACAGTTGCTGGGCCTTATCGGCCTCACGCGGCAGCAGGTCTATATCACCAATATTATCAAGACCCGCCCCCCGGCCAACCGTGACCCGCTGCCCGTGGAAATAGCCAACTGCCGTCCCTGGCTGGAACGCCAGATTGAGATAATCCGTCCCCGGATGATTGTCACCCTGGGGCGTTATTCGATGGCCACTTTCTTTCCCGGTAAGACGATAAGTAAAATCCACGGCACGGCGCAGAAGCGGGACGGAATGCTGTACTTTGCCATGTACCACCCGGCGGCCGCCCTCCACCAGCAGAGCCTCCGGCAGACAATCGAAGCCGATGTGCGCAAGATTCCCGGCCTATTGGCGGAATCGAAAAATATTGCCGAAACCGAGGCCCCCGCGAAACAACTGAATATGTTCGAGGAATAAAATATGCCCAAAAATACCCCCAGAGGCAAGTTAAAGGTAATCGCTCTCGGCGGGCTGAGTGAAATCGGCAAAAACATGGTCGCCATCGAGTACGAGAACGACATTATCGTCATTGATGCCGGTCTCATGTTCCCGGAAGAGGAAATGCTGGGAATTGACCTGGTGATACCGGACATCAGTTACCTGCTGGAAAACCGCAAGAAAGTAAGGGGGATCATCATTTCCCACGGCCACGAGGACCACATCGGGGCGCTTCCCTACCTGCTGCCCCAGATAAACGTGCCGGTATTCGCCACCCGGCTCACCCGCGGGCTGATTCAGGTTAAGCTGAAAGAACGCCGGTTGCTAAAAGAGGCTGACCTCCGGGAGGTAGCCACCGGAGAAGAGTTCAGCCTGGGAAGTTTCAAAATCGAACTTTTCCCGGTCTGTCACAGTATCCCGGACGCGGTGGGAATGATTATCCATACTCCACTCGGCACCGTGGTGCACAGCGGAGACTTCAAGCTGGACTATACCCCCGTCAGCGGCAAGCCCACGGACCTCTCCCGCCTGGCGCAGCTGGGAGTGAACGGGGTCCTGCTGCTTCTTTCTGATTCCACCTACGCGGAGCTGCCCGGCTATACCATAACCGAAAGGACGGTCGGTGAAGCCCTGGAACACTATATGGCGGACGCTCCGGGTCGGGTGATCGTGACCACCTTTTCCTCGCTTTTGTCCCGTATCCAGCAGGTTATTGACGCTGCCGCCAAGCACCAGCGGCGGGTCTTTATCGTCGGTAAGAGCATGAATGATACGGTGAATATGGCCCGGGAACTGGGCTACCTGAGAGCGCCTGATGGCGTCCTGGGGCGGGTTGAAGAAGCGAAAAAACTGCCCGATAACCGCGTTGTCTTCATCACCACCGGCAGCCAGGGAGAGCCCACCTCGGCGCTGGTCCGCATGGCCAACCGGGACCATCGCCAGGTGCACATCAAACGCGGTGATACCATCATCCTTTCCGCAACTCCCATCCCCGGAAATGAGGCCGTGGTCAACCGGACCGTGGATAACCTTTTCAAACAGGGCGCCAAGGTGGTCTACAGCAAGCTGGCCCAGGTGCACGTGCACGGTCACGGCAGCCAGGAAGAGCTGAAACTGCTGTTGAATCTGGTCAAGCCCAGATACTTTATGCCCTTCCACGGCGAGTACCGCCACCTCAGTCTGCACGCTGAACTGGCCCGTTCGGTGGGTATCCCCGGCCAGAATATCTTCGTTATGGAAGACGGAGACGTCCTTGAGATTGGACCCCATTCGGCAAAAGTAAACGGAAGAGTGAGCGCCGGCCACGTTTACGTGGACGGTTTGAGCGTGGGAGATATCGGCGGCGTGGTGCTGCGCAACCGGAGAATGCTTTCCAAGGACGGTATCGTGGTGGCGATTATTGCTATCAACCGGCAGACGGGGAAAATCGTCGGCCGGCCGGACATCGTCACCAGGGGCTTCGTTGATACCCGTAAATTCAAGGGTATGATTGAGGAAAGCCGGGACCTGCTGGCCAGGACACTCGACCATGCCACTGCCGGCAATACGGAATGGAGCCTCATCAACGACAGGGTCAGGGATGCCCTGGACAGATTTTATTACGAGAAGACCAAGCGCCGTCCCATGATTCTTCCTTTTATGGTAAAGGTATAACCATAACCTTTATTACCGCGGTGGCGGACAGATGGCGAGAAAGAAGTCTAACAATAACCGGGAGTACGGGAGGAGAGACCGGCGGCGCTCGCTGTGGGCCGCGCTGTTCTGGCTGCTGGGGCGCCGCTGGACGTGGCGCCTTATCCTGCTGGCCGCGGTAGCCGGCGTGCTGTTCTGGCAATGGCGGAATATCTACGAGCTCTTCGGCTGGGGACTGCTGTTCCCGGTCGCTGCCGTCATCATCGTATTCGTCCAGGTCCGGCGGCGGAAGCTGCTCTCCTTTATCCTCCGGGGGAACCGCTGGCTGGGCGCCGTTGCCCTCGTGCTGGCCGCCTGGGGAATAATTGCCCTCTTCGGGCTGGGCGGCAGCCTGGGCTGGGGCATCATCGGCGGGCGCGCCGCTCCTTATCAGGTAAACTACCTGATTATTGCCGGGCTGGTGCTGGCCGGCCTCTTGCTGTTCGTCCCCCGCTTTTTCCTCCGGGCGCTGGTCGGTTCTGTTTCCTGGGTGGCCGCCCAGTTCCGCAGACGGCCGGTGCCCAAATATCTGGAAAAACAGCTCCGGGAAGAGCAATCCCAGGCCCCCGTCTATATCCCCTCCCACCACCACCCCGCGGAAGAAAAGCCGGCTTTGATGCCGGAGATGGAAAAACCGGCCGCGCCCCCGGAAAAAGAAATCCCCAAATCTCCCCTGGTGAGCCCGGCCAGGGAACCGGCTCGGGCCAGACAGACCGCCACCCCTGTCCCGCAGGACCTGCGGCAGGTAGCGGAAGAAGTCTGGAAAAAATACGGCCAGTCCCCGGACCTGGTCACCGTGGACGGCTGGCGTCTGCCGCCGGTGAATATACTGGACGTGCTTCCGGAAGTGGAGTTCGGTGAGGCGGACAATATCCAGCGGGCCAAGATTATCGAGGACGCTCTGGGCAGCTACGGCGTGGAAGCCAAGGTGGTGCAGATAAACGCCGGGCCCACCGTCACCCAGTTCGGCGTAGAACCGGGCTGGGACCGGAAGCTGAGAGAGAAAAAAGAAAAAGATAAGAACGGCGATGTTACCGTGCGGCTGGAAGAAGTTTCCAAGACGCGGGTAAAAGTGGATCGGATTACCTCCCTGGCCAATGACCTGGCCCTGGCCCTGGCGGCCCCGAGTATCCGCATCGAGGCGCCGGTACCGGGTAAATCGGTAGTCGGCATTGAGGTACCTAATACCAGCACTACCTCGGTCAGCCTGCGCGGCGTTATCGAGACCAGCTCTTTCCAAAAGCTGGAAGCCAGGTCGCGGCTGGCTCTGGCCCTGGGCAAAGGGGCCGGCGGGGAATCGGTGGCCGGTGACCTCGCCCGGATGCCTCACCTGCTGGTGGCCGGGGCTACCGGCAGCGGTAAAACGGTCTGCCTTAACGCCATCGTCAGCTGCCTGCTCCTCCACAACACGCCTTTTGACGTTCGTTTTATCATGATTGACCCCAAGCGGGTGGAACTTACTCCCTACAACAGCATTCCCCACCTGGCCACCCCGGTCATCGTTGATACCAGCAAAGCTCTGAGCGCGCTGCGCTGGCTGACCGCCGAGATGGACCAGCGCTACCAGAAGCTGGCCACCGTCGGGGCGCGCAACATAGAGGGTTATAACAAGAACCGCACCGGCCAGGACAAGATGCCCTACATCGTGCTCATCATTGATGAACTGGCCGACCTGATGATGGCCGGCTTTGACGAGGTGGAGCATACTCTCTGCCGCTTGGCGCAGCTCGCCCGGGCTATCGGCATTCACCTTATCGTCGCCACCCAGCGCCCCTCGGTGGACGTGGTTACCGGCCTGATTAAAGCCAATTTCCCCACCCGCATCAGCTTTGCCGTTACTTCCCAGGTGGACTCCCGCACCATCCTGGACGGGGGCGGTGCGGAAAAGCTGCTCGGCAAGGGTGATATGCTCTATATGCCCACCGAGGCCGCCAAGCCGAAGCGGCTCCAAGGCTGCTTCGTCTCCGATTCTGAAGTGGAGCGGCTGGTCTATTTCTGGAACAGCCAGCGGCGGGAAGACGTCTCCAGTCTCAGGGTTGATGAGATTATCAAGGCGGCGCCGTCCGGTAAAGAAGGCCGCGCGGCAGACCCGCTGCTGGACTCCGCCCGGGAGCTGGCGGAGCAGCACGAGCATATCTCCACCTCTTTCCTGCAGCGCCGGCTGCACATCGGCTATCCCCGCGCCGCCCGCCTCATGGAGCAGCTGGAGGAAGAGATGGACAGCCCGGAAACGGAAACAGAGGCAGAGCAAGGCGGAGAAAGGGAAGGGTAGATAAGTGTTGACCGCCGCTTCTGGAGTTGGCTTATTTTTCCTGCCTGATGTGGCTCCACTCCAGCCATAACCACAGCCCCGGCACCGGGTAGCCGATTCCCGGCAAGAACCAGGAAACCGGCTCCAGCCCGGGGACCACGTCCAGCGCGTCCCCGATGATTCCGGTCACCAGACAGCCGGACCCCGCGCAGCCGAAGAGGTACCCCATCCCCGGATATCCCCGGCCGGAAAGGTCTCTGGCTGTAGAAAAGACGCCCCCGGAAGCTGTCAGACTTCAGCACTGCCACCTCCTTTAAGGCGCTCGGCTATTCCTCCTCTTTACCGCCCTGACGGCATTTCAGCCGCTTCAATATAGCGTCCATGTAGACCCGCGCCAGGTTCTTGCCGTGCTTCTCTACCCGCTCTCGTTGCTTCCGCCGCTTCTTCTCGCGCCGCTCCTGCCGGGTCCTGACCTCGTCCTCGCTCATTTTTTCACTACCACCTCGTCGAACTCCCGCCGCAGCTCGATGATGCGGTCGCGCAGCAGGGCCGCCTTCTCGAACTCCAGGTTCCGGGAGGCGGTCTTCATCTGTGCCTGAAGATCTTTCACCAGGCGCGCCACGTCCTCCCTCGTCGCCGGAGTGGTGGCATAATAGGGGGTGCGCGTTTCGGCCACCGCCTTCACCCGCTCCGTAATATCCCGGATGGCCTTGTTGATGCCCTGCGGGGTAATGCCGTGCTCTCTGTTGTAGGCTTCCTGTATCCGGCGGCGGCGCTGCGTCTCGTGTATCGCCGCTGCCATGGAGCGGGTGGTGCTGTCCGCGTACATGATGACGTGCCCGTCCACGTGACGGGCGGCGCGCCCCATCGTCTGAATCAGGGACCCCTCCGTGCGCAGGTAGCCTTCCTTATCCGCGTCCAGTATCGCTACCAGGCTTACCTCCGGCAGGTCCAGTCCCTCCCGCAGCAGGTTGATGCCCACCACCACGTCGTAAACGCCCAGGCGCAGGTCACGCAGTATCTCGATTCTCTCCAGCGTATCGATTTCCGAGTGCAGGTAATGAGTCTTTAT
This sequence comes from uncultured Dehalococcoidaceae bacterium, assembly GCA_964615345.1. Classification (GTDB taxonomy): domain Bacteria; phylum Chloroflexota; class Dehalococcoidia; order Dehalococcoidales; family RBG-16-60-22; genus JACZSH01. Next base: position 1,607 of record CAZTMR010000063.1, on the reverse strand, counting down.
TCCCATCTCCAGCAGGTATTCCGCCAGCTCCTCCGCCATCCTCTTGGTCAGCGTCGTCACCAGGCAGCGCTCGCCCTTTTCCACCCGCTGCTGTACCTGGTCGAGCAGGTCGTCGATTTGCCCCCTCGTCGGCTTGACCTCTACCGTCGGCTCTAGTAGCCCCGTCGGCCGCACCAGCTGCTCCACAATCTGCTGGCTCTTGGCCTGCTCGTACTCGGCGGGCGTGGCGGACGTGTAGATAACCTGGTTCAGGCGCTGGTTGAACTCGGTGAAGTTGAGCGGCCGGTTATCTATCGCTGAGGGCAGGCGGAAACCGTATTCCACCAGCGTCTCCTTGCGGGAGCGGTCACCGTGGTACATCCCCCGTATCTGGGGCAGCGTCATATGTGATTCATCAATGAAGAGCAGGAAGTCCTCCGGGAAGTAGTCCAGCAGCACCCAGGGCGGGCTGCCCGGCGCCCTCCCGGAAAGGTGGCGGGAGTAGTTTTCCACCGCGTTGCAGTAACCCGCCTCCCGCAGCATCTCCAGGTCGTAGTTGGTGCGCGCCTCGAGCCGGGCCGCTTCCAGGGCCTTACCCTGCCGCCGCAGCTCTGCCAGCCTCTCCTTGAGCTCCTGCTTTATGCTCTCTGTGGCCCGCATTAGCTTATCGTGGGAGGTGACGAAGTGCCGCGCGGGGTAAATGTCCACCGCTTCCATTTCACCGAGCATCTCCCCGGTCAACGGGTCAATCCGGACAATGCGCTCCACCTCGTCGCCGAAGAACTCCACGCGGAGCGCCAGGTCTTCGTAGGAAGGCTGTATCTCCAGGGTATCTCCCCGCACCCGGAACTTCCCCCGCGTAAAGTCCATATCGTTACGTTCGTACTGCATATCCACCAGCTGGCGGAGCAGCCCGGTGCGGTCGTGACTGCCGCCTTTCTTCAGACTCAGTACGAAGCTGCGGTACTCCTCCGGCTCTCCCAGGCCGTAAATGCAGGACACGGAAGCGACGATGAGCACGTCCCGTCTTTCGAAGAGAGCGCGGGTGGCGGCGTGCCGCAGCTTGTCTATCTCGTCGTTAATATCGATATCCTTTTCGATGTAGGTATCGGTACGCGGGATGTAGGCTTCCGGCTGGTAGTAATCATAGTAGCTGACAAAATACTCCACGGCATTGTCCGGGAAGAAGTCCTTGAACTCGCTGGAAAGCTGCGCGGCCAGGGTCTTGTTATGGCAGATGACCAGGGTGGGCCGCTGCACCTGCTCGATGACGTTGGCCATAGTGAAGGTCTTGCCGCTGCCGGTAACCCCGAGCAGTGTCTGGTGCCGGAAACCATTGTTCAGCCCGTCCACCAGTCGGGCCATCGCCTGGGGCTGGTCTCCGGTCATCTTGAAATCAGAAGCTATTTTGAACTCGGGCACGGTTAACTCCGTCAGTTTCCTCTGTTTCCAGTATATCCCTTTGACCGGACGGCTTCAATCAGGCGGCTCTTAACTGTTTCTGACCTTTTTCCTCCCGGATGGCAAAATCAGACGTTGTTTTACCGCCTTTCCGTAGCGGAAAAAACCTTTCCCGGCGTACCTGATGTTGACAAATGAAAATGAACAGGTATAATGTTTACGGCAAC
>CAZTMR010000062.1:0-8225 GCA_964615345.1 uncultured Dehalococcoidaceae bacterium | reverse complement strand
TGAGGAAGGCGTGACCTCGGTGCTGGTCAATTCCAATCCGGCCACCATCATGACCGACGAGGGCGTTGCCGATACCGTCTATATTGAGCCGCTCACCGTGGATATCCTCACCCGCATCATTGAGCGGGAGCGGCCCGACGGACTGCTGCCGACGCTGGGCGGGCAGACCGGCCTTAACCTGGCGGTGGCGCTGGACGACGCTGGCATACTGGACAGGTATGGCGTAACCAGCCTGGGGACGCCCATCCCGACGATACGGCAGGCGGAAGACCGCGAGTTGTTCAAGCAGCTGCTGGTGAGAATCGGCGAGCCGGTGCCGCGCAGCCTCACCGTCAATACGCTGGAGCAGGCGAGGGCTGCCGCCGAAGAAATCGGCCTGCCGGTGGTGATACGCCCCGCCTACACCCTGGGCGGCACCGGCGGCGGTATGGCCAATAACCGGGAGGAGTTTGAGACGGTGGTTGCCCGGGGACTGGCCGCCAGTCCCATTCATCAGGTCTTGCTGGAGGAATCGGTTGCCGGCTGGAAGGAGATTGAGTACGAGGTGATGCGGGACGGCGCCGACAACTGTATCACCGTCTGCAACATGGAGAACTTCGACCCCATGGGGGTGCACACCGGGGACAGCATCGTGGTGGCCCCCAGCCAGACCCTGACCAACCGGGAATACCAGATGCTGCGCACCGCCAGCCTGGAAATCATCCGCGCCCTGGGGGTGGAAGGCGGCTGCAACGTGCAGTTCGCCCTCGACCCGGCAAGCGAGGAATACCACGTCATCGAGGTCAACCCGCGGGTGAGCCGCAGTTCGGCGCTGGCGAGCAAGGCCACCGGCTACCCTATTGCCCGCGTGGCCGCCAAGATTGCCACCGGCAGGCGCCTGGATGAAATCCCGAATGCCGTCACCGGAAAAACAGGGGCAGCTTTCGAACCGGCGCTGGACTACGTAGTGGTCAAGATACCGCGCTGGCCTTTCGACAAATTCGCTTCCGGCGACCGGGTGCTGGGCACCCAGATGAAAGCTACCGGCGAGGTGATGGCCATCGACCGCTGCTTCGAGGCCGCTCTGCAAAAAGCGATACGCTCGCTGGAGTTCGGCAAGCGGTCTCTGCTCTGGGAAGACCCGGAGTGGGAGCGGGGGGCAGATATCAATGACTACCCGCTGGAGCCGAACGATATCCGGCTGTGGGCGTTAATGGCGGCACTGCGCCGGGGCGTCAGCGGCGCGGAGCTCTGCCGGCGCACCAGCATCGACCGCTGGTTCATGGACAAACTGGAAAACATCATCGATATGGAAAAGGAGTTGCTCTCGCGCGCGCTGACTCCGGAACTGCTGTGGAGGGCAAAGCGGCTCGGCTTCTCCGACGAGCAGATAGGCACCCTGGCGGACCGCCTTCCCGAGCAGGTGAGACAGCTCCGCTATACGTGGCACATCCGCCCCGTCTACAAGATGGTGGATACCTGCGCCGCCGAGTTCGACGCCAGCACACCCTACTTTTACAGCAGCTACGAGGCGGAAAACGAGGCGGCCCCGATAAAAGGGAACAAGGCGGTGGTCATCGGCAGCGGGCCGATACGCATCGGCCAGGGAATCGAGTTCGACTACTGCAGCGTGCACTCGGCGCGGGCCCTGCAGGAAGCCGGCTACGGGAGCATCATGGTCAACTCCAACCCGGAGACGGTCTCCACCGACTTTGACACCAGCGACCGCCTTTACTTCGAAGCCCTAGACGAAGAAAGCCTGCGCGATATCCTGGAAAACGAAAGCGGCGGCAGCCCGGAAGGGAACCCGGGCTATGTCACGCCGCCGGCGTCCATCGTCCAGTTCGGCGGGCAGACCGCGGTCAACCTGGCGGAACCGCTGACGCGCAGCGGGATGCCCCTTTACGGCTCGAGCGCTAACTCGATAGACCTGGCCGAAGACCGGCGGCGGTTCGAAAACTTCCTGGGAGAACTGGGGATTCCCCAGCCGCCGGGGGCCGGAGTCACCACAGTGGAAGAGGCGCTGAACATCGCGCAGCTCATCGGCTACCCGGTGCTGATACGCCCCAGCTACGTGCTGGGGGGCCGGGCGATGGAGATAGTGCAGAACGCCGGCGAGCTTGCCCGCTACATGCGACTGGCGATAGAAGTGGACGCCACGCGGACAATACTCATCGATAAATACCTGCAGGGGAAAGAGGTAGAGGTAGACGCCATCGGGGACGGGGAAACGGTGCTCATCCCGGGAATTATGGAGCACATCGAACGGGCCGGGGTGCACAGCGGAGACTCGATGGCGGCTTACCCCGGGGTAAACCTGACCGAGACGGAAGTAGAGACACTGGTCGATTACACGGTACGCATCGGCCGGGGACTGGACATCCGCGGGCTGATGAATATCCAGTTCGTCATCGTGCCGCGAGACGGGGACGGAGGCCAGGAACCTTCCATTTATGTCCTGGAAATCAACCCGCGGGCGAGCCGGACGGTACCCTTTCTATCCAAGGTCACCGGCGTGCCGATGGTCAAGATAGCCACCCGGGTAACCCTGGGGACAGGCCTGAAAGAGCAGGGCTATCAGAGCGGGCTCTGGCCGAGGCAAAAACTGACGGCGATCAAAGCGCCCGTCTTTTCCATGTCCAAGCTGACCGGCGTGGACACCTATCTGGGCCCGGAAATGAAATCTACCGGCGAAGTGATGGGGATAGACTACAGCCTCGAAGCGGCTCTGGCCAAGACGCTCATCGCCGCCGGCATGATGCTGCCGCCCGAAGGCGCCATCCTGCTGAGCATCGCCGACCGGGACAAGGCCGAAGCGTTACCGATAATCAAGGAGATGCAGACCGCTGGCTACCGTCTTTACGCCACGGAAGGCACGGCGGCGATGATTGAAGCCGCCGGACTGCCGGTGAAGAAGATAACCAAAAAACTGAGCGAGGGGCACCCCAATGTCATCGACGTCATCAGAGACGGCCGGGTAGACGGGGTAGTGAACACCCTGACCGGGGGAGGAGTGCCACTGCGAGACGGCTTTCACATCCGGCGGGCGGCAACGGAAAAGCGGATACCCTGCTTTACCTCCCTGGATACGATACGGGTAGCCCTGGCCGCTCTCGCCCGCGACGGGCAGAAGTATACCGTGCAGCCGTTCCCGGAATACCGGAGCAAGGAGGCGAATTGAAGCAGTACTCCGCCCGGATAACGAGCAACCAGCAGGTTATGGAGGGGATGGTACGGAGTACGGGAAAAAGCGCCTCCGGAAGCTGGCTGATGCGGTTAAAGTGCCCGGGAATATGCGGAGAGGCGGCGCCGGGGCAGTTCGTGATGGTGCGGTGCGGGGAGGACAGCGTTTTGCCCCGCCCGTTCAGCCTGCACCGGGTATATGACGGGGGCGAAATAGCTCTGCTGTACACGGTGTGGGAGGACGGAAAAGGTACCGGCTGGCTTTCTCGCCGGCAGGCGGGGGAGAAGATAGCACTGTTCGGGCCGCTGGGCAACGGGTTTTCCGTACCGCCTGATGCTCGCCGGCTGCTGCTGGTGGCGGGGGGTATGGGCATCGCGCCGCTGCGCTTCCTGGCCGATGCGACCGCCGGGCAAGGGAAACAGGTGACCTTGCTCATGGGCGCCCCTTCCGCAGGGCAACTCTTGCCCCTCGAACCGGGCGGAATTGATACGGTAAAGGCCACCGAAGACGGCTCCGGGGGTCACAAGGGACTGGTGACGGAGCTGATGGCCGATTATATCGATAGGGCAGACCAGATATTCGCCTGCGGGCCGGCCGGCATGTACCGGGCGATGACCGGGATGAGAGAGCTGCAGGGCAAACCGGTCCAGGTATCTCTGGAGACGCGGATGGCCTGCGGCCTGGGCACGTGCTACGGTTGCACCATCCGGACCCGGTACGGGCCGGCTCAGGTCTGCCGGGACGGGCCGGTCTTTAATTTACGGGACGTGAACCGGGAAGCGCTGACCCCGGCCTGAACTCCGCCTTAAAGGGACGTTTGCTTCCCCGCCCACCGGTTTTCTTTGAGCCACTGTTTCCGGGAAGAGTAAAAGTTTTCCCACTCCACGGAGCCTACGGGCAGGGTCATACCCCCGTCTACGGTCAGGCTGGTACCGGTAATCATCCGCGCCCGCTCTGACGCCAGAAAGACGACGGCGTCCGCCTGGTCTTCCGGCAGCAGGAAGTCCTGAAGAGCAGTGGCCTTGCGCATTTTCTCCTTGATCTCCGGCGTCATCCGGCCCTCCACCACCGGGGTGAGGGTGGAGCCGGGACAGACGGCGTTCACATTTATCTTATACGGACCAAGCTCAAAGGCGGCGTGGCGGGTAAAACCGAGGACGGCCGCCTTGGCGGAGCTGTAGGCGATGCCGCCGTACATCGTCATTCGCAGTCCGGCGATGGAAGCCATATTGACGATTTTACCGCCGCCCTGAGACTTCATCACCGCAGAGACAGCCTTGGTGCAGTTGAAAAGCCCTTTCAGGTTGATGTTCATCGCCCAGTCCCACTCCTCGGCGGGGAGGTCTTCGAGGAGTATGGCATGGTCACCGCCGACGTTATTGACCAGGATATCGATGCCGCCCCACTCAGCGACGATTTTAGCGACCATCGCTTCGACTTCTTCCGGCTCGATGACATTGGCGCTGAATGCGGCAGATTTCCGGCCCAGCTTCTCCACCTCCCGGGCAGTCTCTTCGGCGCCGGAGAGGTCGGTGGTGGCGACGTCGGCGCCTTCTTTTGCCAGAGCCAGGCAGATGGCTTTACCGAGACCCCGGCCGCCACCGGTGACGAGGGCTCTTTTTCCTTCCAGACCGTAGGTTGAAGCAGACAACATTTCCTCCTTTTTTTGGGTGTCTTTCTGCTGTGTATTCTACAGTATCAGGCGGGTCTTCACCAGTTCCAGCGGCTCTCCTTTTCCAGGGAGAAAACATCAGCATGAACTCCAACCGTTTCCAACGGAATATGGTATCCACTATACTATGTGGTAGTATCTGCGCAATTCAGGAGGTAAGCGGCAATGATTTTTACCGGCGAAGCAAGGGTGCAGAGCAAGGGAGAGACGGATATCATTGATATAACCGGGGAGGTGGAGGATAAACTGGCGGAATCCGGGCTGGGCCAAGGGGTGGTAAGCCTTTTTATCAGCGGCTCAACGGCGGGAATAACCACGATTGAGTACGAGCCGGGGCTGGTCTCAGATTTCCGGGATATGTGGGAGCGGGTGGCATCCAAGAGTGCCGCTTACCAGCACGACCGCCGCTGGGGAGACGGCAACGGGTACTCCCACGTGCGGGCCTCACTGCTGGGTGCCTCTCTGGTGGTGCCCTTCAACAATGGGAAGCTGCTGCTGGGCACCTGGCAGCAGATAGTGGTGGTAGACTTCGATACCCGACCGCGGTCAAGGCAGATAATAGTTCAGGTTAGCGGCGAATAAAGGCGTGCCTCTATCCGGCTTCAGGCTCTTCCACGGGCGGTGGTGCCTCCGCCCGGTTCAGCTTTTTCACCAGGCGTGATTTACGGCGGGCGGCGTTATTGGGGTGAATAATACCCTTCCGGGCAGCCCTGTCCAGCGTGCTGACCGCAGCCGCCACCGCGGTCCGGGCTCCTTCTTTCTCTCCGGAGAAGACAAGCTTCTCCGCCTTGGTGACGCTGGTTCTGGTCAGGCTGCGTACCGCCTTATTGCGCAAACGCCGTTTTCCCGCGGCGCGTACCCTTTTTTCTGCTGACTTGATGTTTGGCAATTATTTCCCCCCTTCAACCATCCGGATATCCTGTATTTTACATCTTTACGGGCGGGAAGACAAGTCAGCCTCCCAGCCGGGTGATACCGATGACCCCCCTGACCGCTTCCATCTTTTTCAGGAGCCGGCTCAGCTGGGCCAGCCCCCGCGTTTCCAGGGTAAAGTCTTCCGTGATGGTACGGTCATCATGCCGGGTCATGTTTACCGCAGTGATATTGACTTTTTCTTCAGCCACGATGGTGGTGATGTCACGCATCAACCCGATGCGGTCCCAGGCCTGGACCTGAATCCTCACCGGGTATAGTGAATCAGATTCGCCCCACTCCACCGGCACCAGCCGGTCTTTCTCGTCCTCATTAATCACGTTGTGGCAATCATAGCGGTGGACGGTTACTCCCCGGCTGCGGGTGATGTAACCGATTATCTCGTCTCCGGGCACCGGATGGCAGCACTGTGCCAGATGAGTGGCCAGGTCCCCGACGCCGAGGACTTCAACTACGGAGGGCGTCGGCCGGGAGGGAGCGGTCTCCGGGAGCGTTTTGGGCGGTTCCTGCTGTGCCGCCAGCCCCAGGACGACCTGGTGGGTGGTGATACCGCCATAGCCGATGGCGGCCAGAAAGTCATCCGTGTTGGCGTAGCGGAACATACCGGCAAGCTCGGCACGGTCGATTTTCACACCCAGGTGCCTCAGCTCTTTATCCAGCAGCTGGCGGCCACGCTCGACATTCTCCGCCCGCTTCTGCCTCTTGAACCACTGCCTCACTTTTTCCCGGGCGTGGGAGGTCTTGAGGTAACCCAGGTGGGGATTGAGCCAGTCCCGGCTCGGTCCCCGGTCTCCTTTTGTCGACATAATCTCGACAACGTCGCCGTTATTGAGCGCGTAACTGAGCGACACCAGCTTGCCGTTCACCTTGGCGCCGACGCAGCGGTGCCCCAGTTCGGTATGGACGCGGTAAGCAAAGTCGAGCGGGGTGGAGCCGCGGGGCATATCCTTTATCTCCCCCTTGGGGGTATAGGCGAAGACCTGGTCCATAAAGATGTCCGTCTTCACTGACTCCAGGAACTCTTCCGCGCCGCTCAACTCCCGGTGCCATTCCACCAGCTGGCGCAGCCAGCCCACTCTCTCCTCGAAGTGGATGTCGCTTTTTTCGCCCTGCTTGTAGCGCCAGTGGGCGGAGACGCCGTACTCCGCCACGTAGTGCATATCCCGGGTGCGTATCTGGACTTCCAGGGGAGTGTTCCCGAAGCTCATCACGGCGGTATGCAGTGCCTGGTAACCATTCGGTTTGGGATTGGCAATATAGTCGTCAAACTCTTCCGGCAGCGGGTGCCAGAGGCTGTGAATGATACCCACGGCGCTGTAGCAGTCCGCCACGGAATCAACCAGCACACGGAGGGCGAGCAGGTCATGAATATCATCGAAGCGTTTGCCCAGCGCGGCGTAACGGACTATTTTCTGGTGTATGCTGTAAATATGTTTCGGCCTTCCGGAGACTTCCGCGCGCAGATTAACCTTTTTGAATTCCTTCCTTATGATCTCGATGACCTGAGAGATGAAGTTTTCTCTCTGGGCGCGCCGGGCGGCCAGCAGGTTGACGATGCGGCGGTATTTCTCCGGCTGCAGGTACTGGAAGGAGAGGTCTTCCAGCTGCCATTTCAGCTCCCATATGCCCAGACGGTGAGCCAGAGGGGTATAAATTTCCAGGGTTTCATGAGCGATGATGAACTGCTTTTCCGGAGACAATGCTTCCAGAGTCCGCATATTGTGGAGACGGTCGGCCAGCTTGATAAAGACGACGCGGAGGTCTTCCGCCATGGCGACGAGCATCTTGCGCAGGTTTTCCGCCTGGACCTCCCGGGAAACCTCTTCCGGAGACTGGAAAGAGACTTTACCCAGCTTGGTCATTCCTTCCACCAGTTTGGCGATTTCGGCGCCGAACCTAGCTTCGATATCCGAGACGGGCAGGCCGCAATTCTCCGGGACATCATGGAGCAGAGCCGCCGCCAGTGAGCTGGCGTCCAGCTGGAGGTCAACCAGTATCATCGCCGTTTGCAGGGGGTGCTCTATAAACGGTTCCCCGGACTTGCGTGTCTGGTCCCGGTGCGCCCTGGCGGCGAAATGATAGGCGTCTTCAATCACGCCCAGCTTTTCCGCGGGAAGGTAAGCTTGCGCTTTCCCCTTTAGCCGGTTGAAACCCGCAATCTGGTCAGCGGTAAGGGTATTCTGTGTTTCCTTGATTGCTTCTTCCATCTCTACAATTGAAGTATAACTCAAGCCGGTTACTCCTGTAAATTTCAGCCCTGCTTTTATGCCGCGGGACACTTAAGCACCTCGTTTCAAGACTTTCAAAACTCCGGTAAAAGGGATTATAGTGTATGGAGTGAACCCCTGAGGCTAGGCAGGGTAGGTTAGGAAGATTAGGAAGGGTCTGGCAGGGTCAGGTATAATCTCAGAGGTCTGGACATGAGGGCTTATGCAACCGCCTCAGAATGGTGCACAG
>CAZTMR010000061.1:0-8310 GCA_964615345.1 uncultured Dehalococcoidaceae bacterium | reverse complement strand
TTCGAGGGGTCTCTTTTCTACCACTCAGCTTGAAAATTTATTTTGGACAAGAATGCCGGAGGGGGGCAAAATCAGCCTGCGGGCGAAAGATGACCGGGACCGCGTCACCGTCTCAGTGCAGGACACGGGAAGCGGCATCAGTCCGGAGGAACAGCACCGGATATTCGAACCCTACTACCGGCATGGCGGGGAAAAGGTCAGCCTCGGCGGGCTGGGACTGGGACTGAGCCTGTCCAGGGAACTTGTCTCCCTTCACGGCGGTGAAATCAGGGTGGAAAGCGAGGAAGGGCGAGGAAGCACTTTCACCTTTTCCCTGCCCGTAACGGGCCGCGCCGGGAAAAACAGGAAAAAGCCGGCAAAGGAAAACGGGAAATAGAATAAGCGTTTAGAGCCGTAAACCAGCCGTAACCAGGGCACTCCGCAACGGAGTGCCCTTTTTTCTTGCCTGAAAAAACGTTTATTAAATGTTTAGAAACAGGGGGTACATCTTTAGCGTTTGTTTCGCATCCTGGCCATATCCTGAAAACGGAAATCAGAACCAGGGAGGTGCCCAGGATGAGAAACAGATGGCTAAAAAGGTTATTCCCCTTCATCGCCTTCCTTCTCCTTGTCCCCTGGCCGGTGGCCTACGCTTTCGACAACCCCGGCAACACGGAGGCACAGGAGGGAGTCCGGATAGAGATAGCCGCCGAGTCAGCCAAACCGGCTTTCACCGCCTTCGGCAGGGCCATCGGCAGCGTTGAATCCGGCGAACTTTTTTACATTGACGCCGCCGATAACCCGGCGGACATGGTAACCACCCTCTACCTGACCAACCCCCAGGAACTCGTCGATTACTATTCGTACTTCATTCTCCAGGTAGGCGTCTACGTCCAGACCGACACCGGCTGGGAACCGGCTACGGCCGGTGACGGCAGCCCGGTTTCTGACGCCGTCCTCACCATGAAAAACGGCCGGGTAAGCTTCGTCCTGCCCGCTTACGGCAACTATATGATCGGCATCGATGGCGGCGCGTTCTACTGCACCAGCGCGGCTGGCGACGAGAGCGAACTTTCTCCCCGGTTCTTCCTGGAAGTGGACTGAGGCGGGTTAAAAAACATATCAGCAGGAGGCAGCCAAAATAATGATGAAGCGGACAACTCATAAAGAACTGACTTTCCAGGAACATGACGCCAGAATGAAGCGCTTTTATCACTCTCACCCCGGAACCTCCCCGGCTAACGGGCGGGGTTATGACCGGCCGGCGGTCCTGGCCCATACCCGGCCTTTCCGCCTGAGCAACGTCCTGTCCCGTAACGGCGGGGCGGTCGGTAGCGGGACGACAGACCTGGCTTTTCTCGCCCCGGTAGCCGGGGCAAAAAGCTACCGGCTCTCCCCGAACTAAAGGTAAACGGCCGGAGTGATTTGCCAGGAAACGCCGGAGTCCAGTACAATTATATGTAGAACAAATAGCGGTGGGGGTGAAAGTGAAACCCGTACATATTATCGGTGTCATCGCCGGCGCAGTCATCGGCACGGCGCTGGCCTACTTCGGCCGCGGCCCGGCGGAACTGAGCAACCTTTTCGTCGGTGCGGTTATCGGCGCGGTGGTGGGGCTGTTCCTGGTCTCCAGCGCGGCCACTGCCAGTTCCGGAGAAAATACCGGAATGGGCTGAGCGCCCGTTCTCCGGGGTTCCGTGGCAGAACCCGAAGAAAAGGAAAACCACCCGGACAGGGACGGCTAAAAACCGGGGAACCCGGCCCGGACTGGTTACCCTGACTGCCCGCTCCCGTCTTTTGCATCCTGCCGGCACTTCCGCTATCATAAAATCATCCCGGCAGACAACCGCCCCGCTCCTGGCAGGAGACCTCAGCCGGTTCGGATAAGCATGATTAACCGCAGACTACTGAAGATATGGCTGCTGGCAACGCTGGTGCCGGTTTTTGCCGCCGCCTTTATCCGGCTTGTCTGGGAAGCCGCCGTCAATCCGTCCGTGGACGGCATAATTATGACCGTGCTGATTTCCCTGGTCATTTTCGCCGGTCTTGCCTTCATCAGCTACTTCATTTTTCGGCCTGACCTGAAAAAGCTGACCAGCCTGCCGGCTGTCATCGTCGTCGCTTTTGTCGGTACCAGCGCCGTCATCGGCAGCTATATCCACTTTGCCCGCTTTTATCTCTCCCCGCAGTTCGGCTGGCCCTGGAGCCTGGTCATCGCCCTGCTCTACATCTTTGCCGTTACCAGCGCCTATTTCCTGCTGCTCTGGGTATTATGGTCCTGCCGCAAAAGCCGTAAAATGAGGGGGTAACCGCTGGACAGAAAGAAATTCGAACAACTGGTAGCGGAGGCAGTGGACAGCCTCCCCGATGAGTTCCGGGAAAAACTGGAAAACATCGATGTCATCGTGGAGAACCGCCCCACTTCCCGCCAGCTCACTGAATCCGGAATGAAACCGGGGGAAACCCTGCTGGGATTGTATGAAGGCGTTCCCCTGACCGAACGCGGCCGCGGCTACGGGCTGGTGGTACCAGACCGGATAACCATCTTCCGGAGACCTATCGAAATGCTGAGCCGCAACGATACTGAAATCAGGCGGCAGGTCCGGGCGACGGTTATCCATGAAATCGCCCATCACTTCGGCATTGACGATGTGCGGCTGGGACAACTCAATGGAGGCGAGAGCCGGCCACACCCCTGACTACCATTTTCCCGGTGACGTTTTTACCACATGGGGCCTAACCTTTTCCAGGTTTCTCCGTTATATAATGTAGCTAGAAGCCAGAAAAAGGGAAAGAGGTATTAAAAATGAGTTCAGCAGTGAAAAAGCTGACCGCACTGGCGATGGCACTGCTCCTGGTATCCATCGCCGCCTGCGCCCCGGTCCCGGAAGAGGTTACTCCGTCACCCGGGCCCTCGCCGGAAACGTCCCCCTCCCCGTCTCCCGCGCCAGAGCCAGCCCCGCCGGAGGAGTCCGGAACGTCCTGGGGCATCCTCGAGTTCCGCGCCACTGACCCGCCCCCGGCTGACGTCAGCAGTGCCATCGTCCACCTGACAGAAATACAGGTACACTACGCCCCGGGCACGGTAGCACCGGACAGCACCACTTCGGATAACGTCACTTCGGACAACGCCACCTCGGATAATACCACTTCGGACAATACCACCCCGGATAATGCCGCTCCGGCTGACACCGGCGGCTGGATTACCGTAATCGAGGAGGCTGCCAGTTTCGACCTGCTGGAGGTAGTCGACGGGGTGGAGGCAATCCTGGGCAGCGCCAACGTGACCGCCGGGAAGTATACCCAGATACGGATAACGGTAGACCGGGTGGAAGTGGTCACCACCACGGGGGAAAACGTGACCGCGGAAGTCCCCAGCGGCAAGCTGAAAATCGTCCGCCCGTTCACCGTGGGCAGGGGTGAAACCACCGTCCTGACCCTGGATTTCAACGGGGAAAAATCCCTGGTGGTAACCGGCGCCGGCAAGTTCTTCTTCAAGCCGGTGGTGAAACTTCTCATCGAAAACGGTGACGGCGAGGCTGAGGAACCGGAAGAAGCTGATGAAGCGGCAGAGACAGAAGCGGAAACGGAAGGGAGAGAAACCGGGGGAACTATCCTGGAAGTCCAGGGTAATGAAGTCACCATCGAACTGGAAAACGGTGATACGGTCACCCTGCTGGTCAATGAGGATACCGTAATCGAGCTGGGAGACGGTTACTTCGGCACCGCGGCTGATCTCCAGTCGGGAGCCGCCGTCGAGGCCGTTTTTAACCCAGATACCGGAGCCGCCATCACCATTGAGATGGAAGCTGAAGAAGAGGCAGAACTGGAAGAAGAAGCAGAAGAAGCGGCGGAACCCGGGGAGGCGAAGGTTGAAGGAGTTATCCTGGAAATTCAGGGCAGCCGGGTAACCATCGGGCTGGAGGACGGCAGCACGGAGACGCTGCTGGTCAACGCGCAGTCCGTCATTGAGCTGGCGGACGGTTCTTCCGGGACTCTGGCCGGTCTCGGGGTGGGAGACACGGTAGAGGCCACCTTTGACCCGGTTTCCGGCATCGCCCTAGTGATTGAAGCGGAATAGGCAAGAGTAACGCAGGAATATATTTCAAACGGGCTAAAGCTCTTTGACCATGTAGCCGCCTTGCAGTTCATAGCCATCTGAGCGGTAGTACTCCCGGGCGCCGACGCCGCTCAGAACGGCTACCCGCTTCGCCCCGAACTCATCTCCGGCAATGCGTTCCGCCTCCCGGAGCAACGTCCTGCCCAGACCCCGGTGCTGGGCGGCCCCTGATTGCCTCTCCCGGAGAGACACCTCCGGCCCGAAGACGTGTAGCTCACGGATTAAGGCGGTAACGCCGTTTTGCGCCCGGCCGGAAAACGCTACCGGGTTCCCCGGCAAACGTATCCGGAGCAGGCCGAACAGCGTTTCCTTTTCGTCCTCGCAGGAGAGGAAGACTTCTTCACCCCCCGCCGCCCGGTAGTCCATACGCACCAGGTGGGGTTCCCCCGTTTCCCAGCCGTTTCTCCGCCGGTGCCCGTACTCCCGGCACCGGACACACCGGCATTCCAGTTTCCGCCGTCCCATTCGCTCTTTCACCATTTCCCGCAAAGAGTCCCGGCATCCCGCCCGGATAAACCGGGGGGGAATATCGCGCAGTACCCTGGAAATCCGGACGTAACCGGGCACCAGCGCCTTTATTTCCGTCAGCAGGTCCACCATGGTTTCCAGGTCGTACGGCCGGTAGAGGCCCTCCCGATACCATTTCTCCAGTTCGGTGCCCTCAATCACCATCGTCGGGTAGAGCTTCAGGCCGTCCGGCCGGAACCGTTTATCGGCAAACAGTTTTGCCGATAGCGCCCGGTCCGTTTCCGGCGTGGCCCCCGGCAGTCCCGGCATCCAGTGGTAGTGCACTTTGAAAGCGCTATCCCGGAGCAGCTGGCTCGCCCGGACAACATCGGCCACGGTATGTCCCCGCTTCACCAGCCGGTAGATTTCATCATCGAGGGTCTGCACGCCGAGCTCCACCCGCGTGGCGCCGAACTCCAGCATCCGCTCAATTTCACCCGGCCCGCACCAGTCCGGCCTGGTCTCGATGCACAGCCCCGTGCTGCGGTGAGCGGCAGTCTCGTTGCGCCGCTTCGCTTCTTCCAGTGTCGCTGATTCTGCGCCGTTCAGCCCGTCATAACACCCTTTGATAAACCGGTACTGATAGCCGGCCGGATGGGCGAGAAAAGTGCCGCCCATAACTATCAGCTCGATTTTGTCCGTGGGGTGCCCCATCTCGGAAAGGATTCTCAGTCTCAGTTCTACCTGCAGCCGGGCATCGTAGTTGCATTGCCGGGCGCGCAGCACCGCCGGCGATTCCGGAGTATAGCTCTGCGGCGCGTCCGGGTACGTCGGGCAGTAGAGGCACTCCCCCGGGCAGGCTAAAGGCTCCGTCATCACCGCCACCGGAGTTACCCCGGACACGGTCCTTGCAAATTTTCTCATACTACCCTTACTATTACGGTGAAGAGATCCACTCCAGTTTAACAAATATCAACGCAAAAGAGGTAATTACGGGCTTGACCGGAAATTGCGGGGACAGAGAGGATATTTTGACGGAAAACGTATTTGACCGGATTGCCCCGGGCTGGTACAACTTCCGGCACTGGTCTATTTTCCGCCCGGAGCTGGAAAAGCTGGCGCGGCGCTGGCGGCAGGGAAGCCTGCTCAATATCGGCTGCGCCCACGGCCCTGATTTTCTCCCTTTCCGGCAGGGTTACCAGCTTTACGGGATTGACTCTTCCCGCAAGATGCTTGAATTCGCCCGCCGCTACGCGGAAAAATTTCATCTATCGGTGCAGCTCACCCGAGCTGACGCCGGGCAGCTCCCCTACCCAGATAACCGCTTTGACTGGGCGATTTCCGTCGCCGTCTACCACCACATAAAAGGCGGGGAAGCCCGGCTGAAGGCGCTGCGGGAACTATGGAGGGTGTTGAAACCCGGCGGCGAAGCTTTTATCACCGTGTGGAACCGCGGCCAGCCCCGGTTCTGGCTCCACGGCAAGGAGATAAGCGTGCCCTGGCGAAGCAAAGGCGGGACCTGTTACCGTTACTACTACCTGTTTACCTACGGCGAGCTGGAAAAACTGGTGAAAAAGGCCGGTTTCCAGATACTGAAGTCCTCCCCGGAAAGCAGGTACCGCTTCCCGGTTAAATTCTTCTCCCGCAACGTCTGCCTGCTGATAAAGAAACCGCCAGTTTCCGCCCGCCCCCGGACGGACCGCCGCAATGGCCCGGAGCGCTGACCGATTTGATAAACGGCTGTCTTTACGATTATACTGGAAAAAGTACCGCTTTTTTCAACCGGTCTTTCCGCCGCAGGGGAGATATATGATTCAGAAAAGGAGGCACACACAGATGCTTGTTCCCACCATAATCATGGGTGTGATTGCCATCGTCCTCCTTTATCTCGGCTACCAGAGGGGCGGCGGAGAACATATCCTGGGTTTAAAAGCGGCCGGCAACTTGCTGATTCAAATTGTCCCCCTGCTCGTCTTCGCTTTCATCATCGCCGGAATGATGCAGTTTCTCATCCCCCAGGAAATAATCGCCCGCTGGATAGGCGTGGAATCAGGTTTCCGGGGGCTCCTCATCGGCTCGATAATCGGGGGCTTTATGCCGGGCGGCCCGATGACCAGCCTGCCCGTGGCCGCCGGACTTTTGCGTGTCGGCGCCAGCGTCGGTACTATGGTCGCTTTCCTCACCGGGTGGTCCCTGCTGGCCATTACCCGTTTGCCTCTGGAAATAGGCCTGATGGGCTGGAAATTCTCTTTGATTCGCCTTGCCTGCGTCTTTTTCTTCCCGCCCATTGCCGGTTTTATCGCCAATAAACTGTTCTCCGGGGTTGACGTCATCGGCACGTGATGTTTTCACCGGGTGGGAATATACGGCTCTAAAATGAAGGATACAGGAGGACCGAGCTATGGAATCCAACGCCGTCATCAACGTGGTAGCCACCCGCTGCCAGCCAGAAGTGGAGGAGAAGTTCAACAAGTGGTACGATGAGGTACACATCCCGCTCCTCTTCAAGTTCCCCGGCATGACCAGGGTAACCCGCTACAAAGCGATGAAGACCGATGCAGAATCAACGTACCTGGCGGTTTACGAGTTCAAAGACCGGGAGGCCCTGGAGAAGTACGAGCAGAGCCCGGAGCTGAAAGCCGCCCGCGAAGAGATGAAAGAGACCTGGCAGGGTAAAGGCTTTGAGATAACCTGGCGCATGCCGTACGCGGCCCTTCAGACCTGGGAGAAATAAGCCCGGCTGTTTCCGGTATAGCTTCCCTGATAGCGGTGACCCTGGCCGGCGGCAGGACAGGCGGCAGCCCGGGCCGGTTTGACACGTCTGTGCAGACTGGCTACAATGGTGGTTAGTTCCGGGCCGCTAGCTCAACTGGCAGAGCAGCTGACTCTTAAGCATAAGCCAGATATGCCGTCAGGGGCCGTTAGCTTCAAATTAGAACTTTTGTGTCAGTTACCAAAACCTTGTTTTGAAGCTAAAATACCTTTTGGTGACATCCTGTCCTTTTTAGTTTGTCGCCTTTTTGTCGCCAAAATCAGCCACGTTTTTGAGTGTGCGCGGGGCGATGACTTGCTCTGCCTCTTTAACCACTCACTGGCAGGAATTCCCTCCACTTCGTCACCTTGCCAGAAGTTCTTCTACTAAGGCTATCAGTCCTTTCCCAGCCAGGGTATGCTACCGCCTTACCAAGGAAGGCAGGGCAGCCCACGACTGGGAGTGGTCGCGGCCTCAGCTTGTGCTGTACCCTGAGATTGGCGGTGGGGCGGCCGAAGAGTACTTCAAGCGCAAGCGGGTGGAGCGGAAGTATGTTAAGAAGTCGCCGACAAAGAGCTGTAAACGTTAATTGAATGGCAGGGAGTCCTAGGGTAGAACTGAGTCCGGAGTTCCACCGGATGGACTCGCCCTCCCGTGTGCTCCTCAGTGTGTAATCGGGCTAGTAGCGCTCCCTACCGTCAGAGTGATGATGGTTAGCTTACGACCAATGAGAGACTCCGACTTTCAGGACTTCCATCAAATACCGGGGCGATAACGGCTACCAGAAGTCCGAATTCGTCCCCGGAGGCCGTCTCATCCTTGACTAGACAGAGTTTCTCGTTATGGAGCTATCTGCCAGGCATGCGGCCGGGCCCCTTCATTACTGAAAATACCCGCCTAAGTTTTCATCTCAGGGCCTCAGAGATGTAAAGTAGCCATCACTTGCGCCTGCTTCCCGCCATGGATGACGTCACTAACGTCAATGACATCATTTTTCGTTGCCGCTATCACT
>CAZTMR010000060.1:0-8370 GCA_964615345.1 uncultured Dehalococcoidaceae bacterium | reverse complement strand
GATGTCAATACACATTAACTAATATGGGTCACTACAAACATCTTCCGTGCCTGCGCTTTCCCAACTTCACGCCTGAAGAGACGTAAAATAAACCGCTTCGGTACAAATTTTGGTAAAGATGGGCCAGGGAAAACTCGTATTTTATCCGCAATAACGAGAAAATCTCGTTTTCCGAAGTAGACCAGAATAATCCCTTCACCCTGCCAATGAACAGCGAGCTGACGGTCTTAACGCGAGGGATCACCCTGTCCCAGGGACCGCATAAACTGGGTTTCAGCTTTGTTGCTCAGGGACTGGGCAAACTGGGTTTTGAAGTAACTGACCTGGTCTCCAGCGCCAAGGCGGAAGGCTCCGGGTAAATCCGGATTTTTGGAGCATGAATAGAATAGCCATTACCGGCGTTTCCGGATACATTGGTCTCAGACTGTTGTCCAGATTGGACAGGGTTTCGGATGTCGAGGAGATTATCGGCATTGATGTAAAAGAGCCGGTAGTCAGCTCCCCGAAATTGAAGTTTTACCGCCGTGACATCTCCAAGCCGCTTGGCGATATTTTCAGCCGCAACGGCGTGGACAGCGCCATCCATCTGGCCTTCACTTTAAAACCTGCCCGCGACCGGAAAGGCGCCCGCGAGGTTGATGTTGGCGGCACCGCAAACTTCTTGGAGGCCTGCCGGCAGGCAAGAGTAAGGCATATCGTGTATTTAAGCAGCCACACGGTATACGGCGCCCATCCGGATAATACTGACCTTCTCACCGAAGATTCACCGCTAAGACCGCTGTCCGGCTTCCAGTACTCCCGTGACAAAGCAGAGGCGGAGCGGGCCCTGAGAGATTTTGCCGCGAGGAATCAGGACGTTTGTCTTACCATCCTGCGTAGCTGCCCGGTAACCGGACCAAATGCAGCCGGTTCGGTTGCCAGCCTGATGTTCAGGCCGGTTATGCTCCGCATTGCCGGCTATGACCCGCCGATGCAGTTTGTCCATGAAAAAGACCTCGTTGCGCTTATTCTAACCCTCCTGGCGCAGAAAAAAGCGGGTACCTTTAACGTAGCCGGGGAGGGCACCGTACGGTATAGTGAGATAATCAGGCTTGCCGGCCGGAAAAGCATCGCGCTACCCGCGGGCCTGATGCAGCTTTTCATGGATTTTTCCTGGACGCTGCGCCTTCAAAACGAATCACCGGTGGCCGGCCTGGAATTCATCAAATATCCCCCCACCGTAAACACTGCTAGGCTCAAAGAAGAAGTGGGTTTCCGGTTCGAATACTCGTCCCAGGATGCCCTCCTGTCCTTTCTCTCTCAACCAGAGGCCCGGAGAATTCATTACTAATACCGGGAAATCTCTCGTTTACAGTGGCCTATACATCGGGGGGAAGGTCAAAGCAGGTCATTTTATGGCCAGAATTCATATGGAGTGAGACTTTCGTGCCGGCAGGATAGTTTCTGGTGTGGTGCTGCAAGCTGCGAATTGTAGCTCCGGATGGCAATCGTACCCGGTACAGGTAATGCATTCCCTGGAAGATACGGTCTACAACCTCTCCGGGGCCGTCATCAGCCGGTTTGATATCCAAAAAATCTGGACGTATCATCACTCTCACAGGTTTTCCACGAGGGAGCTTGCCATGAACAGGTAATTCCCCTATCTCAGTGATCACCAGCCCGTGTTCGGACTTCCCGCTCAGAAAATCAGCAGTGCCGATAAACTGGGCCACAAACGGCGTGGCCGGGGCATGAAAAATAGCCTCCGGAGTGTCAAGCTGCTCAAGTTTGCCCTGGTTCATAACACCCACCCGGTCTCCCATGAACATCGCCTCTTCCTGGTCGTGGGTAACGAAGATAACAGTAGCCCCGGCGCAGGCTAGTATCCCCTTAACCTCGTTTCTTATCCTCACCCGCAGGTCGGCATCGAGATTGGAGAAGGGTTCGTCCAGCAACAGCACATCGGGATTTGGCGCCAGCGCCCGGGCGATGGCCACCCGCTGCTGTTCGCCACCGGAAAGCTCATGGGGCATCCGGGATCGGTAGTCCTTCATCCCCACCAGGGACAACATTTCCGCTACTCTCTCCTTACGGTCAGCCCCCTTGCTCAGTCCATAAGCGATGTTATCGCCAACAGTGAGGTGAGGAAAGAGGGCATAGTCCTGGAAGACGATACCTGCCCGGCGCTTCTCCGGTGGAACAAAAATTCGCGGTGCAGCCATTGGCTTACCGCCGACCTCTACGATACCTGAATCGGGAATCTCGAAACCGGCAATAAGCCTGAGCAGCGTGGTCTTACCGCAGCCGCTTGGACCCAGTAAGGCCAGAAATCTGCCTTCCTCCACCTCAAGGTCTATACTGTTAACCGCAGGGGTATGATTGAAACTCTTGCTCAGGTTTTTACAACGAACGGCAATCTGGCTCATGTCTCCTGCCTCCTCTCCCGCATAACCAGCCAAGCCATAGGTATGGATGACAGAATTATTATCAGTAAGGCGGGTACCGCTGCCCGGGCAAAGAAGGCCTCTGATGTTGCCGACCACACCGAGGTAGCCAGCGTCCTGAAGCCTATCGGACTTAACAGGAGAGTAGCCGGCAACTCTTTCATCGTGGTCAGGAAGACCAGGGCAGCGCCAACGAATATGCCCCTCTTTGCCAGAGGTAGAACCACGCTAAAAAGGGTCTGCCGGGCATTTCGGCCGAGGCTGCGAGCGGCTTCCTCAAAGCGCGGGCTTATTTGAACCAGCGAGGACCGGACAGAGCCGACCGCCTGGGGCAGAAACAGGATAAGATAGGCAAAGAGCAGCACTCCCAGCGTCTGGTAAATAGGTGTGGCATAGTTAGCGCTGAAAAACACCAGCGCCAGAGCAATTACTATGCCGGGCAAGGCGAACCCGATATAGGTTGCCCGCTCAAGCAGCCTGCTGATCTGTCCCGGGTAGCGTACTGCCAGAAAGGCCACCGGTATGGCGGCCACCGCGATGATTATCGCCGCCAGGCCGGAAATGAATACGGAATTAAAGGTATTACTCCAGGCCAGGCGGAGCGGTTCGCCGGCTGATAAGCCGCGAATGGACCAGTATGCCAGGATGGACATCGGCATTACCAGGGTCAGCGATGAGACTAGACTACAAAAGGCGAACGCCGGCCAGCGCCAGCGTCCCAGCTTTATTGCAGTGAGGGAATGAGCCACACCTGCGGTGCTTCTATGATAACGGCCCCGGCCTCTCGTGCGGGCTTCAATTAGCAGGATGACAACAGCCAGGACCACCAGCACCAGTGAAAGGGCAGCCGCCGCCATCCGGTCAAAGGAGGTCTGGTACTGCAAATAGATAGCCCAGGTGAAAGTCTCATAGCGCATCAGGGATACGGCGCCGAAATCGCGAAGGGTGTAAAGCGCGACCAGCAAAGACCCCGCCGCTATAGCCGGACGCAACTGTGGCAGCGTAACCCGGCGGAAAGTCGTCCACGGTCCGTGTCCCAGACTGCGCGAGGCCTCTTCAAGACAGGGGTCAATACCGCGTATTGACGCCTGTAGAGCCAGCAGCAGGTAGGGATAGCTGACAGTAGTGACGGCGAATAAAGCACCGGGGAAACCGTAGATATCGGGCAGCCGTTCCAGACCGAATGGCTCAGCCAGAAATTGCTGGAGCATTCCCCGCGGGCCCAGGGCGGCAACAATGACAAAACCGGCCACATAACTGGGAATCACCAGAGGTAATGCTGTCACAACCGCCCACATCCGCTTTAAAGGCAGGTCTGTCCGGGTGGTCAGCCAAGCCAGCGGCAGGGAAACAGCTAGCGAAGCCGCCGTTACTGCTATTACCAGGACCGAGGTACGTCCCAGGATTGCCAGGGTGCGGGCCCGGAACATCAACTCCCAGGTCTGCTCGCCCGCCCCCAGCGCACGCAGAACCAGGTAGGCCTGGGGTAACAATATGGCTATGGCAATAAAGATGACGGGCAGCCAGACAATGACAGGAGGCCGGGAGGAATCATCCCACCCGGCCATTCTGCCAAGCCTGGCTATCAATCTTGAAGCTCTGCCCGCCATAACTGCCATTTATGGAGTTACCCCCGTTTCCCTCAGTAGGGCAAGCGTGCCCTCTAGGTCGGCCATATCGGCCATATCGATATCAGGACTGTTGATTTCCGCAAGAGGTGTCAGCAGCCGGTGAGTCTTTACTCCCTCAATCACCGGATATTCAAAGGTCTGACCGGCGAAATACTGCTGCGCCACGGTCGATAGCATGAACTCCAGGAAGCGCTCGGCGGTTTCTTTGTTCTGAGAGGTATCCAGTATGCCGGCCCCGGCTACCAGGATAACCGCACCGGGTCCGCCAGCCCTGGGATGGTAGTTACGGGCGGCGAATGATTCACCTTCCTCCGCGATGAATCGGTACAGGTAGTAATGGTTGACGAAGCCGACGTCGATCTCACCGGCAGCTGCGGCCGCCACTTGAGGAGTATTTTTGGGATATACCCCCGGCTGATTAGCCTGGATTCCTAGAATCCAATCCCTGGTCTTTTCCTCTCCCCAGGTTGCACGCATTGCGGTTACCATTGCCTGGAACGAGCCGTTGGTCGGCGCCCAGCCGATACGTCCTCGCCACTCGGGATCGGTGAAGTCCCAGATGTCATCGGGAAGGTCGGCTTCACTCAGCTTTTCCGTGTTGTAAACGATAACCCGGGCTCGACCCGAGATACCGACCCATTTGCCCTCTGGTGAGCGAAAACGTGGTTCGACCTGGCTCAGAATATTACCCGGAATCGGTGCGAACAGGTCTTCCACTGCCCCCAAACCGGCAGGGTCCTGGGCGTAAAAAATATCCGCCGGGCTGTTCTTGCCCTCTTCCAGGATGGTAGCTGCCATCTCAGAGGTGCTGCCGTAGCGCACCTGTACGTCGATGCCGGTAGCGCTCGCGAATTGGTCGATGATTGGGCCAACCAGTTCTTCACTCCGTCCTGAATATATGGTCAGTGTCTGTTTTTCCGGAGCAGGCGCTGGAGCGCTAGCCGGTTCACCGGCCTGAGCACAGCCCCCAAGCAACAGTGCTGCTGCCAGCGCGAAACTACCTAAACCGAAAATCCGCTTTTTCCCATGCATTTGCTTATTGTCCTCCTTCATTGATTTTTACGTCCGGTGAATTATGTGTTTTTTCACCTTCAAAGATGACCCCTTGGCTCATATCCGCCCCCCTCCAGTCCGACACGCCGGGCAATAACCCTTCAAGCTTATCTCGACAGCGACAAGCTCTATGTTCATTTGCTCCAGCAGCTTCTCCTCAGCTTCACCAATGACCGGGTTTAGCTCAATAATTGTCCTTTATCATTTTGACTATGTCTTGACTTGGTTATTGTGCCGCTTCCTTAAGCTAATGGCTTTTGCATATCATTTGCATCAAAATAGAACAAATAAAACAGTCACGGAGAATAAGTAGTTACTAACTAATAGTATTAGTATAAGCTAATCTCTCCATTTTTGTCAAGCTCTCAGGACGTAATGTTTTAAAAAAATGGAAGATGAAGAGGGTTGTCTGAGGAAACACCTGGGTTATATCAGCTCTGAGGGACGGATTTTGGTACCACCCATACCAGGGCTGCGGCCTTTTCACCCAGCGAGAAATCATTGCTGTTGATGGTTATCTGGATGGTACCGGTATAAGGAGCCGTTTCTTTGACATCAATTGCTGCCCCCGGTTTGATACCGGCCTGGTCCAGGTATTGCATCAGTTCCTCCAACCGGTTTGCCTCTTCGGAAATCCTTTCCACAATCACTTTTTCGCCTGCGGCTATTGTATCAAGAGGCATACCCCTGAGCGAGGGTAGTACATCATCCGCAGGGATAGGGTTGCCATGGGGACATGTCTGCGGTCTACCCAAAGCCTCATATAACCTGTTCATCACGTTGTCAGATATGCCATGTTCCAAAAGACAGGCTTCCTGGTGGGACTGATGCCAGGGCACCTTTAAGATGTCGGTTAGTAGCCTTTCTGCCAGACGATGGCGCTTCACTACATTGACGGCTATTTTCATTCCGTACCCAGTCAGGCTGATTTCCCTATTTTTGTTGCTGGTAATCAGTCCGTCACGGGACATACGCCGAAGAGTCGCGGTAACGGTCGGCGGAGAAACCTGCAGCCTTTCGGCGAGCCTCACCCCGAGAACTGACTTACCTTCACTTAGAATGTTAAGAATAGTTTCAAGGTACTCTTCGATAGTGGGAGTCGGTTTAATAGCATCTTTCACTTGCTTGCCCTCAGTTAAGTATGCGATAGTTAGTGGTAGAAGCTTCTTCTTGGAATTAGTCGACGCTAATTCTAAACCCGTCAGCTATCTTCGTCAACTCCAATCGGGTCCACTACTTTTAGGATAAGCCCACTTGTGGCAAAAGAAAGGGGCCATTTTGTGGCGTGAAATTTGCAAGCACCTGGCTAAACTATGCTTCAACTCTGCAGGTGGATGGTGGGCCACTGTGGACTCGAACCACAGACCCCAGTCTTATCAGGACTGTGCTCTAACCAGCTGAGCTAGTGGCCCGGGTAAATCGTTTTAATTTTAGAGGAAGCGGGGATAAAAATCAAGTTCAAGGCTTTATATTACCCACGCTCTTATTATCTTTTCCCGCCGCCCTCGTGGAGTAGGAGATCAGAATCACTGTGGAAATCCTATCCCCTGTATCTCCTTCCCTTTACCAAAGAGAAGGGGAGGAAAAGGATGAGAGGGCTGGCGCCCCCTCTAAACCACCCCAAGTTTTGTGCTGTCATTGCGAGGAGCGCAGTGACGAAGCAATCTCTACCCTTTAAATCCCTCTCAATCCTTCCAGTTACCGGAAGGACGACCCGTTTTGCACATTCCGTGTCTTCCCAAAGGGGACTAAGGGGGATTTTGTTATTAAGTCCTCTCCGGTGCTCGTCAGGACAGGCTGGTAATGTTCCCGGTATGGTATACCTATCCCCCTGCCTCCTTTCCAGCCAGATTTCAGGGTGCAGTATAGAGAACCAGGCGCTCTCCGGCTGGAAAGGGGGTATTTGCGTGTGGGGGCGAAACCCCCACACGATATTTTCCCCCTCTTCAAACATGCTGACCTGTCGGAGCAGATGCCACATTGCTGTTTGGAGAGGGGGATAAAGGGGGTGAGGATTTAAGAAGACGTGCGTTAGCATAAAAATAGGGATAGAAAGTTGCTTAGCGATTGACAAGTTTTCAGCAATTTAGCTTATTATTATCGCTTGGTTTGAGAAATCCCGACTCAACTATAATTCTTCGCATGTCAGTATCTATCTGCTTTGGCGCTTTGTTTATGTATTCCCTACATGCGTCTTTATTATTTACGCTCCGGAGATATTTCATTACAGTAGTCTCATTATAATCATCAAAATTAGATTCCAAGTCGGTCCATAGTAATACGTTATGTGGATGTCTAGTAAGCCATTTCCTAAGAGTATCTAAAATCATCGGAAATTGGGTATGGCAAGTGCCACAATGTATATAACCTACCTTATCAGTATTAGTGCATTCTCGTCTTTGGAGTGCTTCAATTGCCTCCGAAAGCTCTTTTTGGTGCATCTCAGCCCACAGAACTGGAACCAATTTTGCTTTCGGATAAATAACTAACGTGAGGCGTCCATTGCGTGATTTCCGAGCGAACTCAATTGGAAGCATAGGGCCATCATTGTGCCATGACGTCTCAGGCAGATTAAGCTTCCTTGAGCCCCAGACTAATGAACCCCAACCTAATAATGCTATTTTCATTTTATTCAATTTCCATTTATTTGCAAACTACCCAAACAAAAAGCACCTTAACCCCTGGATAGCGGAAGGAAGGAATTACACCGGCTTATTAGGCCGGTGACCGACCTAGGAGATTAGGTGGAATGCTCCACCAACCTTCTCCCTAGAAAGGAGGTGATCCAGCCGCAGCTTCCGCTACGGCTACCTTGTTACGACTTCGTCCCAATCATCGACCCCACCCTCGGCGGCTGCCTCCCGGTAAACCGGGTTAGCCCATCGACTTCAGGTGTTGCCAACTTTCATGACGTGACGGGCGGTGTGTACAAGGCCCGAGAACGTATTCACCGCGCCATGCTGATACGCGGTTACTAGCAACTCCACCTTCATGCAGGCGGGTTTCAGCCTGCAATCTGAACTGGGGGTGGTTTTTCAGGATTAGCTCCGGATCACTCCATTGCCACCAACTGTACCACCCATTGTAGCGTGTGTGTAGCCCAAGGCATAAGGGCCATGCTGACTTGACGTCATCCCTACCTTCCTCCCCGTTTCGCGGGGCAGTCTCGCCAGAGAAATTAACTGACAACAAGGGTTGCGCTCGTTACAGGACTTAACCTAACACCTCACGGCACGAGCTGACGACAGCCATGCAGCACCTGT
>CAZTMR010000059.1:0-8883 GCA_964615345.1 uncultured Dehalococcoidaceae bacterium | reverse complement strand
AACGACGACGCTATGGATTTTATCCCCGCTACCCGGGGACGTATCCGCCCTCCCTTGACCGCCACCGCCTCCATTACCTCCGGTACTCCGTGCCCTTTAGCCTCGCGGGCGAGAATGTAAATCAGCGGACCGACAATCAGGCCGCCGGCTGCAGGTATCAGGATTACATAGTAATCCCCCAGGAAGGACAGTGCCTGACTGCCCCCATCAAAAAACAGGGAGGTGAAGCTGCTGATAAGCCACCGGAAAGCTACTGCTCCCAGTCCGGATATGGCGCCGATAATTACCGCCAGCCCGAAACCGGCAGCCAGCTCTGAAGAGCCGAGTTTGGCAACCGCGTTACGTATTCTTGAATCTGGTAGAGAATTATCCATAGTTATTGTATTTAAATGGTCGGTTATCTTCTTTCAGGAAGCATCCGGCTTGCTGTTCTGTTTTTTTTGGCCTGCTGCGTTTTATATTTGCCATGTTAAGCAAGCACCCTTCACAGAGCTTTAGATACCTGTAGAGCTGCTCGGTTTCTTCGTCTCCGGGGCGCCCCAGAAAGGACTGTAGCAGGACACCGAAATAATCCATCCGGCACTCGTCGAGCCCCGCCAGTTCCTGTGGAGAAAATTCCCGCTGACCCTGGCTATCTTTGCTCAGGGGACAGCGGGAGCATATTTCCTCCAGCTTGACTTCCAGACACCTGTCCCCGGGCAAGAATTCTTGGAAAAATTCTTTTACCGCTTGCCGGTTGAGTATTCGCCCCGCGTGGGCTTTTCTCTTGCCACGGCTATTATCCATACTTGAACTCCCTGTTTCTTCCGGTTCCGGACCTGGTCTCTCCGCTTTCTCTTCCGTTAAAAAGGCTGCCCAGAGCCATCCACTCCGGCGTATCCCCTCCGTCGGTTGTCTCCCCGGGTGTTTCCGAACTCAGATACACGGTCAGGTCACGGATACCTTTAATTCTCCGCAAATCAAACAGTATGACCCGGGCGATACTGGAAGGGTCCTCGCTTTCCAGGACTGCTATCACCGGCGTCGGGCCGTTGATAATATCTGCGAGCCGGACTTCACGCCTGCTGCGCAGCTCTGTAACGACTTGGCTTGCTTTATCCTTCGGGGTATCGATTAAGATATAGGCTCTCATCCGGGTCCTTCCCTTAAAACTCTATCCCGTATCCGGGACTTTTACATCAGCCTCGTGTTGTAACCAGGCGGTCTGGTATTCCCTTCCTGGAGTACGAATTACCGGCAAATATTGCGATTGAAAGTCGTAAAACAGCTGCTGAAAATAGACGGAAAAATGGTCCTGTGTTAAGATTGGACTGTCTGGAGACGGTGAAGGTGAAAAAAACAAGTGTCCTCATAGCTGATGACCATACTGTCTTCTCGGAGGGTTTGCAGCGTGTTCTGAGCGAGGAAAAAGACCTGCAGGTTGTGGGTGTGGCCCGTGACGGTGAGCAAGCGGTGAATATGGCCCGGGAAGCTAGACCGGATATCGTGATTATGGACGTGGCTATGCCGGTTCTCAACGGTATTGAAGCCACTCGGCGGATAAAGAAAATGTTTCCCACCACCTCGGTGCTGGTGCTCAGTGCCTACGGCTATACCCCGTACGTGTTTTCTATCCTGGAAGCGGGTGCCGCCGGATACCTGCTCAAAAACGCCCCTCTGCGCGAGCTTATTCGTGCTATACGTTCTTTGCGTAGCGGAGAATCCGTATTTGACCGGACCGTCGCGGAAAAAGTGCTCCGGAACCTGGCTAAAAGCTGGCGGGGAGGTCTGGCAAAGTCCTTTCACCTGAATCCCAGAGAGCTGGAAGTAATCAGGTTAGGGGCCAGGGGGCTTTCGAATGAAGAAATTGCCGAAAAACTGAAAATCAGCCCCCGTACCGTTCAGACCCACTTCACTCACATTTTCTCCAAGCTGGAAGTCGGGTCCCGTCTGGAGGCGATACTGCGGTGTCTCAAGGAAGGATGGCTGCTGCCGGATGACCTTCCCTAGAGCCAGTGTAAGAAAGGCCGTGCCAAGCCCGGCGGGTTTCTGGCGGCAGTTTGCCGGGTCTCAGCACGGCACAAATAAGAAGCACCTGCTCATTGCGGCTGTGCTGGCCCTGGTAACCTGCTCGCTTTATTACATCGGGGACGGCGTTACGTCCGGTAGCTCCCGAAGTCTCCCCTCGTTCCTTTACGGTCAGGCATATCATGAGCTTGTGCTGCTGCTATTCTCCGGCCTGATTGTTTACGCTGCCATCGCTTTGCGGACGAGGTGGGCCCTGGTCCTGTCGGCAACCGGCTTTTTGCTCGTGATGCCTCATGCGCTCCTCATTCCGGCTTACCCGGACCCCATTTACCGGATTTTATCCTGGCTGGCCATAAACGTACTCCTGGCGTTGGTGGTCAGTGGCGCCCTTAACGCCAGAGAGCAGCAGCGGCTGTACCTGCGTGACATAATCAATGCTCAGGAACAGGAGCGGCATCGCCTTTCCCGGGAGTTCCATGATGAAACTGCCCAGGAACTGATTGATGCTGCCCACCGCATTGACGAAATGATAGAGTCGTCATCCGGCTTGCCGCGGGACCTGGTAACGGGCTTGCACTCTCTCCGCCGGGAAACGGACGAGATACTGGAAAGGACCCGGCGGGCCATCCAGGGATTGCAACCCCCTCTGCTTGATGAAGCAGGCATAATACCGGCCCTGTTATGGTTATGTGATAATCTTACCGAAGAAAATGGTCTTGAGGTAGAAACTGATATTGATTTAGCCGAAGAAAACCTCACCAACGAGGCCAGGATTACGCTTTTCCGGGTCACCCAGGAGGCGCTTACCAATATCAAGAAACATTCGCGGGCAAAGCACGTAACCCTGGAACTGAAAACAAGTGGTTCCCGCGCGGTCCTCACTATAAGTGATGATGGCGTGGGCTTTATCCTGCCTGGCCGGGGCAAACTTCGCGCCGAGGGAAAATCAGGACTGGTGGGGATCCAGGAAAGGGTCAGCCTGGTCAACGGCTCCACGGACTTGCGGTCAAAACCGGGACAGGGTACCACGCTGAGGGTCGGGATTCCGTTAAACGGTCCACCCGAATGATATTACCCGTAAACGGCTCTTGAAAGCCGGATTACCCCGTTCTTCACCCGGAAGTCTTTAATCTTCCCGGAAATCCGGCCGTGCCTTGCCTGGTTCTGTTGATGGCATCCGGAGGGTCAGCCCGGAAACGGTCTGGTTTACATAATCATCACCTTTTGCCGGGTAACCGCGGGCGGAAGATTGTGTGGAAAAGCGTGCCGGTGGGGTTTTGAGACCGTGTTTGCGGGGAACCGCCGGGACCTTTAGCGGACCGGATGAAAAAGGGGGGAGGCAGGTATCCCGCCTCCCCCCTCGTATTTCAGGCTATCGGGCGGCCTGTTTTGCGTTCTCTATCCAGCTATCGAACTCTTCCTGGTGGTCTGCAATCCACTCTCTGGCGTGGCGCACGATATCTTCTTCGGTATCTTCCCCGTTCCTGACTTTCAGGTTCTGTTCGTTGATGTCTTCAATCGGAACGTGAACCTGTTCGAATAAGGCCCGCGCCGCCGGGTTGTCCTCGATGAACTCCTTATTGGCCGCTACCTGGGCCTTGTTCACCGAGAAGCCCACGTTCCGGCCGTCGGGAAGGGTGGTATCGATGCTCTCGGGGTCGCCTTCCGCCAGTGAGGTGAAAGGTACCTCCAGCCATACCACGTCTTCCCCGGGCACCAGTATGCTGCTCAGCCAGAGCGGCGTCCAGGTATAGTAGAGGATGGGTTCCCCGTTCTTGTAGCGGGCGATGACGTCCGCGATGATGGCGAAGTATGAGCCGGATTCGTGGTTTACCCACTCTCTCAGTCCGTAGGCATCCATATGGTGCTCTATTGCCAGTTCGCAGCCCCAGCCGGGATTACAGCCGGCGAGGTTGGCCTTGCCGTCGCCATCCGTGTCGAAAAGAGCGGCAATCTCGGGGTCTTTCAGTTGCTCGAGGTTGGTGAGGTTGTATTCTTCCGCGGTCTTCTTATCGATGAGGTAGCCCTGGACGGCGCCATCGTATATGGCGCCTATTCTCTCCATTATCTCGTCGCCGCCGGCTTCTTTGTAGATGTTGTTTTGCAGCGGGTTCCAGTGGATGGGGTAAATGTCAGCCTCTCCCTGGCCTACGGCAACGTGGGCGGTGGTGATGTTCAGCTCCAGTCTGTCCTGGAGATCATACCCGAGTTCCTTCAGCCCTATCTCTACAATCCTGACGGGAAACTGGTCCTCGAGTATGGTATCGGTGGCTACCCGGACTTCCACTCCCTCACCGGGTAGCTCTTCCGGAGCGGGCTCCGGCGAAGGCGTCGGTGAAGGCGAAGGCGTCGGTGAAGGTGAAGGTGTCGGGGATGGCGCTGGTGTCGGGGATGGCGCTGGTGTCGGGGATGGCGCCGGTTCAGGAGATGGCGCCGGTGCCGGCTGGGCACAGGCGGCGATTGTTAATGTGCCCACCAGTACCGCCGTCATAATCAGTGTTTTCCATGCTTTTGTCTTTTTCAAATTCATTCTTACCTCCAGATAAAATGCAGTCTCCATAACAAATCTTCATATTCAGTTCACTTTTTCCCCTCCCTTCAGCAGTCTTTTCATCAAATGCCACAAACCGGGACGGCCAGATGGTTTGGCCAGAGCCTGGGTTATGCGGTCGAGCACGATGGCCAGAATCACGATGCTCAGACCGCCCACCGCCGCCAGGCCTATATCCAGCCTTCCGATGCCCCGCAGGACCATCAGCCCCAGCCCTTCCACGGCAATCATTGAGGCGATAACCACCATCGCCAGGGAAAGCAGCAGCGTCTGATTGAGCCCCGCCATGATGGTGCGGGTGGCAAGCGGTATTTGCACGTCCCAGAGGGTCTGCCCCGATGTGGCGCCAAACGAATAAGCGGCTTCAATCACCTCCGTGGATACCTGCCTGATGCCCAGGTTGGTAAAGCGGATGATGGGAGCCAGGGCGAAAATAATGGTAACTATAATCCCGGGTACGTTGCCAACCCCGAAAAGCATGACCACCGGCACCAGATAAACAAAGGCGGGGGTGGTCTGCATGGCATCCAGGACTGGCCGGATGATGGACTCGAAACGGTCGCTACGAGCGGCGACGATGCCGAGCGGTATGCCGATGATGATGCAAAAAATTACCGCGGTCAGGATGATGGCCAGTGTCGTCAACGCTTTGTCCCAGGCGCCGACAAAACCGATAAAAGCGAGGGCTATGACGCTGAAGATAGCTATGCGCATACTGGCTATGCGCCAGGCAATAAGGAGGAACAGGACCAGAAAAATCAGCTCCGGAATATTCAGGAGGGTGCTTTCAATACCATCCAGCGTCCATCCTATGGGTACCCGGATGGCCTGAAATATCGCCCGCATGTTGAGTACCAGCCAGTCAACGGCTATTTCTATCCAGTCGGCCAGCGGTATGACGTATAGACTAAAAGGGTTCCACATATATTACCTATTACCTTCCAGTACTCCGTTCCCTTTCGTACTGTCACTCGTTGCCAGGTTGCTTAACACATCGAGCGGGTCCAGCTCTCCTCTGAAAATGCCTTTATCGTTCACCACGGCAATGGGCACTCCCTGCGAGCAGAGCGGGAGTACCTCGCCTATCGGTGCAGACTCGTTAACTACCGGAAAATCGGTTCGCATCACCATATCCAGTTTATCCGTTTTCCGCTGCCGGGCGTCTATCACTTCCCGTTCCGTAATCAGCCCCGCCGGTTTCCTCTGCCTGTCCAGAACGTATATCTCGCTGCTGTGGTCTTGTCGCATATGGTACATCGCCGTTTTTACCGAGTCGCGTCCCAGGAATATCGCCTCGGCTCGCCTCATCAATGAGCCCGCGGTGAATACCAGCCCCCGGTTTACGTCCAGGGTGAAAGCCTCTACGTATTCATTGGCCGGTGACGCCACGATTTCCTCCGGTGTTCCGGTCTGCACAATCTGGCCGTCCTTCATCACCGCGATTCTGTCCCCTAGTTTCAACGCTTCGTGGAGGTCGTGTGTGATGAAAAGGATGGACTTGTGCACGCTGAGCTGGATATTGATCAGCTCGTCCTGCATTTCACGCCTAATCAGAGGGTCCAGGGCGCTGAACGCTTCGTCCATCAGCAGTATATCCGGGTCCGTGGCCAGGGCGCGGGCCAGCCCCACGCGCTGTTGCATGCCGCCGCTGAGATCAGTGGTGGCACGCTCCGCCCACTCCCGCAACCCCACCATGTCCAGTTTGTCCATGGCGCGGGCCCGTCTCTCTTCCAGTGCTACCCCCTGTATTTTAAGGCCGTAGGCCACGTTTTCCACTACGGATTTATGGGGTAAAAGGGCAAAGTGCTGGAAGACCATGGCCATCTTGCTGCGCCGTATCTGGCGCAGCCTCTCCTCGGTGACCGTCAGGATGTCCTCACCGTCCACATAGACCTCGCCCGCGGTGGGCCTGAGTAACCGGTTAATACACCGTATCATCGTGGATTTCCCGGAACCGGAAAGACCCATGACCATGAAAACCTCCCCCTCTTCCACGGTAAAGGAGGCGTCACTCACCGCCACCACGTTGCCGGTTTGCTCCCGGATCTCATCTTTGGATACACCGGAGCTCAGGAGCTCCAGTGCATGCCGGGGGGAGTCCCCGTAAATACAAAATAAACCTCTGACATCTATCTTGGCTGTCA
This sequence comes from uncultured Dehalococcoidaceae bacterium, assembly GCA_964615345.1. Classification (GTDB taxonomy): domain Bacteria; phylum Chloroflexota; class Dehalococcoidia; order Dehalococcoidales; family RBG-16-60-22; genus JACZSH01. The sequence goes on along the minus strand of CAZTMR010000059.1, from coordinate 2,181 downwards.
TAATTGTGGGGTCTGACCTCCTGATACGCAACTGGCCAAAGTCTTCCGTCTGGAGAAAATAATAAGCAGGGAATAGTTAACATCGGAGGAGTAACTAGAGAATCTCGGAAGGTACGCTCACCATCTGGATTTCACCGTCAACAGTGAGCGGACTTACTTATTTGGATGTCCTTTCGTGCCATAGCTGTCTTCAAAGAACCTGTTTATATTAGCACAGGGTTCTTGACTTGTCAACCTCACCTCTGTCCGTGTGCTGGTAAGTCATGATTGACAGAAGCCAATCTTGAAGAGCGCCGGAAGCTTTTGCTTACCATGCTGGATGCGGTTTACGTGGATGCCAGGCAGACGAAATCAGTTATCGCCATAAGGCCGAAGCCGCCTTTTAAACCTGTCCTCCAGGTGGTGGCTTCGCGTGAAAGCTGTGATATTCGTATCATCAATGAGCCTTACAAAGGCTCGTCTGTGTTTCTGGTGGAGACGGGGGAGAGTCGAACTCCCCGTCCAGAAAGAGCGACCCAGAGTATGCTACAAGCTTAGTCAGCTCTTTTTTCTCACCCGGCTAACCTCTGCTGACCGAGTTTAGTCAGGCCAGTCGATGTTTTCTTTCACCGCCTTTATCGACGTCCGGACGGTGGCACTTCAACTTTTCGGCACCCAATCCTGACCCGTTGAAGTGAGGTCAGGTTGGATGTGCAGTCTATTTTTTAGGCTGCAAGAACTAATTCAGGTTCGCCAGTTGTTTTTTGCCGCCTGTTTAGCGAGGTTGACGGCACCTCAGCTTGCAACTCTGTAGCCTACTCTCCCTGTCGAAACCACGCGTCCCCATAATTGGCTGGCGCCTGAATCAAACCTCCCGTCAGGCCCTGCTTTTCTCGGTCAGCCGCCCCAGTTCCCGCTCCGCCTCGCGCCGGGCGATTGCCTCCCGCTTATCGTAAAGCTTTTTACCCCGGGCCGGCGCGATGGCCACTTTGGCCAGGTTATTCTTCAGGTAAAGCCTCGTCGGCACCAGGGTCAAGCCTCTTTCTGCTTTCTGGCTTTGCAGGCTGTCGATTTGTTTCCGGTGCAGCAGTAGTTTTCGCGGGCGGGTCGGCTCGTGGCTGTTATAGCTTCCCGCCTCATAGCGGGCAATGTGCGCATTCACCAGCCACAGTTCTCCTCTCTCCGGCCGGACATAGGCATCACCCAGGTTTATCCGCCCGTTCCGGATGGACTTTATCTCCGTACCCCGCAGGGCAAGGCCGGCTTCTATGCTTTCCCCGATGTGGTAGTTGTGGTATGCTTTCCGGTTGGTAGCTACTGTTTTCGTTTCCATTTCCTGTTTAAATTATACCATATACTGCCGCTGGTATTAACCCCCGGCGACGATAGATAACCTTTGTCCTGGTGCACTTAGTGGCGTGAAAGTCCGGTGCCCGCTACGTTTTTCCGGGGTTTAGCCACGGTGCTTTTAGCTGGTCAATTTCAACCGGACCCCAGCTCCCCGCCGGGTACAGGTGCACCGGAAAGTCCTGCCCGGTCAAGCCATCATAAAGCTTCCAGGCTTTCTCCACCTCCTCATCACAGACGAAGAGCGTCTGGTCACCGGAGGTTATGTCCATGACCAGGGTTTCATAGGCGTCCGGCAGCGGACCGAAGGCCTCCCCGTAACGGAAGCGCAGTGACTGGGTGGAAAGATGGAAAGGCTGGCCGGGAGATTTGACCTGGAAGTGCAAATCAAAACCTTCATTGGGCTGAAGGGTGATAACCAGGACGTTCGGTTTCACCCCGCAGGAAGACTCGAAAGGGTGGAAAATAGACACCGGCGCGCAGTGATAGTAAACCACAATCTGGGTACATCTCATCGGCAGGCGTTTCCCGGTGCGCAGATAGAACGGGACTCCCTTCCAGCGCCAGCTGGTAATCTCCAGCTTGAGAGCGGCGAAGGTCTCCGTGCTGGAGCCGGGCGTCACACCGGTCTCTTCCGCGTAGCCGTCTACTTCCTGCCCGTCAATCTTGCCCGCAGTGTACTGCCCGAAGATAACATTTTCCGGGCTTATCGGTGCTATCCGGTGCAGTATTTTGATTTTCTCGTTGCGTATCGGCCCGGCTTCAAAGGCGGTGGGCACTTCCATCGCCATCAGTGTCAGCAGTTGCGTCAGGTGGTTCTGGACCATATCTCGCAGCGCACCTGCCCGGTCGTAG
>CAZTMR010000058.1:0-9168 GCA_964615345.1 uncultured Dehalococcoidaceae bacterium | reverse complement strand
TCACATCGCCGTTTTTACGAGCTTACCGATTATCTCAGGGAAGGCGATGTCCTAGTCTTCAATGACAGCCGGGTGATTCCGGCGCGGCTGTTCGGCCGGCGGGCGGACACCGGCGGCAGGGTGGAGCTGCTGCTGCTCCGCCGGCGCGAAAGCGGCACCTGGGAAGTCCTCACCCGCCGTTCAAAGCGGCTCCGGGAGGGAACCGTCATCCGCATCACCGGCGGACCGGGAGACAGCGCTTCCGGTATCCCCGTTTCCGCCGAGATAATAGGCCAGGGAGAGCAGGGAATAAAAACAGTCAGGTTCTCCAGTGAAGCCGGCTTAAGAGAACTGGGGGAGATACCTCTGCCGCCTTACATCCATACGCCTCTGGCCGATTCTGAGCGGTATCAGACGGTCTACGGCAAGAAGGAGGGCAGTGTGGCCTCCACTACCGCCGGACTGCACTTTGTGCCGGATATGTTCCGCCGACTGGAAGAAAAGGGAGTGGAGTGCCGGTTCGTGACCCTGCACATCGGCCTGGATACCTTCAGCCCGGTACGGGAGGAAGACCCGCGAGAACACCGCATTCACAGTGAATACGGGTCAATCAGCCGGGAAACGGCCTGCCGGTTGACCATGGCCAGACGGGAAGGGCGGCGCATCATCTGCGTGGGCACCACTGCGGTCAGAATCATCGAGCAGGCGGCGCAGTCCGGAGGGAATGAGGTGCCGCCTTTAGCGGGAGAGGTAGACCTGTTTATCCTGCCGGGACACAGGTTCCGGGCGGTAGACGCCATGATAACCAACTTCCACCTGCCCCGCTCCACCCTGCTCATGCTGGTGAGCGCCTTTGCCGGGAAAAAGCTCATCGATAGAGCCTACCGGGAAGCTATCGCCCGGCGGTACCGTTTTTACAGCTTCGGCGACGCGATGCTGGTGCTGTAGCCTGCCACGGCATTACGCTCCGGCCAGGTCAAAGCATTCCTCCAGCTCCAATTCGCCAAGCTTTTGCCGGGTGGGGATACCGTTACGGCTCCAGCCCCTGGCGGCATAATATTCATCCAGCATCGGCTCCAGATCCGGCAGGTTGTCCGCCGCCTGTCCGCTGCCCCGCTGGTGGGTCAGTATCCGGGCGGGCAGGGTATCATCGGCCCGGCTGATTCCCCGCCTCACGTTGAACATACGGGTCAGATTGCATATCCGCTCCCCGGTTTTCATAAACCCGGCGAGGTCCATATCCCAGCCGGTGATGGAGTTTAACAGGTCGATAAACTCGGAAGGTTTGACTCTCTGGTACTCCAGCATAAAGGAGCATACCGTCAGGGAATTAATCATGGCGCCGAAGTTCTGCATCAGCGCCACCATTGCCCCTTTGCCTTCGGTCTGAAAACGGCCCATACGGGCGGAATAACCGAACTCCCCCAGGAGGTCCAGCAGGCGCTTTTCAGCTGCGGGGTTTACATAGAGGTAGTCTTCAATAAAGTAGGAAGAGAGCTGGGCTTCAGAATGGGTGGCGCCGATACTCCCGGTAGCGTACTGCACGGCCAGACCGGTGGTAACCCTGGGGTCATGCATGGGGAACTCCAGCCCTTTTACATGGATGGCGTACTCCGGAGCGCTGCCGCCGATTCTCTCCGCCGCCCGCCGGGTGCCTTCTCCCAGCAGCCAGCCCAGGCCTTCCCGCTCGCCGATTTTTCTGACCATCTCCACAATTGCCCGGTGGTTCCCCCATGCCAGATCGATACCGCCGGTATCCTCACGGGTAATAAGCCCGTTTTCGTAGCATTCCATGGCAAAGGCCAGGACGCCGCCGGTGGATATGGTATCCATACCGTACCTCTGGCAGAAGGAAAAGGAAGACTGCAAAGCTTCAACATCGCCGATGAGGCAGTTGGTGCCGGCCGGGCCCCAGTGTTCCCAGAGCATATGCCTTTCGCCGTCGGCGTTATACATCGACTCGGTGTCCGAGTAGGGACAGAGCTTGCAATAGCCGGGGCGGGCATTACGCAGGTCATCGATGAATTTATAGGCGGGCTCAAACATGCCTTCCTGCCAGTTTTTCACCGGCAGGTCACCTTTTTCCACCGCTATTTTCATCTCTTCAATGTAATCTTCAATAGAGTCGTCCGGCTTTCGCACCGGGCAGGAGGCGTAAACTCTCCGGCTGACTTCAGCAAACTTCGTCGGGTCGAAGACGGGAGGTTTCAGGGTACCCCTGGTCACGATGGCCTTCAGTTTCTTGGCGCCCATCAGCGCCCCCATACCGCACCGGGCGGCGGCCCTCCCCTTTTTCCCGTCATTGATGATGGCGGCGAAGCGAACCAGTTTCTCACCCGCCGGCCCGATGGCAGCCACGCTGGCCCGGGGAGCAGTTTCTTCTCTCAGGAGGTCTTCAATTTCATAGGTGTCCGCACCCCAGAAGCCGCCGGCGTCCCGTAGCTCTGCCTCACCATCGTGAACCCAGAGATAGACCGGGGTTTCCGCCTGACCACGGATAACCACTCCCAAAAAACCGGCTTTCCTGAGCTCTACCGCCCAGTCGCCCCCGGAGTGAGCACGCCCCCAGATACCGGTCAGGGGAGATATCCCGGCGACGATATACCGGCTGCTCTGGCGCACTATTCCGGTGAAAGGTCCGGTCATAAAGACCAGAAGGTTTTCCGGGGCAAAGGGGTCAGTCTCTGCGGTAGTCTCATCCCAGAGAATCCTGGCGGCCAGGCCGGCTCCGCCGACGTACTTTTTCAGCACGTCTTCGCCGTAATCCCTGATTTCGATTTTTCCTTCCGTGAGGTCAACCCACAGGACTTTATTTCCGGCGCTGTGTTCCAAAATATGCCTCCTCAGACGCGCGTTTTCCGCTCACAACGTATTTGTACCGAAATCTTAACATCCGCCGTTCCGGAAAACAAACCGGAGGGTCAGAATTGACAATGGTACGCTGTAGATATAACATCGTCGGAAAGGGGTAATCTGACAGGAAAACCGCTAGAGCAAGGAGGAAAGCAGTATGGGTGAAGTGGTTCATACTTCGCGGATAAGAATCGTGCGGGAAAAGGGGCCTACCCGGAGAGCGATGATTGAAGGGTTTGCCGAACCGGTGTATTACGGAGTCCACGGGGGAATCAAGAAGTTCTACAAGGTGGATCCGGAAAAGGAGCACGCGGCTACGCTCGACCATATCGTCGCGGCCACGGCGGGCTGAATGATGGGGACACTGGCCACGGTGATGGGCAGAAAGAAAATCCCCACCCCCGAACACCTCTACTGGGCGGACGTGGAGGGAGACGTGGAGGATGTAAACGGCGTTCTCCGGCTGACCGCCATCCGGGTCAAGTACCACCTGAAGGTGGATAAAGACAGGGAGGCCGACGCCCGGGAGAGTTTCGCCAATTACATCACCGGCTGCCCGGCGGCCCAGAGCGTCATCGGCTGCATCAAGATAGAAGACGAACTGAGCATAGAGAATCCGGCGGCCTGACGCAGTACCGTGACGCCCGATTCCGGGGGGGAGGGGGCAATCGGACACCTTGACTTACGGCCGGGAGCGGGTTTGCCCGGGCTATCCTGTCGTTCTTATGGCACCCGCATGGCGGGGGGCAGCAATCCAGAAAGCGACGCCGGACAAGCCGATTAACACGATACTGACGATAAACGAGCTCAAGTAGCTCCCGGAAACATCGTGCAGGAAACCTCCGAGCCAGGGACCGATGACCCCTCCGACGCCGAGGCCGGTCATCAATACCCCGCAGATGGCGCCAAAATTGCGGCCGTGAAATATATCGGCGGTGCCGGCAAAGCAGGTAGGGATATAAAGGCCCACACCGTAACCGAAGAGTATGGCGTAAGCATAGAGCAGGAAAGGTTTTGAGGTATCGGTCGCGGAGAGCAGAGATACCAGAGCGACTATGGTCAGGGCAATGCCCAGTGTCACCGTGACTTCCCGGCCTATTCTGTCCGAGATGAAAGCGGAAAGCATGCCCACCGTCATAAACACGCCGAACAAAGCGAAAACAGAGACGGCAAAGCTGCTGCTGTAGCCGATGTCCTGGGCGAACTTAACCTGATGGGCAAGAACCAGATAGCCAGCAACTCCCCAGAATAGAGACTGGGAAACCACCAGCAGCCACAAACGATGGCTTTTTACGGCCTGCTTCAGCGTCCAGTCATAGATATAGTTACCCGCTTCCCGGCCGCCGGCGTTTCCGGGGACAACACCTGCCCCACCAGCGCCATACGGCTTCAGCCCCTTGCTCTCCGGACGGTAATGAAAGAAAAAGACATACAACGGCAAAACCACTACCACCAGAATGGCAGCGATTACGATATAGGCGGAACTCCAGCCCACTTCCGATATAGCCATCTCGGCAATTATCCCGTAGGTGAAGCTCAGTCCTGAAGACGCCTGCCCGATTCCGATAACCAGACCACGTCTCTCGGCAAACCAGTTAGCCAGAGCGGGAACGAGAAGGGGCCAGCCGCACATCGCGGTGGCAAGAGGCATAAGCAGGCCAAAGAGGACGTAAAAATGCCAGAGCTGGCTGGCCAGAGAGCAGGCAGCGGTAATCAGACCCAGGATGAGAATCCCCAGGGACATGGTTAACCGCGGTTTCCAGCGGTCACCCAGCGCGCCGGCAAACGGGGCCGCGAAGCCGTATATGCTGACGTTCAGAGAAAGCATAAAAGCAGTGCTCCCCCGGCTCCAGCCAAAATCATTCAGGATGTAGGGGAAGAAAACGGAGAAGGAGTGGCGTATGCCGTATATGAGCATCATGGCTATGGCGGCGATGCCGATGATGTACCAGCCGTAAAAGGTTACCCGCTTCTGAGTCAAATTATCCTGTTTCCCCAAAACACTGCTTAATCATATACAAAGCCCACGGCCAGGAAATAAGGCACGTGTTTTCCGCTCTTTCCGCGGGCATATCTGGACTTTTCTAGAGCCGGGACCCGCCTTTTCCCTGTTCCCGGGGGGCAGAGAAGGGCGGAGGGCCCGTCCGCCTACTGATACCAGCGAACGAAATCATCCAGGGAAATACGGGTGCTCTGATAGGTGTTTATCACCGCTTCCGGGTCAGGATAGCCCATAGAGATGCCGATAACGAGTTTCCGGTCGGACGGTATTTCCAGAAAGTCGCGTATGGCGTCCGGGTAATTGGTGATTGACGCCTGCAAACAGCTGCCCACGCCGAAAGCGTGTGCCGCCAGGACAAGACTCTGGGAAAAGAGGCCGACATCGTACAGCGACCACTGGGAGAGAGAACTATCCATAAAAATAAATACCACGCAGGGGGCGCCGTAAAACTCGAAATTGGACAGACGCAGTTTCTCCCGGCCTTCCTCGTCATCCCGCGCCACGCCGATAGTCGCCAGGCGCCGGGCGCCGTGTTCCCGGAACCGCTGCTCCAGCTCCGGCGGCCAGGCCTGGGGGTGAACGATGTCAGGGTTGGTGGGCGCTTTCGCCCGGGCCAGCTCCAGGATTATCCGGCTGAGTTCGTCTTTCTTTTGACCGCAGACCACCACCACTTCCCAGGGCTGGGTGTTGGTGTAGGAGGGACTGCGGCCGGCGGTAGCCAGTATTTTCTCCATCACGTCTTTCGGGATGGGGTCCGGTTTGAAAGCGCGCGAGCTTCTCCGTGACTCGATACCTGCCAGCAGTTCCATGAGACAATACCTCCGGTCAAGATACTGATACACTTTAACCCCACCAGAGCGGTACTGTCAACGCCGGTGGCGGAAAGGCAGAGTGGAAAGCCGGTTATTCTTTATCCTGGCTACCACCCGTGCTATACTGAAAGAGGAATTCAGGGAAAGAGAAGCAAGCAGCAGCAATAATTTTTAAACATATAAGGAGGAGATGACAATGAGTTCCGAGGACAACCTGAAAGCAGCTTTTGCCGGAGAGAGCCAGGCTAACCGGCGCTACCTGTACTCCGCGGAGAAAGCGGACCAGGAAGGTCACCCGCAGATAGCCCGGCTTTTCCGCGCCGTGGCGGAAGCGGAGACCGTGCACGCCCGCAATCACTTCAAGGCAATGGGCGAACTAAAGTCCACGGACGAGAACCTGCAGGCAGCCATCGGCGGGGAGCACTACGAGTTCACCAAGATGTATCCCGGGTTCATCGAGGAGGCGAAAGCGGAAGGAAACAAACGAGTCGAGGTCACTTTCGATTACGCCAACAAGGTGGAAAAGGTACACCACACCCTCTACGAGAAGGCGCGCCAGTCCCTGGCGGACGGGGAAAAGCTGGCGGACCAGTCCTATCAGGTCTGCCAGGTGTGCGGCTACACCGTGGCGGGAGAAGCGCCGGAGAAGTGCCCGATATGCCAGGCGCCGCAGAGCCGGTTCAAGGAGATAGCATAACCGGAGCCTCCGGCGGCCGGTGCGCCGCCGGGTTATGACGGCACGGTCTATCACAGCCCGACCAGCGGGATGAAGGCGACGACTTGTTTTCTACTTTATGTAAATCAACCGCCGGAGCGAGAGAGAAATGACCGCCCGGACGGTAATGGTCCAGGGGACGACCTCCGGGGCCGGCAAGAGCATACTGGTGAGCGCTCTCTGCCGCATTTTCAAGCAGGACGGCTACAAGGTAGCTCCCTTCAAGGCGCAGAACATGGCGCTGAACTCGTTCGTGACGGGGCGGGGGGAGGAAATGGGGCGCTCCCAGGTGGTGCAGGCGGCCGCGGCCGGGCTGGAACCGGACATCGATATGAACCCGGTACTGCTGAAGCCGGAAGCCGGCGCCAGGTGCCAGGTAGTGGTCATGGGCAGACCGGCGATGACTCTGAGCGCCGGCGAGTACAGCCTGCGGACGGCGGAGCTTCTACCCGTGGTGGCGGAGGCCCTGGAACGCCTCCGCGCCGCCAATGACATCGTGGTTATGGAAGGGGCGGGCAGCCCGGCGGAGATAAACATCAGGCAGAACGAGATCGCCAACATGCGCATCGCCGGGCTGGCCGATGCGCCGGTGCTGCTGGTGGGAGATATCGACCGGGGGGGCGTTTTCGCTTCCCTGGTGGGCACCCTGGCGCTGCTGAGCGATGACGAAAAGAGCCGTATCAAGGGTTTTGTCATCAACAAGTTCCGCGGGGAAATGGGGCTGCTCAAGCCGGGGCTGGACTACCTGGAAGAGAATACCGGGAAGCCGGTCCTGGGCGTCATCCCCTACTGCGCCGACATCCGGATACCGGAAGAAGACTCGGTATACCTGGGGAAAGAAGCGGAGGCCGGCAGTGGCGGGCAGCGACTCGATATCGCTGTCATCCGCCTGCCGCGGCTTTCCAACGCCACCGACTTCGAACCGCTGATGCAGGAAAGAGATGTCAGGGTACGCTACGTGGCGGCGGCGGCGGAGCTGGGCGAGCCGGACGCGATAATCCTACCGGGCACCAAGAGTACCATCGCCGACCTCGATTACCTCAAACAGAGCGGACTGGCGGGGATGATAGCGGCACGGGCGAAGCAGGGCACGCCGACGGTGGGCGTCTGCGGCGGTTTCCAGATGATGGGGAGGGAGATTAAAGACCCGGGCAGGGTGGAAGCGGAAAAGGGAAGCGCCGCCGGGCTCGGGCTGCTGGACACGGTGACCACCTTCCAGCCGGTGAAGACCACCCGCCAGGTCAGGGCGAAAGTGCTGGCCGGCGAAGGGCTGCTGGAAGGGATGGAGGGAGAGGAGGTCACCGGCTACGAAATCCATATGGGGCAGACAGCGGGGGGAGGCAGCCCGCTGTTCCGGGTGAGCGGAAACGGGGAGGAGGAGTACATCGACGGGGTGGCGGCGCCGGGAGGGTTTATCCTGGGCAGCTACCTGCACGGCCTGTTCGATAACACCGGTTTCCGGCACGCCTTTCTCGCCGGGCTGAGAAAACGAAGAGGCCTGGAGGCGAGCACGGGGCGGCGCAACGTGGACCTGGAGGTGGAGTTCGACCGGCTGGCAGAGATTGTCCGGCAGAACCTGGACCTGACAAGGGTCTACCGGATATGCGGGCTGGAGCGGTGACGTTTATCCCCGCCGGCAAGTTATGGTATGATGTTTCCCGGTATTCAAAGCTAGAAAAGCAGGTGGAGGCAGTCAGATAAATGCGACGTTACCGGACCTTGCTGGTGGTTGCCCTCGCCTTTATCGCCGTTTCGGCGATTACCTATTTTATCCATTACCAGATATTCCATGATGTCCACCACATCTTTATCTACATGGTAGGGGACCTGGCTTTTCTGCCGCTGGAAGTGTTTATCGTGGTAATCGTAATCGAACGCGTGCTCGCCCGGCGTGAGAAACAGTCCATCCTGCAAAAGCTGAATATGGTAATCGGCGCGTTTTACAGCGAGGTGGGCACCGAGCTGCTGCAGAAGCTGGGGAGCTGTTTCATCACCAGCCGGGAAACGCAGCAGCAACTGGAGGTGAAGGCGGGGTGGAACAGCAGAGATTTCAAGCAGGCAGAGGACTTCGCCCGAAGCCTGACGGGTAACCCCGATTGCGTGGCGACAAAGCTGGAAGACCTGCGGACGTTCCTCATCGACAAGCGGTGGTTCCTGCTGGGTCTGCTGGAAAACCCCAACCTGCTGGAACACGAGATGTTTACCGACCTGCTCTGGGCCACCTTCCACGTGGCCGAGGAACTGGAGGCGAGGCCCTCCGTGAGCAATCTTTCCCGGACGGACCTGAACCACGTCACCGGAGACATCAACCGGATGTACGGACGGCTGGCGGGAGAGTGGGTGGAATACGCGCACCACCTGCAGACAAACTATCCCTTCCTCTTTTCGCTGGTGGTAAGGACCCATCCCTTCCAGGAACACCCGTCCGCCACGGTAACAGAATAGTTTTTCTCCCGGAATACGGCCAGACACTGGAAGACGGGCGTTTTATCCTGTATAATTTCCGGCAAAGAGGTGTTTTATGGCAAAGTGCCCCAACTGCGGTCAGCAGGCGGCCCGGACCGAAGACTGGGCCTGCCAGTGGTGCGGTTACCCGCTGATGTCACGGTCTTTCAAGAAAATCGAGCGTTCCTTCCGGGAGGTGCAGGAGGAGAGGGCACCGGCGCGACCGCCGGTAAGAGAGGAGGCGGAGCCGGCACCAGAGCCGGAGGTAAAGCCGAAAGCGGGAGAGAAACCGGTAACCCGGTCGGAGCCTGAGCCGGCCCCCGAGCCCGAAGCGGAACCGGCTCCTGAGCCTGAAGCACCGC
>CAZTMR010000057.1:0-9403 GCA_964615345.1 uncultured Dehalococcoidaceae bacterium | reverse complement strand
CAAACTATGGTCCAAGAGGCAATCTGTTGAAAGGTGGTTTTTGCAGAAACGCCAAATTTAAGCTCGCCCATTACCGCACCCCCACAGGCAAAGCCAATTTTATGCTTAGTGGAATGGGTAGTGCGTTGTTACTTTTATAACCAGGAAAAAACCCTCCCCGGCGTCGATTTTTACGACGTCGGCGATACCTGGGTCGAGTCCACGCCCACCTTCGAGCCGAAAACGGCCAACCTGAAGATTATGGGCGGCGATGCGGACGTGGACAACTTCCTGAAATCCACCCGCAGCAACGTCCAGGACCTGGAAGCCGCCGTCGTCGAGCTGAAAGCCAGGGCGGTCAAAGACAAATTCGAGGAAGTCTTTATCTACGGTGACGCCGCCGCCAATCCCAAGGAGTTCGATGGCCTGCGCAAACTCATCGATACCGCCACCGCCAGCGACCAGCTAATCGCCATGGGTGACACCGGCGCCACCCTCACCCTGGCCAGGCTGGACGAGCTCATTGACGCCGTCAAGGGCGGCAAGCCGGATATGCTGCTGATGAGCCGGCGCACCCGCCGCAAGATTAACGCCCTCGTCCGGGCCAGCGGCGGCCTGGTGGACAATGACCGGGACCAGTGGGGCAACTTCGTCCAGCTCTGGGACGGTATTCCCATCGGCGTCAACGACTGGATACTGGACACCCACACTCTCAGCGGCGGCCTGGAGACCGGCACCACCGGCGGCACCTGCTCCACCATCTACGCCATCCAGACCGGGGAGTGGGCGCTCTGCGGTCTGACCAGCCCCGGGCAGCTCACCGTGGAGCCCATCGGCTCCATGGAAAGCAAAGACGCCACCCGCACCCGCGTCAAGTGGTACGTCTCCCTGGCGCTCTTCAGCTCGGTCAAGGCGGCCGCCCTCATCGGCGTTCAGGACTAAAACAGCTAAAGGAGGCAGCAAAATGGCTTTCTCGGACCCCGGAAAAGGAAGAATCATTGAGCAGGGAGAAGGGCAGGTCAGGGTTACCCTGGCGGAGGCCTGCAAGGCCGGTGACATCCTCGGCTACAGCTCCGGCTGGAAGCGGGCCCTGGCCACCGCCGGCACTGCCGTTCAGGGACGGCTGGTCGCCGGTGAGAACGGCGCCTCCGGAGACGTGATTACCGCCTACCGCCGCGCCGTGGTCAGCGGTTACTCCGGAGGCACCGCCGGCAGTCCTGTCTACGTCGCTGAAGGTTCCGATAACGGCCAGATTACTGAAACCAAACCCGCCACCAGCGGTGACTGTGATACCATCATCGGCTTCATCACCTCGGCCGCGGTGGCCGCCCTGGAGCCCGGCTCGCGGGCTGATTCCACGGCTTAATCTTTGCCGCAGTGGGGGAGGGACTTTCTCCCTCCCCCTTAACGAGGAGGAAAAAAATGGCTGAAATTTACGCCACCCGGCCGGTTACCCACCGTTCTGGCGTCACCGCCGTAGACGCCGCTGACCCCGCGGATGCCAGCAGCGCCGTGGACGCTGCCGGTTACAAGGAGTGCCGGTTTGACATAACCGTATCCGGCACTGACTTTACCAGTCTGGAGGTCCAGGTCCTGTTCTGGAACTCCCGGCAGGGAAAATGGATGGGCGGAGGGAAAAGAACGCTGACCTCAACCGGGCAGCACGCCCTGGTGGTCGATACCAGGGGAGCAAGCATATTCCTGAAGGTAACCGCCTTCTCCGGGACCGGGTTTTCCCTCTCGGCGGACTATACCCTGAGTTAGGAGGTAATATTATGCTGAAACTGGCCGGAGAAGTTATCGAAGGACAGCTCGCCGACCATCAGGCGCAGCTTGACGCCCACACCCGCAACATGTTCCAGAAAATGCGGCTGTCGCAGTACATCCACCCCTGGATGCTCACCGCTGACGGCGCCCTCGCCCTTGCCGCGGACCGTATCTATGCCGTTCCCTTCATCGTCGCCCGGCCTCTGACCATAGACCGGCTCGCCGTGGAGGTCACCGTGGAGAAAGTCGGTAAAGTCGCCCGCCTGGGTATTTACGCTGACGGGACTGACCTCTATCCGGGCAATCTGCTCAAAGACTACGGCACGGTATCCATGGAAGGCATCGGTGTGAAAACGGCCAGCGCTGATCGGTCACTATCCGCCGGGCTTTACTGGCTGGCCGTCGTCTCGGACGACGCGCCCACTCTCAAGGCGTCGCTCCAGGTCTGCCCGCCCCTGGGCCACCGGCTGACCAACCTGGTCCTGACCAACCAGTACACCCACTGGTACAAAGACGCCGTGGGCAGCGGCGCCCTGCCTGACCCTTTCCCTTCGGCGGCTGCCGTCGGTAACTCGTATGCCCCCACCATTCTGCCCAGGCTCAAGAGCCTGGATTGAGGAGGACTGAAATGCCGGAAATACGCTACGCTCAGGTCTATCGGGATGGAAAACTGATGACTGAAGAGCCCTGTGAGGTATCCGGTGACGACCTGGTGCGGGAGAGCGCCGAACGGCTGGTCGAACAGCTTTCCGCCCGGGCGGACGACGACCTCACCACCCTGGAATTGGCGCAGTTTTTGAAAGCGCTGGCCCGGCTGCGCTAGAAACCGGAGGGAGATGATAATGGACCTGACTGAAATGAGGAACATCGTCCGGCGTGACCTGCACGATGAAGACTCCGGCAGCTACCGCTGGACGGACGACGAGCTGGACCGGCATATCGCCCGCACCGTGAAAGAGTTTTCCGAGCGCCTGCCCCTGGAGCAAAAGGCTGCCATCGCCACCACCTCCGGCTCACGGGAAATTGATATTTCCTCGCTCGCGGACCGGGTCGCCGTCGTGGCGGCAGAATATCCGGTAGACCGCTTCCCCCGCCGTTACCAGCGTTTCTCGCTCTGGGGGAACACCCTGTGCCTGCTCGGGGAAGAAATACCGGACGGCTCCAGCGCTTATATCTACTACGGCAAACTGCATACCCTGGACTCCTCCACCTCCACTCTTCCCCCCGCCCACGAAGACCTGGTCGCCGTCGGCGCCGCCGGTTACGCCGCCGTGGAGTGGGCGGTCTATGCCGTGAACCGGGTGAACGTCGGTGGCGGTGCCACCCCCGGCGAATTTATGAAATGGGGTAACCTCAGGCTGAAGCACTTCCGGGAGGAGGTGCAGCGCCTCGGCCGCCGGCGCCGCGTCCGGGTACGCTCGCTCTATAAACCATACTTTCCGCCGGTCTCCCGCACCACCGATTACAGCCCCTGAAGCGGCGGATTGATGGAGGCAGGGTGTTTTCTGCGTTCGCCGGAAAGGAGCTTGCGCTATGGCTGGTAAAACAAACGCTGTAAATAAGGGGACTCTCCCCCGGGAAGCCTTCGCCATCGTCGGCCGCCCCGCGGACCCCGCCACCTGGCTTTTACCCCACCATAAAAAGAACGTTGCCGGGGCTGCCGGCGGCAAAACAGACCCGGAAAAGACGGTGGACTGGCGCCTGATGGCGGAAGCCGTTGACCTCCTTCGTCCGCGGGCCAGCCGCCGTCGGAAAATTGCCGCCGCCCCGGAACAGGTCCTTGCCGCCGCCGTCCACCTCGCCTCCCACTACCGCCGCGCCGGCCGCGCCCTGCCGGATGTCCTGGCGGCGCTGGTGTAAGGAGTTACTATGCTGGCAAAGCTCTATCGGAAACTCTGGACCAGGCTGGGCGGCCGCCCCTGGACCTATATCCTGCGGGATACCTGGCACCGGCTGGAAGGACTCTGGATTATCGGCCTGGTCGCCGTCGGCGCGCTGCTCGGGCGCTGGCTCTGGGAGCTTATCTTCTGGCTCCTCCTCGTCTTCGCCCTCGGCTACATCGCCGGACACCTCTTCTGGGGTACCCGTTATGTCCCCGGCCAGTCCGGTGATGACGCTGATAACGCCGGCCCTCCCCGGGAAAGAAAGAAGGTGCTGAAATGAGAAGTCTCTCTGCCTCGTTGCTCTCTGCCCAGCAGCAGCCGGCCGCCGTCCCCTTCCTCAAAGTGGCGGCGAGCAATAAAATCGCCGGCGTGGTCCGGTATGACTGGACTCGCCTCTACACCGGCTCCGAGGACGATTACTTTCACGCCCTGGCGATGCCCGGTGACGGCTCTATGGTCCGGGTCAGGATAACCCCGCCCGCTGACTCCCGGAAGCTCTACCGCCAGCGGGTGACTGACCCCGGCCCCTCCAGCGATTTCTCCCCCTGGACTTACACCGGGCAGTATAACGCCGCCGTGGTCGCCTGCGCCGCCCTCGGCGCCGAGGTCTCCGTCTTCTGGATTGACGGCGTCAACCGGAAAATCCAGCGTATCGTCAGCTCGGACTACGGCGCCACCTGGGGCAGCCCGGAAACCATAGATTACTCCCCCAGTACTTCCATTTACGGCCTCGCCGCCGCCTGCGCCCCCGGCGGTGACCTGTCCATCTTCTATGCTGACCAGTCTGACCTCTACGTGAAAAAGCGCGTCTCCGGACAGTGGCAGCCCAGCTCCGTCTGGGACAAGACCACCGGTGACCTTTCCGGGGTCGCCTCTGCTTATGATACTGACTGGAACCTCCTGGTCACCGGCAAAGACGCCTCCGGCAACTTCAAGCTCTGGAGTCTGGTCTACGGGGATGGCGGTGACGTCGCCGCGGATAGCTGGTCGCCTCTCCGGGAGCTCGCCTCGGCGCCGTCCGATGGTGATTTCGAGTATGGTCACCCTTTCCTGGATAAACCGGACGTCTACCGCGGCTTCTTCACCGAAAAATTCACCGGGACTGATGCCTTTGACCGTCCTTTCTGGTCGCACTCCGTCCCCGGCGCCGGTTTCACCGCCAGCCTCTGGCGGGAACCCGTCCCCTTTAACCTCTCCTCCGTTTATGGTCTGGCCCTCGCCCACCACGGCAGCTATGCCTGGCTTTCCTGCCCGGCCGGCGTCTGGCGGGCGCCTCTCGCCGCCCGGACCCTGGACCTCACCGCGGACGTCCTGGCCGCCCGGCAGGAAGCCGGGGAAACCTCCGGGAGACTGGTCGTGGAGCTGCGCAACGACCGGGGACAGTATGCCTCTCCGGGAGAAGGCTCCCTCTCCGTCCTTGATACCGGCTGCCAGCTTGACTTCAGCCCCGGCTACCGCACCTCTGCCGGCAATGAGGTGAGCGCCGGCCTCGCCTTCCGCCTTGAATCCGGAGAGCACACCGCCTCCGGTGGCCGGGCCGGCCTCGTCCTGCGCGCCCGGGACGGCTGGGACGCCATCGCCGGCTGGACTGCCCGCCACCAGTTCCGCTGGAACCGGGACTCCAGCCAGGCGAATGTGAAAGATATCCTGGCCTTCGTCCTGGCCCGGGCCGGACTCCGGCTCGAGGTCAGGTCGGAGTCATCGGTTATTACCGGCTTTTATCCTGACTTCACCTTTGGCCCCGGCAGCACCGGGGAAACGGTCATCCGCAAACTGCTTTCTTTTGTCCCGGACGTCCTCTTCATCGAAGGCGACACCGCCTGCCTGGTCAACCCCCTCTCCTCGGACGGTTCCGTCTACAGCTACGGCGTCGGGCACCCGATAGTCGAAGGCAGCTACCGCTGGGGGGCGTGGGAAATCAATCGCGTCCAGGTGGAAGGCTATGATGCCGCGGCCGGTGAAATCATCGTCGCTGATAGCTTCGCCTGGAACGAGGTGGACCGGCTCTATGACCGCCTGCGGCAGGTTGAGGATGTGAATATCGGCACCGTGACCGAAGCCCGCCGGAGAGGTGACGCTCACCTTAGAGACGCGGAAATAGCCTCGGCCGGCGGTGAAATCCTGGTCCCGGTCAACTGTGGCCAGCAGCTGTATGACGTCGTCGCTGTCACGGACGGCCGCGCCGGTCTGGAGGCGGAAAAGAAGAGAGTCACCGGCCTGGTGCTGGTTTACCGCCCCCGGCACGCTGAATACTACCACCGGCTGCGCCTGGGCGCGGTCTAGACCCCGCCCCCGGTCCGCCATCGTCGGCAAGAAAAAACCGGGAAAGACCCCGGTTGATGAAACCACCCCGCTGGAGACGTAAAAAATGAAACTGAGAAAAGCCGTCCTGAAGAGCTTCGATTCTGAGAACTACACCGCCACCGTTCAGGTTGCCGGCAGCTACAAGGTGTACCTGGCGGACATCGCCGTGGCCCGGAACCTGCCGGCGGCGGAGATGACCGCCGGCCGCAAAACGGCCGTCCTCTTCTTCGATGAGCACACCCCCGCGGAAGCCGTCGTTATCGCCGTTTACACCTGAGCCGGGCGGTGGGTCAGTCTCGGGACTTCTTCGGTTTCTCGCCCTGCTCCTGTGCCATGTTCTTGGCGATGCTTTTCAACATCGTCAGTATCCCCAGCGTCGCCCGCTGCACCTCGACCGGTTCCTCGGCCAGCATCCTGGCGACGAACGGGTCCAGCTGCCGCCCGCTGTCGCCCGGTCTTTTTTCTTCGGCCACCCCCTGCGGAGACAGGAACCCCGCCAGGGTAAAAAGTTCGTCTTCATCAAACCCCAGCGGCCCGGCTATCCGCCGCAGAATATGGGCCGATGGAAAACGCTCTCCGCGCTCGATGCGCCCCAGGTGTGATGAAGATACCCTCGCTCTGGCGGATAGCTCCTGCAGGGTCAATGGAAGCGCCACCCTCTGCTGCTTCAGTATCCGGCCGAGCTCGTGATTTTCCCTTGGCATTTTCTCGTATTTTCACTCCGTTCTTGCTTCGGCAAAATTATAGTTTGCCCGTTCTCGAATGTCAACGTCGCCTGCCCGCGCTGTAGTTTGCGTTTGGTCGTTTCCCGCCCTTCACAATCACGCCAGCCCCCGGAACCGGCAAGGCTCTTCCTTGACAGGCTGGCGGCCGCTGACTAAAATGGGAATGACCGCCGCCGGTAATGATAACCGGAAGTCTCGCGGGCGGGACATTTTACCCGCGCCCGGAAAACGGAGTTGTTATGAGTGAAACTGGCCTGAAACAGAAGCTGTCCGGTGACCTGAAACAGGCGATGCGGGACGGCGATAAAGTGAAACGGGATACCATCCGTATGCTCACCTCCGCCATCAATAACGCGGAGATTGCCCGCCGTGGCCCCCTCTCGGAAAGCGATGTTCTCGGTATCATCGCCAAGGAAGTAAGACTGCGCAAAGAGAGTATTGATGCCTTCAAACAGGGGGAACGCTCTGACCTGGCGGACCGGGAAGAAGCGGAGATGGCCGTCCTCCAGACGTACCTCCCGCAGCAGATGAGCCGTGAGGAAATCGCGGAGGCGGTCCGGGAGATTATCGCCGAGGTGGACGCTCAGGGGCCGGCGGACAAAGGTAAAGTGATGCCGGCGGCAATCGCCCGGCTCAAGGGACGCGCGGACGGCCGCGAGATTAACCAGGTGGTTACCGAGTTACTTGCTGCCTGACGGTATGGTGGTGACGCCCGGAGCTTTGGCCTTACGGAGGGGCGTTTGCCCCTCTTTAATTATTCCTTGATAACGGGGGCGTAGCCCATTGGCCCATCGCATTGAAGTTCGGTGTAAAAGCGGCCTCCCGGACGCCCGGGGGCAGGGCCTGGTCCGGGATATTCGTGACCTGGGTATCGGCACGGTCACTGACGCCCGTGTGGCGGATATTTACTGGCTGAACGGTGATCTTTCTCCGCAGGAGCTCGACCTTATCGGCCGCGCCCTGCTGGCTGACCCGGTGACCCAGGAATACCGCTGCTTTCCTTCCGCTGCGGATACCGCGGCGGAAGCTGCTGGTATTTCCGGCTACTCCCGCGCCGTCGAGGTAGCCTATAACGCCGGCGTGACCGACCCCGTGGAAGACTCCCTCCTCAAGGCGGTGCGCGACCTCGGCATAGAGGGCGTCCGCGCCGCCAAGACCTCCCGCCGCTACTTCCTCGGCGGAACGCTGGATGACGGCCAGATGGACTCCATCTGCTCCCGCCTGCTGGTAAACCCGGTCATTCAGCACGTGGTCATCGGGGAGCACGTCGGCTTTCCGGAAAACCCCGGCTATGACTTTCACCTGGAAGAGGTGGATATCCTGGGCGCGGACCAGGCCGGCCTCACCGGCCGCTTCGGTTTTTCCGCTGATGAGCTCCGGGCCGTCACCGCTTACTACCGCCGGCAGGGAAGAAACCCCACTGACGCGGAGCTGGAGACCCTGGCCCAGACCTGGTCCGAGCACTGCGTTCACAAGACCTTCAAGGGGAAGTTCGTCTCTGACGGGCGGACTATCGATAACCTTCTCCGCAGCACCATCATCAAGGCCACCCGCGAGCTGGATAAACCCTGGTGCCTCTCCGTCTTCGTGGATAACGCCGGCGTCATTGACTTTGACGGCCGCTGGGCGCTCTGCTTCAAGGTGGAGACCCACAACCACCCCTCCGCCCTGGAGCCTTACGGCGGCGCCGCCACCGGCATCGGCGGTGTCATCCGTGACCCCCTCGGCACCGGCCTCGGCGCCAGACCCATTTTGAACACGGATGTTTTTTGTTTCGGCCCCCCTGATTTACCCTATGACCGGCTGCCGGCCGGTGTGCTCCACCCCCGCCGCGTTTTCAAAGGCGTCCGGGTCGGCGTGGCTGATTACGGTAATCGGCTCGGCATCCCCACCCTTAACGGGGCCGTCCTCTTCGATGAAAGATACGTGGCCAACCCGCTGGTCTACTGCGGCACCCTCGGCCTGCTTCCCGTAGACCTCGCCCGCCAGGGCCGGCAGAAACCCGGTGACCTGGTGGTGGTGGCCGGCGGCCGCACCGGGCGGGACGGTATCCACGGCGTTACCTTCGCCTCCGTCCAGCTGACTGATTCCTCCACGGAGGTCTCTTCCAGCTCGGTGCAGATCGGTAACCCCATCGTGGAAAAGAAACTCATTGATGTCCTCCTCCAGGCCCGTGACCGCGGCCTCTATTCGCGCATAACTGATTGCGGCGGCGGCGGCCTCTCCTCGGCGGTGGGAGAAATGGGCGAAGCCACCGGCGTCCGCGTTGACCTGGAAAAAGTGCCCCTGAAATACTCCGGCCTCTCTTACGCTGAAATCTGGATATCGGAGTCCCAGGAGAGAATGGTGATGGCCGTGCCCCCGGAAAACGTCGCCGGCCTGCTCTCCCTTTTTGCCGCTGAGGACGTGGAAGCCACCGTCATCGGCGAGTTCACCGCTGACCGGCGGCTGCAACTCTTCTACCACGGTAACCGCGTCGCCGATATCGAGATGGAGTTCCTCCATGACGGTCTCCCCCAGCTCGTCGCGGAAGCCTCCTGGCAAAAGCCGTCCCACCCTGAGCCTGATTTCGCCCCTCCCGCTGACTTGGGTGACTCCCTTCTCCGCCTTCTCGGTGCCTGGAACGTCTGCAGCAAGGAGTGGGTTATCCGCCAGTATGACCACGAGGTGCAGGGCGGTAACGTCCTCAAGCCGCTGGTCGCCGCCGGTGGGGTTCGAAGTAATCGACATGTCGTATTACTTCGA
>CAZTMR010000056.1:7679-9578 GCA_964615345.1 uncultured Dehalococcoidaceae bacterium | reverse complement strand
TCCGCCAGTATGACCACGAGGTGCAGGGCGGTAACGTCCTCAAGCCGCTGGTCGGCCGGGACGAAGATGGCCCCGGTGACGCCGCCGTTATCCGTCCCCTGCTCGATTCCTCCCGGGGCGTTATCGTCTCCAGCGGCATCAACACTCGCTACGGGGATATTGACCCGTACTGGATGGCCGCCTCCGCCATCGATGAGGCGTTGCGCCAGGTGGTCGCCGTCGGCGGCGACCTGAGCCGGGTCGCCCTGCTCGATAACTTCTGCTGGGGCAATACTGACCGGCCTGAGATGCTGGGGGCGCTGGTCCGCGCCGCGCAGGCCTGCCATGATATGTCCCTGGCCTACGGCACTCCCTTTATCTCCGGCAAGGACAGCCTGAACAACGAGTTCGTCGCTGACGGAAAACGCATCGCCATCCCCCACACCCTCCTCGTCTCCGCTCTCGGCGTTATCGATGACGTGAACCGGGTTATCTCCATGGACTTCAAGCGGGCCGGCAATATCGTCTACCTGGCCGGTGTCACCCGTCCCGAGCTCGGCGGCTCGGAGTACCTGGCGTCTCACGGACTGATCGGCAACCGCGTTCCCACCGTGGACCCCGCCGCCGCCGGAAAACTGATGGCACGCCTGGGTTCGGCCGCCGCCGGGGGACTGATCGCCTCCTGCCATGACTGCTCGGACGGGGGCCTCGGCGTCGCCCTCGCGGAAATGGCCTTCGCCGGCGGGCTGGGCGCTGACGTCCGGCTGGACGCCGTGCCCCTCTCTGAAGCTATGGACCGGGATGACTTCATCCTCTTTTCCGAATCGAACAGCCGCTTCCTGGTCGAGGTCGCCCCGGAAAAGCAGGCTGATTTTGAACGGATTATGGACGGCGCCCGTTTTGCCGCTATCGGCAAGGTCACCGCTGCTGACAGGTTGACCATCCGCGGCCTGAAGGGTGGGGCGGTCGTTGACCTGCCTTTAAACGATTTGAAGGAGGCCTGGCAGAGACCGCTGCGGTGGTAGCTTATGGTTAAAGTGCTGGTATTGCGCGCCCCCGGGACCAACTGCCACGAGGAGACCGCTTTCGCTTTCCGGCAGGCGGGCGCTGAAGCTGACCTCCTCCACGTCAACCGCCTCATCTCCCGCCAGGCGCGTCTCTCTGACTACCGGGTTATGGTCATCCCCGGCGGCTTCACCTATGGGGATGACATCGCCGCCGGCAAGATACTGGCCAATGAATTGAGGCTCCGGCTCGGTGAAGATATCCTCCGCTTTGTCGAAGACGGCGGTCTCATTCTGGGCATCTGCAACGGCTTCCAGGTGATGGTGAAAGCCGGCATCCTCCCCGAACCGTCCCCGGCGGCCGCTTCCGGGATGACCCTGGCCGTCAACGATTCCGGCCGGTTCGAGTGCCGCTGGGTGCATATGGTGGTGGAACCTGACAGCCCCTGCGTTTTCACCCGCGGCCTGGACCGCGTTTACCTGCCCGTCGCCCACGGCGAGGGCAAGGTGGTCGCGGATGCGGAAACTTTGCCCGGCCTGAACGTCGTCCTGCGCTACGCTGACGGGAACGGGAACTGCCGGGCGGGCTATCCCCACAACCCCAACGGCTCCGTGGCAAACATCGCCGGCATCTGTGACGCCACCGGCCGCGTCTTCGCCCTTATGCCCCACCCGGAACGCCATATCCGCGGTACCCAGCACCCCCGCTGGACCCGCCAGGGCGCCCGGGAGTTTGGTGACGGCTTCCAGATTTTCCGTAACGCCGTCAAATGGGCGGAAAGCTCGTAGCTCCTGCCGTCTCCCTGCTCTCTCGCCCCGCCCCGGAAAATCACCAGGGCAGCTCGGTGCCGTCGTACTTCAGAAAACGGCCGCTGTCGGCCAGGGTAAACTTTTCGATTATTCGGCGCATACCCCC
>CAZTMR010000056.1:0-7669 GCA_964615345.1 uncultured Dehalococcoidaceae bacterium | reverse complement strand
GTGCTGACCCCGCCGTGGGGCCCCATTCGGGTCCTCACCCCGCCCGGATGCAGAATCAGCACCCCTATCCCCATCGGCCTTAACTGGGCGGAAAGCCCTTCCATCGCCGCGTTGAGCGCCGCTTTGGAGGAACGGTAATAGTAGCTGCCCGGACTCTGGATATCGGCGATGCTGCCCATGTGGCTGCTCGTCGCCACGATGAGCTTTCGCTCGCTCCGGGCTACGTTTGCCGCCAGCGCCTCGGCCACCCGCATACTCCCCAGGGTGTTTACCTCGAACGTTCGTGACCACTCGCTATAGCGGAAACAGCCGAACTCCGCCTCCCCTTTTTCCAGGTAGATGGCCGCGTTGTTCAGCAGGACATCGATCGGCTCCCCTTCCAGTTCCCACGTGATGGCACGGATGTCCTCCGGCACCGTCACGTCCAGGCGGTGGATGCTGACTGCGGGATACTCTTCTGCCAGTTGCTTCAGCTCCTCGGCTTCGGCGGGGTGCCGGCAGGTGGCGAACACTCTCCACCCCTCACCCCCGCACTGCCGCACCCACTCCAGGCCTATCCCCCGGTTGCTCCCGGTGATTAAGATACTGGGCATCACCCACCTCCTCTCGCGGCAGCCCCCGGAAGACGGCCCTTATCCCGGAAACACGGGAAAAAGCGCTGCGGCCCCGGTTCTGACCACCGCTGCCATCTTTCTCTCCACTATTGTATTACCTCGGCTGTGCCTTTTCCAGCTCTTCCTCCAGCCGCCCCGCTCCTGCCCCGGAATCTATCCTCCCCCACGGCGTCTCCTGTCCTCTGTCCCACTCCCGGTAGACGTAATAGTCGGCATCCAGCCCGCATTTTTCCACTGCCCTCCGCCAGCCGGAAAGCGTCACTTCACTGATGTTTTCCAGCGCCTCCGCCACCCGGCTGTCCCCCCGCGCCAGCATCCCCTGCACCAGGCTCCAGGCCGGACTTTCGCCCCTCACCTGTATCCCCCGGCCGGGCAGGACGCTCTTCAGCCGCGCCAGCCGCTTTTCCAGCGTCTCCCGGGACGCCATCGACAGCCACTGGAACGGGGTTCCCGCCTTGGGCACGAACGGCGCCACGTTCACCGTCAACCGCGCCCCGCTCCGCTTTTTCTCCAGCGCCGCTTTCCCTTCCAGCGTCAGCCGGATTATTTCCTCTATGTCCTCGTCCGTTTCTGAAGGCAGCCCTACCATGAAGTAGAGTTTGATTTGCCTGATTCCCGGCGCCGCCGTTCTCTCCACCGCGCTCAGGATATCCTCCTCGCGGATATCCTTCCGGATAACCTGCCGCAGTCTTTCCGAGCCGGCCTCGGGGGCTATCGTTATCGTCTTTGCCCCGCCCCGCACTATCCCCTCCAGCGCCCGGTCGGTAAGACCGCTCACCCGCAGCGAGCTTATGGAAAACCGCGCTCCCATCCGGTGCAGCCCGTCCAGTAGTTCCTCCAGTTGCGGATGATCGGAAACCGCCGGCCCCACCAGCCCCAGCCGGGGACGGTATCTCAGCCCTCCTTCCGCCGTTTCCAGCAGCCCCGCCACGGACCGGAAGCGCATCGGGCTGAAGGTGGTGCTTACCAGGCAGAACCGGCAGCGCCAGTTGCAGCCCCTCTCCGCTTCCATCAGGTATAAATCTCCCAGCTCGGTATCCGGTGTCAGCACCGCTGACTTCGCCGGAAACTCGTCCAGGTCTTTCACCCGCTGCCGGGCCACTTTCCCCCGGGTATACCCCGGCACGTACACGCCGGGCACTTCCGCCAGCGCTTGCCGCAGCGCTTCCCGGTTCCCGCCCACCCCCTCCTTGAGTATCGGCAGCATCCCCGGCAGTATCGCTTCCGCCTCGCCGATGCCCAGACAGTCGAAGAACGGCGCCAGCGGCATCGGGTTCGCTGAAACGCAGGGCCCCCCGCCCATAATCAGCGGATGTCGCTCGTCCCGGTCGGCCGCCCGCAGCGGTATCCCGCTGGCCTTAAGTACTGCCGCCACGTTGAAATAATCGAGTTCGTAGGAAACGGAGAAAGCTATCAGCGGGAAGTCCCCCAGCGGCCGCCCTGACTCCACGGAGAGGGCTTCCCTTTTCCCTTCTCCGCGCCCCTTTTCCCGGAATAACCGCTCGCAGACTATGCCGTCATCGCGGTTCAGGAAGCGGTAAACGGTGTGGAAACCCAGGTTGGACATCCCCACGTAGTAGCTGTTGGGATAGACCAGAGCTATCGGCAGGCGCCCTCCCCGGTCTTTCCGGACAGCGCCTTCTTCCCGGTAGACCTTATCCCCGCGGAACTGCCGCCGTCGGCTCCTCTTGCTCCTACCCGGAACCATTGCTGCGCTGTGTTTTCCAGATGCCCCGGAGAAAGCGGGAGTTTATCGTGATTATGCGGTCCGCCACTCTTCTCAGCTGCTGGGAAGACGTTTCCCGCCCGAACAGGGCCACCTCCACGTGCTTCCCGTAGTCCTTTACCGCCTGCAGCGCCCCCACGAAGTCGTTATCCCCGGCCACCAGTATCGCCACGTCGTAATTATCCTTGAAGCCGTGGGTCAGCATGTCCGTGGTCAGCTGCACGTCAATCCCCTTTTCCACCGGCGGCACGGAAGGCCAGTGGGAATAGACCAGCCGTCCCAGTCGCAGCTCGCTGTACGGGATGGCGTCCACCCCGGCGAAAAACGTCTGCTGGCTCCGGTAACGCTCCGGCTCTTCTTTCTTGCCCACCTTGGCGTTGTAGTAGTATATCCGGATTAGCTTCCGCCGGCCCACCAGCTTGCGACAGAACCTGCCGATGTCCAGGTCGGTCCGACCGAAAATATGCTTCAACGAATGGTAGAGATTGCTTCCGTCGATAAATACCATTACTCTCTCCGCCATCTATGCTACCTCCTTGGTTCTCCGCCGCAGCGGGTTATCCCCATTATAGCCCTTTTTTACATAAATTACGATACCTCTCAGCCTATTCCCTTCCCCGGCTCTTGCCCGCCTGGTGGTGTTTGCGGTAGGCGTGCCCCCCGTTTCCGTTTGCCTCCCCCCTCCCCTCAATGCTATAATTGCCGGAAAAAGCGCTTGCGGAGACAGCTCGTGAAACTAGGCCCGGAAGAAGTCCTTCATATCGCCCGCCTCGCCCGCCTCGGCCTGGATGAAGCCGAGGTTACCAGGTTCGGCGGACAGCTTTCCACCATCCTGGAAAACTTTGAGATACTGAAACAGGTGGACACGGCCGGCGTCCCCCCTACCGCCCAGTCCGTCACCCTCCAGAACGTGATGCGCCCGGATGAAGAAACTCCCTCCCTGCCCCCGGACCAGGTCGTGGCCAACGCCCCCCGCAAGGAGGGCAATTGCTTCCGCGTGCGGGCGGTGCTGGAGTAGGCGCGGAGGAAGTGCCGTTTGTCTCCTGAAGTAACCGTAGCGGACGGCGGCCTTTACCGTAAAGGACTCTGGCTCGAGTATTTTACCGTCGGCTATAATATCCTGGAGGCGGCTGTCTCCCTTGTTTTCGGCGCGCTCGCCGGCAGCATCGCCCTCATCGGCTTCGGCCTCGATAGTATCGTCGAATCGCTCTCGGGCCTGGTCTTGATCTGGCGGTTGCGCAAGCACGGCAAAATATCGAAAACGGAAGAAGAAAGGATAGAAAGAAAAGCGGCCCGGTTCGTCGCCCTCACTTTTCTCGTCCTGGGACTGTACGTCCTCTATGAATCGGTCAAAAAGCTGGCGTTGGTGGAAGCCCCGGAGCCATCGCTGCCGGGGATAATCATCGCCCTGGCCTCGCTGGTGGTGATGCCCCTCCTCACCTGGCAGAAATACCGCACCGGCCGGCAGATAGGCAGCCGGGCGCTCGTCGCCGATGCCAAGGAGACTCTCGCCTGCGCTTTTCTCTCCCTGGCCTTGCTGCTGGGACTGGGGACTAATTACCTCTTCGGCTTCTGGGCGGCTGACCCGTTTGTCGGCTTGGTAATCGTCGCTTTTCTCTTCCGGGAAAGCTGGCTGACCTGGCGGGAAGCTGCCGGAGAAATGTAAGATTGTCATCAGGGGGCAGAGACCCCTGCCGCAATATTTTCCCCTCCCTCACCGGGGAAGGGAAACAAAGGGGGTGAGGAAGATAGCTGACCATTTTACCATCGGAGAGGCGCACCGTCTGCTCGCCGGACGGCAGATTTCCTCTCTGGAGCTGACCGAAAAATACCTCGAACGCATCTCTCGCCTCGAACCGGGACTGCGTGCCATCGTCACCGTTACTGAAGACCTTGCCCGGCGCCAGGCGCGGCGGGCGGACGAGCTTCTCTCCTCCAGCCCCGGCTCCGGCCCCCTCTGTGGTGTGCCGGTTCTGGTCAAGGACGTTATCTGTACTAAAGGCGTGCCCACCACCTGCAGCTCCCGGATGCTGGAAAACTTCGTCCCCCCGTATGACGCCGCCGTCATCGAAAAACTGAACGATTGCGGCGCCGTTATCGTCGGCAAGGCGAATATGGACGAATTCGCCATGGGCTCCTCCACGGAAAACTCCGCCTTTTTCCCCACCCGTAACCCCTGGGACCCCGCGCGCGTTCCCGGCGGCTCCAGCGGCGGCTCCGCGGCCGGCGTAGCCGCCGGAGAAGCCGTCTATGCCCTCGGCTCGGATACCGGCGGCAGCATCCGCCAGCCGGCCGGCTTTTGCAGTGTCACTGGCCTGAAGCCTACCTACGGCAGGGTAAGCCGCTACGGTCTGGTGGCCTTCGCCAGTTCCCTTGACCAGATTGGCCCCCTCACCGCGGACGTGACTGACGCCGCCCTCGTCCTGAACGCTATCGCCGGTCATGACCGGCGCGATTCTACCTCCGTATCCCTGCCCGTTCCCGATTATACCCGCGGCCTGGATGGAGATATCCGCGGAATGCGCATCGGCATCCCCGCCGAGTATTTCGTCGAGGGAATGTCCCCGGAAGTGGCCGCCGCGGTAAAGCAGGCCATTGCCGGGCTGGAGAAACTGGGCGCCGTCGTCGATTGGGCGGTGTCGCTCCCCTCCACTCCTTACGCCCTCGCCGTTTACTATATCATCGCCCCCTCGGAAGCCTCCGCCAACCTCGCCCGCTATGACGGCGTCAAATACGGCTTCTCTTACGCCGGGAACACTATGTGGGACTCTATGGAGAAGACCCGCCAGTACGGCTTCGGCGCTGAGGTCAAGCGGCGCATTATGCTCGGCACTTACGCCCTCTCCGCCGGCTACTATGACGCTTATTACCTCAAAGCCCAGAAAGTGCGCACCCTCATCCGCCGCGAGTTCGATGCCGCCTTCGAGAAGTATGACGCCCTGGTCACACCCACTTCTCCCACCGTCCCCTTCAAAATCGGGGAAAAGGTGGATGACCCCCTCCAGATGTACCTGGCGGACGTCTGCACCCTGCCGGTCAATATCGCCGGCCTCCCCGCCCTCTCCGTCCCCGCCGGCTTTGTCGATGACCTCCCCGTCGGCCTCCAGATTATCGGCAAACCCTTCGCCGAGGAGACCATCCTGAAAATCGCCCACGCCCACGAGCAAGCCACGGACTGGCACAAAGCGAGACCGGAACTATGAGGTCTGAGGGATATCGGGGATAAATCTTGGTAACTGACTCCGGCTGGAAGTCCAGGAGGGGCACCTTAAAGAAGGCAGAAGAGAATACCGGCGCTGAAGCCGGAATTGATTCAGAAAAAGGCACCCTGGCAGGAGGTTGTTATGTGGATACAGACCTGGAACTTTTTCCTCTCCTGGTTCGCTCATCCGGATATCACCGGCATCTCGCTGGCCATCTCCTTCGGTATCATCTGGCTGGTCGCCTTCTGGCCGCCCCTCATCCGCAGGCCCCGCCTCTGGGCAGTGCTCCTTGCCAGCGCTCTGGTAACGCTCGTCTCCGTCAGCCTGGTCCAGATTCCGCTCCAGGTGCTCGTCGGCCGCGGCCTGGGACTCGCCTGGAGCCAGGGAGTGCTCGCCGGCTGGATTATGCTCACCGCCATCCCCCAGATACTGGTCTCCGGCCTCATCCAGGAAGGCGCCAAGCTCGTCCCCGTGGTCTTCTGGTGGTGGCGGTCCGGTAAGAACATCAGCCCTCTTATGGGGTTGCTCACCGGCGCCGTGGCCGGCGCCGGCCTCGGCATCTTTGAGGCCCAGTGGGTGCACGGCATGGTATTGCGCTCCGGCTGGTCCTGGTCTATGGTCTCGGAAGGAGGCTTGATAACGCTCGTCGCCTTCTGGGAACGCTTCATCATCGTCGCTTTCCACATTTCCGTCACCGCGCTGGCCGGTTACGGTCTGGCCCGCGGCTGGGGCTGGCAGCTCTACCTGGTCGCCGCCCTTCTCCACTCCGTGACCAATTACAGCGCTGCCTTCGTGCAGAGCGGGCTTCTCTCCTATACCCAGGTAGAGGTCTTCGTTACCGCCTGGGTGGTGCTCATTACCGCCGGCGTGCTCTGGCTGCGCTGGAGGGAAACGGGGCCCCTGTCCGGTACTGGAGAAGTACGGGAAGACCCGCCGGGAAATGTTGTGGAAAACGGAGAAAAGCCGCCCGCCGCTTCGGCATAGGCGTCCGGCACCGGCCCTTACATGCTGTCCGGGGCGTTCATCCCCATCAGGTGCAGCGTCCGGCTGAGCACCAGCTTCGCCGCCTCCACCAGCTTCAGCCGGGCCTTGCTCAGCGCCTCGTCGTCGGAGACCACCCGGCACAGCTTGTAGAAGCTGTGAAAGACCGTCGCCAGCTCCTGGGCGTAGTAGGTGAGGTGGTGCGGCTCCAGCGTCTGGGCAATCAGCTCCACCACTTCCGGAAGCAGCAGCATCTTCCGTATCAGGATTTGCTCCGGCTCGGTGACCAGCCGGGAAACGTCCCCGTCCCGGTAATCTATCTCTCTCTCCGCCGCCAGACGCAATATACTGGCGATGCGCGCGTGCGCGTACTGGACGTAATAGACCGGGTTCTCCGCGGACTGCTTCTTCGCCAGCTCGATGTCAAAGTCCATCTGGCTGGACGCCGTGCGGGACAGAAAGACGAACCGGCAGGCGTCCGCGCCCACCTCCGTGACCAGTTCCTTCAGAGTGATAATATCCCCGCTCCGCTTGGAAAGCCGCACCACTTCTCCCAACCGCCGCACCGTCACCATCTGGGAGATTATCACCTTCAATCGCTCCGGGTCTATGCCCATCGCCCCCACCACCGCCTTCATCCGGGAAACATGCCCCATATGGTCCGCCCCCCAGATATCTATCACGGTATCGAATCCCCTCCGGACAAACTTGTCATAATGGTAGGCGATGTCGGTAGCAAAATACGTCGGCGAGCCGTCCCGCCGTATCACCACGTTATCCTTATCCTCGCCCAGCGCCGTGGAAACAAACCACGTAGCCCCCTCCTTCTCGCTGATATAGCCCCCGTCCTTCAGCCGGCCAAACGCCTCCCGGTACTGCCCCCCCCCGTACAGGCTGCGCTCGCTGAACCACACGTCAAAACTCACCCCCAGCTCCTCCAGGTCGCCCCTGATTTGCCTGATTATCCTCTCCAGCCCCAGCCGCCCCAGCCGCTCTCTCCGCTCCTCCTCGGGAAGACCCTCCAGCTCGTCCCCCGCCTCCCTGATTATCTCCTCCGCCAGGTCCGCCAGGTAGCTCCCCACGTAGCCGTCGGCCGGTATCTCCGCATCCCCGCCCAGGCACTGCCGGTAGCGGGCATAGAGTGA
>CAZTMR010000055.1:0-9662 GCA_964615345.1 uncultured Dehalococcoidaceae bacterium | reverse complement strand
GATTGCAACTTATCTATCAGACTTTCTCGAACGTGTTATGTCCAGACATCTGAAGTTAAACGCAAGGCCAAAAAGCCTAGACGGAAACCAAAGGACTTGAAGCATAAGCCGAGATATGAAATTACCCTGTCTGGTATGAGGCGGAGATGAACAAATCAACCACGATTATACTTAACCGTTTGCGGCTTTATTTGCGTTTGCTTGTTCTGTGCTTACCTCCCCCCTGGCCCCTCTCCAGCCGGGAGCAAGCAGAACCGTGTCCGGTCTCCTTTCTCCGTCAAAATACTCCCGCCCCCCCCCGGTACAAATGCGGGACTTTTACCGGTATTTAATCTCTTAGGTCTATTGTGTTCGGCCGGTATTTACTTGCAGTGATTATCTGGTGTAATATACTGGCAAAAGATTATATTTTGGTGGATTGTCAGGCGGATAAAACATCCCTGATTTCCCGGAAATTACGGGGGTATTGATGAATAAAATAAGGATACTGGTGGTGGATGACCACGCTATTATGCGGGACGGCATCCGTGCTCTGCTTGACCTTCAGGAAGATATGGAGATAGTTGGCGAGGCGGCGGACGGCAATGAGGCCATCGAAGAAACGCTTAAACTCAAGCCTGACGTCATCATTATGGACCTGGCCATTCCCGGCCTGGACGGACTGGAAGCAACCCGCCGCATACTGAAGAAAATGCCTTCGGCAAAAGTCCTGGTTCTCACCCAGCATGACAACAAGGAATACGTGGTGGCCGCGGTGAAGGCCGGTGTTGCCGGTTACGTCCCCAAGAGGGCCCTGGGACAGGAGCTGGTTTCCGCCATCTACGCCGTGTGCAGCGGCGATTCGTTTCTCTATCCTTCTGTCGCCGCGGCGCTCATTGATAGCTACCGCCGTCAGGTCGATGAAGAGCCTTACGACCGCCTGACTTCGAGAGAGAGGGAGATTTTAAAGCTCATCGCTGAGGGGAAATCGAGCCGGGAGATCGCCAAAAAGCTCTATATCAGCCTGAAAACGGTGATGGGGCACCGTACCAACATAATGGGCAAACTGGACATCCATAACCGTACCGAACTTATCAAGTACGCCCTGCGCAAGGGCCT
Organism: uncultured Dehalococcoidaceae bacterium; assembly: GCA_964615345.1. GTDB lineage: Bacteria > Chloroflexota > Dehalococcoidia > Dehalococcoidales > RBG-16-60-22 > JACZSH01. Next base: position 8,564 of record CAZTMR010000055.1, on the reverse strand, counting down.
GGTGAGCATGGACTAAACCGCCCGTTCCTCTTCTTCCCGGATACGGCGCCACCGCCGCTTCACCCTGCCCCTTAGCTCCTCAAGACCGCAGTCGGTCTCGATAACCTCATCGGCACCTTTCAGCCGCTCCTCGGAAGTCGATTGTGCTTCGATTCTGGTCTTGAGTTCCGCTTCGGTAAGGCCGGTTTTCGTCCTGAGACGTTTCAGTATCGTTGCTTCGGGGGCGGTAGTTACCCAGACCTCGTCTACCATAGATACGCCCCCCGTTTCTACCAGCAGCGGGATTTCCAGCACCACCACTTTCACACCCCGGCGGCGGTATTCTTGCAGCCGGTCGATTATCCGCCGGTAAATCAGGGGGTGCATGATTCGCTCGAGGGTTGTCCTGGCCTTCGGGTTGCTGAAAACCAGTCTGCCCAGAAAGGCGCGGTCCACAGCCCCGTTTTCCGTGACGGCGCGCTCCCCGAAGAGACCTTTCAGCTTCTCCCGTATCGCGGGGTCCGTATTATATATCTCGTGGCCGATGCTGTCTGCATTCAGCACTACCGCGCCCAGGTCGGCCAGGAAGCTGGCTACCGTTGTTTTACCGCTGCCGATGCCGCCCGTAAGCCCGATAATCTTCATCTTCGGCCAGACGTTTGAACCAGTGAAAGTCCCCCCAAGCGAATTCGAATCGCTGTTGCCGGCTTGAAAGGCCGGTGTCCTAGGCCTCTAGACGATGGGGGGAAGTCCTTTTTTAGTATAGCAAAGATAGCGCCGGCAGGCAATACGTGTTACAATGCACTCACCAGTAGTATGAATGAGTCAACCGGTTCCTGGAAATCTGAGAAAAATGCCTCCTTGAAAAAGCGGCTGTTTCGCTATCTGGTGCTCGTTGTCGTACTGACCATTACCATCGGCCTCTTCTATTTCTACCAGCAGTACCCCGGTCGGATTGCGCAGCTGACCGCGTACGGATATCTCGGGGCCTTTATCATCAGCCTCATTTTTAACGCCACGGTTATCCTGCCCGCCGGTAATATCGTCATACTTTTTGCTCTCGGTGCCGCCATGCCTTCCGCGTTTCTGGTCGGGGTCGCCGGCGGTGCCGGTGCCGCCGTGGGAGAAATCAGCGGCTATCTCGCCGGCTACAGCGGGCGTGGGCTGGTGGAGAAGATAGGACTGTATGACCGCGTGGAGGGTATGGTTAAAAAATGGGGGTCCCTGACCATCTTCATACTGGCGCTGTTTCCCCTCATCTTTGACCTGGCCGGAATCGCCGCCGGTGCCCTGCGCTTCCCGTTCTGGAAATTCCTCCTCCTGTGCTGGTTGGGACGCACCATCCTTTATGTGACCGTCGTCGTGCTGGCGGTAATGGGATTGAGGGTACTGCTGCCGCTTTTCGGCTAGTTCCGGCGCCGGATGCGGGTCACCAGCGCCGAACCGATTATAAAGTAGGTGATGCAGGCTCCCAGCATGACCTGGTAACCCAGGTTGGCGGTCTGAGCGTTAAACAGATCGATTATCGGTCCTATCAGCCGCGCCAGGGCCGCCCCGCCCGCCGTGGCCACGTTGGCCAGCCCCAGATAACGCGCTTCGTCCCCCTTCCGGACCAGATCCGTCGCCAGCGCCCAGCTGGAACTGTTGTAAGCCCCGATGGCCAGCCCGATGACCCCGGCGGCAATCAAAATCACGCTGTAGTCGTGGACCAGAAAAATAGCCGTCGTGCCGGCGGCCCCCAGCAGCCCGGCCCCGATGATAACCGGTCTCCGTCCCGTCCGGTCGGAGATAACGCCCGCCGGGTAAGCCGTCACCAGCATGCCGGCTACCGCTACTATGGAAAAACGGGCGGTAGCCTCCGCCGGGTCGTTCGCGCCGATGACGTCTCGCAGAAAGTTAAGGGCAAACTGCTGGATGGTGGTAAAAGCCATGAAAATGAACAGCCGGGACAGAAGAAACCAGGCAAAGTCGGGATTGCCACGGATATCCATCTGGAAAGTGCGGAAAAGCGTTGACTTCAGGGGAACGGCGCCTCTTTTTTCCGGTTTGCTCTCTTTTACCGTGACCGCCGTCAGTACCATCGCCGCCAGCAACAGCGCTCCCAGTACCCCGATGGTCAACCACAGCCACTGGCCCTCCCCGCTCTTGAAATAGCGGTCCATGAAGATGGCCAGAGGATATATCAGGGCTATACCCCCCACCACTTCCAGCAGGCCCTTGACTCCGGAAGCCGTTCCTTTCCTCTTTTCCGGTACCAGTTCCGGGATAAAAGCTTGGTACGGCCCCTGGGCTGTATTCGTGCTGGCCTGGAGCAGGCTGTAGCTGATGAAGAGGACCGCCAGGCTCCCCGCCAGACCGATGCCGGGGAGGAAAAGCAGGGCGGCGGCCGTGCCCAGGACCACGTACGGCCGCCGCCTGCCCCACCTGAAGAAGGAACGGTCGCTGATTGCCCCGGCGACGGGCTGAACGATAATCGCCAGGAGCAGGCCGGTAAAGGTGAGTAGCCCGAGGTACGTGTTTTTCTGTCCTTCAGCGGCGAAGTCCAGCAGCCGCAGCGGCAGGACAATGGTGTGCATGCTCTGCCACAGCGCGCTCAGGGCAAAGCCGAAGATGGTAATCTTGACGTAATTGATGCGGCGGAAGCGGTTTGTCATATCACCGTGAAAATAAGCCGGCGGTCTTTTCCTCGCCTAAAGCATAGCAGAGGCGGGGAAAAGAGACAATGCTTGCCGTGGCTTACCGCATCCATCCTCATGATTTCCCAAAAAAGCCGTCCCGGTATATAATTCTGGGTAGTGTCGATGATGGGACTGCCCGCAAGATGAAGCGTTATCCCCTGGTATCGGAAATCCAGACCCCGGCGGACGCCCCGGCGGTTTTTGAGGCGTTCCGGGACCGCCCCTTCTCCTTTTTCCTGGACAGCGGTATGGACCCGGCCCGCCTGGGTCGCCACTCCTTTACCGGTAGTGACCCTTTCCTGGTGCTCCGCAGCCGGGGCAGTGAGATATCCCTGCTGGGCGAAAACGGCGTGGAAACCCGCCACGGAAACCCTTTCGATGTCATCGATGAGCTCCTGTCGACCTATTCCCTGGACGGCTGCCCGGAAGGTATTCCTCTGGCAGGTGGCGCCGTCGGCTATTTCAGCTACGATTTGTGCCATTTTATCGAGCGCCTGCCTGCCACTACCATCGATGACCTGGACTGCCCGGAATGCTATCTCGCTTTTTATGACGTTGTCTGCGCCTTGGACCACGCCACGGGGAAAAAATACCTGGTATCCACCGGCTTCCCGGAACTGAACGAGGCAAGACGCCTGCGGCGGGCCGCGGAGAGACTGCGGGAGGTAAAAAACAGGATATTGCGGCGGGCCCCCGGCGCTGCGGGTGACTTAATGCTGTCACCCTGCCCGGATGAGAACATCGTCCTCCGGTCCAATTTCTCGCATCAGGAATATCTCCGCGCCGTGGCCGCCGCCCGGGAATATATCTGCGCCGGTGACATCTTTCAGGTGAACCTCTCCCAGAGGTTTGAAGCTGAGTTGCCCGTCCCGCCCTATGATTTATATCGGCGCCTGCGCCGCATCAACCCGGCACCTTTTGCCGCTTATCTCGGGTTTGATGACCTGACCCTTATCTCCGCCTCACCGGAAAGGTTTCTCCGGGTCCGGGGCGACTGGGTGGAGACGCGCCCTATCAAGGGCACCCGTCCGCGCGGTAAATCGCTGGCGGAGGATAGCGCCCTGGCCGAAGAACTGCTTTCCAGCGCTAAAGACCGGGCGGAGAACGTGATGATTGTTGACCTTGAGCGCAATGACATCGGCCGCGTCTGCCGCTACGGTACGGTCCGGGTTACCGAGCTGGCGGCGCTGGAGACCTTCCCCACCGTCTTTCACCTAACCTCTACGGTGCAGGGCCGGCTCCTCGAAGATAAGGGACGCATTGACCTGCTTAAAGCGTGCTTTCCCGGCGGTTCTATTACCGGCGCTCCCAAGGTGAGGGCGATGGAAATTATCGACGAACTGGAACCTACCCGCCGCGGCGTTTACACCGGCTCCATTGGTTACCTCGGCTTCAGTGGCGAAATGGACTTGAACATCGTCATTCGTACCTTCCTGGTAAAGGCGGGACGGGCCTGCTTTCAGGCGGGTGGCGGCATCGTCTTCGATTCTGAGCCGGAGGCGGAGTACGAGGAAACTCTGGACAAGGCAAAAGCGCTGGTGCAGGCGCTCAATCTTTCCTCCCGGGTTATGGTGGAGACGGTACGGTGATACTGGTAATCGATAATTACGATTCTTTTACCTATAACCTGGTCCAGTACCTGGGGGAGCTGGGGCGGGAGCCGGTGGTGGCCCGCAACGATTGTATCTCCTTGGAGCAAATCACGGCCCTGTCCCCCAGCCACATCATCATATCCCCCGGCCCCTGTACTCCCCTCGAGGCTGGTATCTCCAATGACGTGGTCCGGAGGTTCCGGGGCAGGATTCCCATTCTGGGAGTTTGCCTGGGGCACCAGTGTATCGGTCACGTTTACGGCGGCGTAATCCGGAGGGCGGAAACACCGGTGCACGGTAAGACTTCGCTCGTTTACCACGATGGCAAAACCATCTTTTCCGGTCTGTCGTCGCCCCTCGTCGGGGGGCGCTATCACTCGCTGGTCATCGGCCCCGAAACATTGCCCGCTTCGCTCACGGTCTCCGCCCGCACCGCGGACGGGGAGATAATGGCGGTGAGAAACAGTGATGACGGCGTGGAGGGCATTCAGTTTCACCCCGAGTCCATACTGACCGATAAAGGGCAGAGTATCCTGGCCAACTTTCTGAGTCTTCCCGGGGTCCGTTCCGGCGCCAGAGGAGGACTGTGGTGACGGAGAAAGTTTATCTCAACGGCTCGCTGGTGCCGCGTTCCCGGGCGCGTATCTCGGCTTTCGACCACGGTTTTCTCTACGGCTATGGTCTGTTCGAGACCATGCGTGCCTACCGCGGCAGGGTTTTCCGCCTGGAAAGCCATCTGGACCGGCTCAAAGCGGCGGCGGGTACTCTCGGGATGGCTTCCGGGCTGGCCGGTATTGACCTGGCCCGGGCCTGCGCCGTTACCCTGGAAGCGAATGGTTTGAGTAACGCCCGGCTCCGTCTCACCGTATCCCGCGGTGAAGTCCCGTCTTTCCCGGGGACGGACGCTCCGGTAAAACCCGCGGTACTGGTTACCGCCGGTGCCTATACCCCGCTCCCTCCCGCCGCCTATGCCCGGGGTTACACCGCCGGTATCGCCTCGCTGCGTCGGCAAAGCCATTCCCCGCTTTCCGGACTGAAATCCACCAGCTTCCTGCTCGGCGTACTGTCCAGAATCGAGGCGGAAAGAGCCGGGACGGATGAGGCCTTGTTGCTGAACGAGCGCGGCCGCCTCGCCGAGGGCAGCATAAGTAACGTCTTTTTCGTCAGGGAGTCAACCCTGCTGACGCCACCTCTTTCCAGCGGTATTTTGCCCGGTGTCACCCGCGGCGTGGTCATGGAACTGGCGGAGTCTCTGGGCGTAAAAGTGAAACAGGTTGACATAACCCTGAAACAACTAAAACAGTTTGATGAAGCCTTTCTGACCAGTTCGGTGCTGGAAATTATGCCGCTGGTTGCAGTCAGGAAACGGTCCGGAGAAACGGTGCCTGTGGGTTCCGGGAAGCCGGGCAGGGTTACCTGCCGGCTGATGGAAGCTTACCGCGGCCTTGTCGAGCGGGAGACTTCAGGGGAAAACGGCTAGGCTTTTCAGACCGGCGGTTTCCGGCAGCCCCAGCATCAGGTTCATGTTCTGGATGGCCTGACCCGCCGCCCCCTTCACCAGGTTATCGATGCTGCTGATAACCACCAGCCGCCCGGTCCTCTCGTCGATAATGGGGAAAATCAGGCAGTAGTTGCTGCCCCAGACTTGCTTGGTATGCGGCGGCGCTTCCGTTACCTGCACAAAAGGCTCGTCCCGGTAGAAATCCTGGTAGAGCTGTCTTATTTCCGCGGTGGCTTTTCCCCCGGCAGCGGTTTTTCCGGTGGCCAGCGTGGCGTAGGTCGTGGTCAGGATTCCGCGGGTCATCGGTATCAGGTGGGGAACAAACGTAATCGCCGGAGCTTCCAGGCCTAGCTGCCTCAGTTCCTGGCTGATTTCCGGCAGGTGACGGTGACCGCCCAGGGAGTAAGCACTGACATCGTTGTTTACCTCGGAAAAGTGGGTGGTCAGGGAAAGCTTCCGCCCCGCCCCGGAGACCCCGGATTTGCTGTCGATGATGATACCGGGTTCTACCAGTCCTTCCCGCACTGCCGGGACCAGGGCAAGTATGGCCCCGGTGGGATAGCATCCCGGGTTGGCTGCAATTGATGTTTTAGCAATCTCCTCCCGGTGCAGTTCCGGAAGCCCGTAGACCGCTTCTGCCAGCAGGTCCGGCGCCGGGTGGGTAAAACCGTACCACTCCGGGTAGGCGCCCGCTTCCCTGAGACGGAAATCGGCGCTGATGTCTATCACTTTGATCCCCCTGTTCCGCAGGAGAATGATTTCCGCGGCGCTCTCTTTGTGCGGGAGCGCCGAAAAAGCGATATCGACTTCTCCCAGGCTGGGCTCGATGGTCAAATCGATGTTGCTCAGGTGGGGGAATACTTTACCCAGCTTTTCCCCGGCGGCACTGCGCCCGGTTACCGAAGCGATTTCAATCTCCGGGTGGCCGTATAGCAGGCGCGCCAGTTCTACGCCGGCGTAACCGGTTACGTTGATGATGCCTGCCCTTGTCTTCCTCATCCGGTTTCCTCTTTAATTTGCTCCCCGCGCGCCGTAAAACCCCGAAAATACTGCTCGCCATCGCGGGGATTATCCGGAGTTACGGGATAATCAGTGTCTTCAGCGAACTCTGCTTGAGCGGGTCAGCCGATTCTTTTTCGAACACGTCGGCTATCTCGTCCAGCCGGTACTGCACCGAGTTTTGCAGGATTATATCCAGGTTGAATACTCCCCGCTGTACCGCCCGGTAAGCTTCTCTCATGTTCTCTATTGAGCGTAGCTTGGTATAGTGCACCGCGTTCAGGTTGCGTATCTCCAGCCCGTCCTCGTGAAAGCGGTTGAAGCAGAACTCTTTCACCGGCATATAGTTGTCTCCGTAAAGAGACATTATCCCGTTATGCCTCACCATTCCCAGTGCCTGCACGATACCGATACCCGTGCCGCCGATTGCCTCCACCGCCACGTCGACTCCTTCGCCGTGAGTTATTTCGAGCACTCTTTCCACCGGGTCGCCGTCATTGACGTTTATCGTGTAGTCTGCGCCCAGTTGTTTGGCGATGTCCAGCTTGCGCTGCTCCGTGTCCACGGCGATAACTTTGGAAGCGCCTGATTTTACCGCGCCCTGGAGCAGGATGTTGCCGGCAAAACCGACGCCGTTAACCGCTACCGTATCTCCGAGCTTCACTCCCAGGTAGAGCGCCGCCCATCCGGCGCAGCCGAGCGCCTCATAAAGGCACCCCACTTCGAATGACACTCCTTCCGGTATCGGCTGCACGTGGGCCGGGTCGGTTACCCAGTAATCGGTATAGGTTGGATAGACCAGGCTGCCCACCCTGTCCCCCACGGACACTTTCCCCCCGCCGAGATATTCCTCCACCGCGGAGCCTACTTCTATTATGGTGCCGCCTCCCTCGTGCCCCCAGGGACCTATCGGATAGGCGTGTCTCGGCTTTCCGTCCTGGCGCTCGGCGAACTCTTCCGGCCCTCCCCTGGCCTCATCTTCCGGCCTCACCGTTATCCCGCGGTAGAAATACCTTTCTGAACCGCACACAGACGCCTGGTGTGTTTTCACCAGCACCTGGTTGGGTTTAAGCTCCGGGAGTGTCACGCGCTCGGTTTTGATTTTGCCCCTGTCCGCAAGATAGACTACTCTGGTTTCTGTCAATTATCACCGCCTTCAATCGTTTCTAATTTGCCCGTCCGGGGCCTTATGACGTCAGTGACCTGATTTGCGCCGGGGGAAACGGCAGTTTCCCGCCGGTGGAAGCCCGGCCTAGTCTTCCATTATCCAGCAATGGTTGCAGATGGCTGCTCCGTAGGCGAGTTCCTTGTCTCTAACCAGCTTTACCTTCGGGTGTATCACGTCCGTGACCATGAAATCGGAGTCGCAGTAAGCCTGGCAGACTTCCATTTTGCCCGCCTTTTTACACACCTCATAGACGGGGCAGCCGGAAAACTCCACGCTCAGTTTTTTCGGTGTCGCCTCAATTACTTTCAGCTCCGGCCTGACTTCAGCCTGCTTCTGGAACCACTCCCCCAGCGCTGCCAGCCTGTCTTCGGCCGGTACTCCCTCCAGCCGGCTTCTGATGTTATCCGCCCCGAATTTGGCCCATCCCTTCCGGATTATCTCTTGCGCCTTTTCCTCACCCAGCTCCTCCGTCATCGCCTCGGCAAAGTCCAGCGCCAGCCTCAGCCTGGCTTCTTCCTGTCGTACCCTCTCTTCGTAATCAGCCACCGGTTCTTTCCTCCTTGACTCTAATACTCTGTTCTGTCCGGTAAAATGGCTGGGGACTCGGGAACCATATCGAACTTTTTCCAACCTGATTTGATTCCAAG
>CAZTMR010000054.1:0-9733 GCA_964615345.1 uncultured Dehalococcoidaceae bacterium | reverse complement strand
AGCGTTCTTACGTTCATTCGTAAAGCGATTAGAGACTGATGGAAAGTCCGTAACAGTACGCTATAAGTTGCCCCTGGTGCCGGGACCGAGTGGTTGGAACGATGTGGCGGTTCTACCTATTGATAACCTTGGTGGAGCTGAGGGGACTCGAACCCCTGACCTTTTGACTGCCAGTCAAACGTTCTCCCAGCTGAACTACAGCCCCACGCGCACTGTATAATTTAGCAGAAAACAGCCCGGAAGGCAAATCCTGCCCGCTGTCTTTCCCTACCCGGTAAAGGGGGGCAGGTTGTGCCCGGCTTCGTGCAGTCTCTCCAGCAGCTCTGAAGCCAGATAGACCTCGGAAACGGATAGCCCCGCTCCGCCGGCGGCATATTCCGTCATCAGCCGGCGCAGCCCCGCCTCCACCCGGGCCAGCCCGCGGATAATATCCCGGTAGCTATCCGCCGCCAGGACATCCTTCCCGCTCCAGCTTTCCGCCTCCCTGATGATGCCTTCTGCTTCCCGGAGCTCATCTCCCGCGGTCATTTGCCCTCCCCCTTTTCGGTATTCTATGATAAACAGCGGCCAGCGCGCTACTGCCAGGCAGAAAATAATTGTTTATTCTCGCCGGGTGCGTTAAAATCGGGCCAGAACTATCGTCTGCTCGGCAGACCAGGGAGGCAGTTATGTGGACACGGGCTTTACCCCGCGCCGCGGGTGTTATCCTGCTCATCGTGCTGGCAGGCTTGCTCGGCCTGGCCTGTGGCGGCGCCACCCCAGCACCATCCCCGGCCCAGCCGTCAGAGCCCTCTCCGGAAGCGGAAACAGCGCCGCAGCCTAAGACTTACCCGGAACCACCCCCGATGATAATCGATACCGCCAAAAAATACACCGCGTTTATGGAAACGGAAAAAGGGACCATCGTGCTGGAGCTTTTCGCCGCGGACGTGCCGGTAACCGTGAACAACTTTGTCTTTCTGGCCCAGGAAGGCTTCTATGATGGCAGCACCTTCCACCGGGTAATCCCCGGCTTTATGGCCCAGGGGGGAGACCCCACCGGTACCGGCAGGGGAGGGCCCGGCTACAGTTTTAAAGACGAATTTACCGGTCATACCCACGGGACCGGAACGCTGTCAATGGCCAATGCCGGCCCGGATACCAACGGCTCTCAGTTTTTCATCACCTATGCTCCCCAGCCCGCCCTGGACGGCAAACATTCCGTCTTCGGGCAGGTGGTTGAAGGAATGGACGTTCTCGAGAGCCTGACCCCCAGAGACCCGAACCAGAACCCGCAGTTTGAAGGCGATAAAATAATAGGGATTGAAATAGTCGCGGAGTAGGGACTGACGCTTAAACCGGGGCCCCCAGCATCCTGAGCAGTCCCCGCAGTCCCCAGTAGCCGGCGTAGGCTACGGTCATGCCCTTGATTGTTTTGCCTACCCAGGTAATCAGGAAATACTTCCTGATGCCGAAACGCAAAGCCCCGGCTGCCAGGGCGGCCGGATAAAAGAACGGATTGAGCACCGAAGCCAGCACGAACAGCGTCAGCGAGCCTCTTCTCTCCATAAGCGCCATCAGCCGCTGGTAAGCGGACTGTATTTTGCCGTGTCGGCTGTGGTAGAAAGCGGCTCCGCCGCCGTAACCGGTCATGTAGATGGCCAGTGCCCCCAGCGTTTCCCCCAGACCGGCCACTGCGCCGAGCAGCCAGGTATATTTCAGCACGCCGCCCAGGGCAAAGACCACCGCCAGCATTGGTATCGGGATAAGGATGGTTGCCCCACCCAGGATGCTGATGAAAAAAGCACCCACATACCCGTACCCTTCCAGTGCCCGCACCCAGTCCCAGAAATAAACTACCGCCGCCGCCATAAGCAGCGTAGCCACCACCCCCACTGCCCCCGTGAGGTAGGCTACTCTGGCAGAACCCTTCTTTCCTTTTTCTATCATGAAATCATATTATTTTACACAACCGGTGTTACATCTGTCCAGATTTGCTCCTCGGCCGTCGGTCGTTCCTGGAAAACACGCCGGCGGCGAAGTCCCGTAACCATATCGGAACGGAAACCTGTTTCGCCGCCGGCGGGTTTATTGCCGGTCTGAAGTGAGGACGGGCCATCCACTGCTTTACACCCCGGCCGGAGACGCGGCCACTCTGGCTTTTTCGCCGATTCTGAAGGTCAGGCCGTCGGCACCGGCGTCCACTTTTATCGTGTCGCCTTCTTTGAACTCACCGCGCAGCAGCTTGCTGGATAGAGGGTTCTCCACGTAGCGTTCGATCACCCGGCGCAGTGGCCGCGCCCCGTAGGCCGGGTCATAGCCCTCTCTGGCCAGCCACGACTTTGCCTTTTTGGTCAGCGTGATGCTCAGCTTGCGTTCGGCGAGCCGCGCCTGGAGGTCCTTTACCATCAGCTCGACAATGCTGCCCAGCTGCTCCTCGGACAGCTCGTGGAAGACGATGATCTCGTCCAGCCGGTTCAGGAATTCGGGACGGAAGGTCCGCTTCACCTCGGCCATCACCTTCTCTTTCATCGCCTCGTATCCCTGCTTCCGGGTCTTTGCCTCGTCCCGGCGCGTGGCGAATCCCATGCCGGTCTCGCGCTTGATAAGCTCCACGCCCGCATTGCTGGTCATGATGACCACGCAGTTCTTGAAGTCCACGGTGCGGCCGTGTCCGTCCGTCAGTCGCCCGTCGTCCATCAGCTGGAGCAGGGTGTTGAACACATCCGGGTGAGCCTTCTCTATCTCGTCAAGCAGGATGACCCGGTAAGGGCGCCGTCTCACCGCCTCGGTAAGCTGTCCCCCTTCTTCGAAACCCACATAGCCCGGGGGCGCCCCCACCAGCCGGGAAACGGTATGCTTCTCCTGGTATTCGGACATATCCATTCTTACCATCGCGTTCTCATCGTCGAACAGGAACCAGGCCAGGGTACGCGCCAGCTCCGTCTTGCCCACGCCCGTCGGGCCGAGGAAAACGAAGCTCCCGATGGGCCGTCTCGGGTTCTTCAGCCCGGCCCGGCTCCTCCGGATGGCCTCGGATATTGCGTACACCGCTTCCTCCTGGTCTATCAGCCTCTCGTGGATGCGCTCTTCCATGTGCAGCAGCTTCTCCGCCTCTCCTTCCAGCATCTGGGATACCGGGATGCCCGTCCAGCTGGAGATGAGCTGAGCGATGTGCTCCTGATTGACCGTTTCGCTGATTTTTTCCTGCTGCAGCCAGTCTCCCTTCGCTTTCTCGTATTGGGTTTCCAGTTGCAGCCTTTCCGTCTTCAGCTCGGCCGCCTGCTCGTAGTCCTGCCGCTGGGAAGCGGCTTCCTCCTCGTTGGTCAGCCGCTTGAGTTCGGATTCTAACGACTGGATATCCGGCGGCGCGCTCTCCGTATCGATGCGCAGCTTGCTGGACGCCTCATCGATAAGGTCGATTGCTTTGTCCGGCAGCTGCCGGTCGGCGATGTAACGCTGGCTGAAACGGGCGGCGGCTTCCAGGGCGTCATCACTGATTTTTATCTTGTGGTGCGCCTCATATCTCGGCCGGAGCCCCCGGAGCATTTCGATGGTCGCTTCAACCGTCGGCTCTCCCAGGAATACCGGCTGGAGACGCCTCTCCAGCGCCTTATCCTTCTCGATGTATTTCCGGTACTCGTCGAGAGTGGTCGCGCCGATGCACTGCAGCTCCCCGTGGGCCAGAGCCGGCTTGAGCATGTTGCTGGCGTCAATCGCCCCCTCGGCCGCCCCGGCGCCGACCACGGTGTGTATTTCGTCGATGAATAGAATAACCTCACCCTGGGCCTGCCGCACCTCGTCCATGACTGCCTTGAGACGCTCCTCGAACTCGCCGCGGAACTTGCTTCCCGCCACCAGCGCTCCCATATCCAGGGCCACTACTTTGCGCTTTTTCAGCGAGTCCGGAACGTCTGCGGCGGCGATTTTCTGGGCCAGCCCTTCGGCGATGGCCGTCTTGCCCACCCCGGCGTCACCCACCACCACCGGGTTGTTCTTGGTGCGCCGGGTGAGTATCTGCATCACCCGCCTTATCTCGTCGTCCCGTCCCAGCACCGGGTCCAGCTTACCCTGCCGGGCGAACTCGGTCAGGTCGCGCCCGTATTTCTCCAGGGAGCGGTACTTGCTCTCCGCCCGGGTATCCGTCACCCGGTGCCCGCCGCGCAGCTTCTGCAGCGCCGCGTAAACTTTCTCCTGGTCAATGCCGAACTGCTTCAGGATGGTAACTGCCTCGCCCTTTTCTTCCCCAAAAATGGCGATAAACACGTGCTCCGTGCTGATGAACTCGTCCTTGAGCCGGTCGGCCTCCTCCTTGGCTTTCTTCAGCAGCTGGGCCACACGCGGCGTGGCGTATATCTGCTGCCCCGCGGCAAAGGTAGCCCTGGGTATCTGGTCCAGGGCGGTCTCCACCCGCTGACGCACCGCCACCACGTCCACGTTGAATTCTTTGAGAATGTCGCTGACCAGCCCCTTTTCCTGCTGGAGCAGCGCCATCAATATATGCTCTACGTCCCATTGACTGTGCTCGTACTCGCGCACGAGCTCCTGGGAAGCGGCCAGCGCTTCCTGGGCCAGTTCCGTGAATTTTTCCTGTCTCATTGGTTTTTACCTCCCAACCTTTTTGCCTGGGACTCCAGGGTTTCCACCTGGTTCTGCAGGTGGTCGATGTGCTGCATCAGCCGCAGTATTACCTCCACCCCGGCCAGATTTACCCCCAGATCCTCTACCAGTGTCTTTATCCGCCGTAGCGTATTGATGTCTCTTTCCGAATAAAGCCGGATATTGCCTCGGGAACGCTGCGGCTCGACTATGCCCACTCTTTCGTAATAACGCAGGGTATGCGTCTGCACACCGAGTATCCGGGCGGCAATGCTTATTACGTATCTGGGTTCAGTTCCTTCTTCGCTCATGGTTACTTCTCCTTATGGCTGTGAAGGCCTTAGCTCTTTAAGCTGCCGGAACAGCTCTTTCTCTTTTTCTGATAACCTGGTCGGCAGTGCCACGTTCACCTTTGCCAGCAGGTCACCCCTTCCGGAGCCGTTCAGGCGGGGCATACCCTGTCCCGCCAGGCGGAAAGTGCGCCCGTTCTGGGTCTCCGGCGGGATTTTCAAAGCCAGTTTCCCTTTGAGTGTGGGCACCTGTATCTCACCGCCCAGGATGGCCGTGCTCAGCGGCACCTGGACCTCCTCGTGCAGGTCGTCGCCGCGCCGCTCAAAAGTCCGGTGCGGCTTTACCGAGATTATCAGAAAGAGGTCTCCGCTGGCGCCGCCGTGTCCGGGCTGTCCCTTCCCGGCGATGCGTACCCGGGAACCGGTCTTGACCCCGGCCGGGATTTTCACTTCCAGGCGCTTCGTTCGGGAGACCGCCCCGGCCCCCTGGCACGTGGCACAGGGCGCGTTCTGCAACCAGCCGCCGCCCTGACACGTCGGGCACGGCTCCTCAACCTGCAGGTTCAGGGTGCGGTTCGTCCCGTGGTAGGCCTCTTCCAGCGTTACTTCTACTTGCGCTTCCGTGTCCCGGCCGCGTTGCGGAGCGGACCGCCGGGTGAAGGGGGTGCCGCCTCCCCCCCGCAGGATCTCCTCGAAAAGACTGTCCAGCCCCCCTCCGAAGTGGAAACTGGCGCCGCCGTTGCTAAAATCCTGAAACGGCCTTTGCTGGTACCCCGTCCTCCGGTAGCCTGCCTGTCCGTAACCCGCCTGTTCAAACTGGTCCGCGTACTGCCACTGGTCCCCGTATTTGTCATACTTCCGGCGTTTTTCTTTGTCCCCCAGCACTTCGTAAGCCTCGTTTATTTGCTTGAACTTTGCCTCGGAGGACTTGTCGCCGGGATTGATGTCCGGGTGGTACTGGCGTGCCAGTTTGCGGTAAGCCTTCTTTATTTCTGATTCGCTGGCGTTTTTCTTCACGCCGAGTGTCTCGTAATAGTTCTTGCTGGCCATTATCCTGCCCCTTTACCTTTACACTTGCATTATAATGTAAAATAATGTTTTCTGTCAAGGACAGCATAAATATACTGAAAATTATTAAAAAGATACTTGACAAAATATTTTAAGTATGTTAGATTTATACTGAAAGCTCGGAGAGCGGTTAGATGCCCGGAATATTTGAAAGGAGGTAAAAATTATGAACAGGAACTTGGTTCGTTGGGAGCCTTTCCGGGAGATGATGAGTTTGCGTCAGGCAATGGACCGGCTGTTTGAGGATAGCGTGGTCCACCCGCCCCGGCTCTGGGCGGATGCCGGCAGAGGCGATTTCCTGATGGATATGTACCAGACGGAAAATGATGTAGTCATAAAGGCCTCTCTGCCTGGTGTCAAGCCGGAGGAAGTGGACATCTCGGTGACGGATGACGTGGTCACCATCAGCGGGGAGCACAGGGAAGAGGAGGAAGTCAAGGATAAAGACTACCTCCGCAAAGAACAGCGCTACGGCGCCTTCAGCCGCTCCGTACCTGTCCCTGTTGCCGTTAAAAGCGATAAAGCGGAAGCGGAGTTCGAAGATGGCGTACTGACCTTGACTCTCCCCAAGGCGGAAGAAGTAAAACCCCGCCAGATAAAAGTCAAGGCGAAAAAGGCCATCACGGAAGGAAAAAAGTAAAACTTAACCGGGCGCAGACCGCTCTCTGTTAGCCGGAAATTACCTCTCCTGGCGGTTCTTCCCCGATTCGGGTGAAGATCGCCAGGAACTTGTTTAATATGCGGGCGGTAGCCCCCCAGATGGTCCTCCCCCGGTACCGGTAATAGTGAACGGTAACCTTTCGTCCGTATCTTATCTCGGTCCGTGATTCACCGACTTCCAGTAGCGACGCTATCGGCGCTTCGATGATTTCTTCCGCCTCTCTCCCGTCGAGCCGGAGCCGGTACGGCCAGGGAATCGCCGCCACAAAGGGAGAAATCAGGTAATTCGTGGTTACGCTGGCTTCGTCATCGAGCTCCCCCAGTATCTCCGCGTCTTCCGCTTTCAGCCCTATCTCCTCCTCGCTTTCCCGCAGAGCTGTCTCCAGCAGGTTGCCGTCCCGCGCCTCGTAGACCCCGCCCGGAAAAGATACTTCCCCCTTGTGAGCCTTCACTGTCTCACTGCGCTTGATGAACAGGGTGTGGTACTCTCCGTCTTTACGGTAGACCGGCACCAGCACCGCGGCGGATATCAGGCTTTTGTCGATGATGCGCCGTTTCTGTCTCGCCGCCAGGACTTCCCTGAGTTTTTGCTCCATGCCTTAATGGTAATATGATTCGTCGCCGATGACAAATGCCGCCTTTAGCTTGACTTTTCAAGCTAAAAAAAGATATAAAAGTAGGGTTCCCACGGAGGTGAGGTCAGACTATCGGTAAGACTCTCAGCTATATCGAAGTCCTGAAACCGCAACCGAGCGTCCTGCTGGCTTTTATCGGTGTCGTTGCCGCGGTGGTAGCCGCGCCGTCAGAGCCGCCGCTCCGGCTGCTCTCCGTTTTTCTCGTCATCCTGCTCGCGGCCGCCGGTGCCAACGGCCTGACCAACTACCTGGACCGCCGCGTTGACGCCCTTATGCTCCGCACCCGGCGCCGGGCATTGCCTTCCGGCCGCATTCGGCCCCCGCAAAAGTCCCTCCCCCTCATTATCGGGCTCATCGCCCTCGGCCTGGGCCTGGCCTGGTTTCTGCACCCCCTGGCTTTCCTGGCGGACCTGGGCGGCACCCTGGTCGCGGCCACCTGGCGCAAGAAAGTGACCTGCGTTTATCCCCAGGGTATGCTCGCCAGCTGCGCCCCGGTGCTGATGGGCTGGTTCTCCGTCCGGCCGGAGTTCGCCTGGGAACTGGTGATGCTCTGTGCCCTGGTCGCCCTCTGGCTGCCGTTGCACGTCTGGAGTCTGATGATTGCCCACCGGCAGGAGTACCTCCGGGCCGGCATCACTTATTTCCCGGTAAACCGTGAAACCGGGGATTCGGTGCGCTTCCTGCTGGGTTTTTCCCTGGCCCTTTTCGCCGTCTCCATCGTTTTCTATTTCGTCGGCGGCTTCGGCTGGCTCTACTTGATAACTGCGGTGGTACTGGGGGCGCAGGTCATCTTTGCCTCCGGCCGGCTGGTGGTCTCCCGGGCGGTGGCTGATTCCTGGCGGCTCTATCGCCTTTCCGCCTTCCCTTACCTGGGAGTGCTTTCTCTGGCCGTGCTGCTGGACCGGTGGCTGTTCTGAACGGGAGAATGGACTTTGCCTGATTTCCGTCTGAAAAAGACCGGACCTTCCGGCGCCCGGGCCGGTGAGCTGGCCACGCGGCACGGCCGGGTGCCCACGCCTGTCTTTCTGCCCGTGGGCAGCCAGGCCACGGTCAAGACGCTCACCCCGGCAGAGCTCCGGGACATCGGCTTCGAGATGGTGCTGGCCAATACCTACCACCTCTATCTCCGCCCCGGCATCGAGGTGGTAAAAGAAATGGGCGGCCTGCACCGGTTTATGGCCTGGGACGGCGCCCTTTTGACCGATAGCGGCGGTTACCAGGTCTTTTCCCTGGCTCCCCTCCGCCGCGTCACCGATGACGGCGTTACTTTTCGCTCCCACGTCGATGGCAGCGAGCACTTTCTCACCCCGGAGTCCGCCGTCCGCTGGCAGGAAGCCCTGGGCGCCGATATCATTATGGCGCTGGACGAATGCCCCGCCTACGGAGAGAGCCGGGAGAAAGTGGCCGCAGCGGTGGCCCGCACCCACCTCTGGGCGGAGCGGTGCCGCCGGTCACAGCGGCGTGATGACCAGTCCCTCTTTGCCATCGTGCAGGGGGGCTTTTACCCGGAGCTGCGCCGCCGCTCCGCGGAATACCTGGCCTCTCTGGACTTTCCCGGCTATGCCATCGGCGGCGTCAGCCTCGGCGAGCCGAAGGCGGAAACCTGGGCGATGGTCGAGGAGGTGAACGCGCTGCTGCCCGCGGCGAAACCGCGCTACCTTATGGGCGTCGGCTCGCCGGAAGACATCGTCGAAGGGGTTGCCCGGGGTATCGATATCTTCGACAGTGCCCTGCCCACCCGCGTCGCCCGCAACGGCGCCCTCTATACTGCTGAAGGACGACGCAACATCCGTAACGCCGCTTACCGCTATCAGCAAGCGCCGGTCGATTCCGCCTGCGCCTGCTACACCTGCCGCACCTTTTCCGCCGCCTACCTGCACCACCTCTTCCGCGCCGGCGAGCTGCTGGGCCTGCGCCTGGCCACCATCCACAACCTGTCCTTTATGGCTGACCTTATCGCCGGAATAAGGAAAGCGGTGCGTGACGGTACTTTCGAGCAGTTCAAGGATACCTTTCTCTCCACCTACCGCCCCACCGAAGAGCCGGTGCGCATCGAGCAGAAAAAGAGGTGGTTAAGGGGTAGGGAAAGGGGAGGATAGTTTAATTCCGTACGCCGGACTTTACCATTATTCTCCTGCGCTGGCTTGGTAAATTCTTCGTGCTATAATTAACCCGGCTTCTAACTGCGCAACAAGAAGCATGAGGAACTGAAACGAGGACAGTACCTATAACGTCGGGCACTGTTGCTCTCTCTCCGGGCATAATCATTGGTGTAATCGGGTTTATTTTCGGTGTATTTGCTCCGGCAGTAAAGAGACAGCAAAAAGAGCCATAGCCTAATGAGATAATGGGCGTTACAGGAGTAACAAACGGCAGGTATTTTAGTGGGTATAGTGACGGGTGGGCTAATATTTGAGCAATCGATGTATGAATATTTTGGGTATTAGATCACTGCTGTCCAAGATAAATAAATTACCGGGTTTTGGATGGGTTTTTCGTGCC
>CAZTMR010000053.1:0-9895 GCA_964615345.1 uncultured Dehalococcoidaceae bacterium | reverse complement strand
CCTGAAGTGCGGTTTGTCGGATTTACGTTTAACGCTCTATGCTTCTCGCTATCTGAATTCCCATTAACCTGACACCCTTTTCAGTTGTCATCGACAGTGTTGCCGGCTCGGTAATAAGGCAATGTTTCTCATTGAGGACTGCTATTTCCGAATTTACCGTTACTTTAACCTCGCCGTCCAGGGCATAAAAGATAACATGAGACGCCATTTCACAGGCAGGCATCTGGCCACCCGGCGGTAGTTCGATGATCCTTGTCTTAAATTCGTCAGCCTGGTAGAAAACATTCTTTTCTCTTTGCTCATAAGGAAATACTCTCATTTCCCCAAGGTTAAATACCTTCATTGATCACTCCTTTTAGTTAGCCAATCAATCGCCAACCAGCCAGCGCGTATATCGGTTATCTCCCCACAGCCGAAGGACGTGGTAGGCAAGGATTGCCGCAATAAAACCCACGGCCATATTGATTAAGAGCGCCAATCCTGCCGTAAGAGCCATGATAAATAGCTCGTTTCTCTTGATATCTCTCACAAATTTGGTCAATTCGATGCCTACCAGGATTAACATAGCCCCGATGATGCTTTGAGGAAATGCTGAAAACAGGGTGACAATTGAGGCCGAGAAGATCAGCCCCAGGCTTAGTTCCATGATTCCTTCCATCAGATTAGCACCGCCGGTTCTTGCTCCAAAGTACCTTTGACTCACATACCCACCGGCACCATGACACATAGGCATGCCGCCGAAAAATGGAAGGACGACATTAAAGATGCCCATATTCATCGCCAGTTTCTTTTCTGATACCGGTCTCTCCGGCCAGTATCTGGCAATAACAGCGGAAGTGGCAATCACGGCGTTACTTGCCGTGAGGAATACCTGGGCAAAGCCGGCGCCAACCATTCCTTCCCATATTTCGATTGGCCGGAAAGAAGTGATAGGTGGGAGGGATAAGCCGAACCGGAAAGACTCATCCAGTTTACCCGCCAGTCCTACCATAACCATCCCCAACAGGATAAGTACGATGGTAGCTGGGAAATAGCGGCTGTTTCTCAAGAATATGACGATGCCGATAGAGATCACGCCCAGAATCCAGCCAGCACTCCAGCACGGTATCACTGCCGGAAGCCACTCGGGGTTCCATAGATCGGCCATCAGTTTGAAACCCTCGATTGCCAGCAAAATACCAAGAGCTACCTGTATCCCGCGGACAACACTACGCGGGGTAATTGCCGCCAGCTTCTGAATGAGGCCGGTAAAAGCCAGGATTATCCAGATAACACCGGTGCCGAAACCCGCGGCGTAAATCAGTGAAGGGGGCCACCGTTGGGCAATCGCGGTAACGGCCATGACCTTCATCGGCTCGACCGGCATCGGCTGGCGGTAGACCAGGCCGGTGGTAATGTTGATCAGTCCCATCATGATGAGGAGCCCGGCCGGATTCATGCCGTTAATGACAATATAACCGATGGCCAGCGGGAACAGGGTGCCGAAATCCCCCATCGACCCCGCCAGCTCTCGAAGGCTGAACTCGAAGCCTTTTATACGCATACACTAATTATCAATAACTTTCTTTCATATTCTCTTCGGAAGTGTCCTGTTATGAAGCTTTACAGCGATAATCCAGGCGGCTACTGTGAACGCGGCGAGTACCAGGAAATCGATGCCAACAGGGAAGTAATTCCCGCCTCCCATAGAGTACCGGGCAAGGTCGGTGAAATATGTCAGCGGTGAAATAAAAGTAATACTCCTTGCAAAAGCAGGCATCTCGCTGAGCGGCACGAAAATGCCGCTGATGAATATGAGCGGGAATTTCACGAAGGAACTTATCATCTGGGAGTACTGTGGAGCGCTTGTTGGAGGCGAGGAGATAAGCAGTGACAGGGTGGCAAAACAGATTGCCCCCAAAATGATAGCAGCTGCCAGTATCAGGGGATTCACAATAGTAGACCCGACAGCGATGGCGATGATAATGGGTACAATGGTTATGAATATCCCGGTCAGCATCGACGCCAGCATATCCCCGAGAAGGATTGTCCAGACTGCCACCGGAGCGGAGACCAGCCGTTCCAGAGTCCGCGCCTGTGTCTCCCACGGAAAGGTGATGGGAGCGATGGCGGAGCAGGTGAAGAAAACGGACATGGAGATGAGCCCCGGCATAAGTGATGCCACCGGCATGTCGCGCCCAAAGGCAAAGGCAATGAACAAAAAGGCCGGGTACATGATGCCCATGAGTACGACCGGCCCCTTGGAATAGTAGATTTTCATGTCTTTCTTGACGATAGCCCAGGAACGGATAATCTGGTCCAAGACTCCATAACTATTTAACATGGCTTTTCTCCTCGGTCAGCCTGACAAAGGCGTCTTCAAGAGAAGGCGGGCGGACGTTAAGAATGCTCATTTGAAGCGAATTAGCCCGGCTGAAATCAACCAGCGTGGTGACGAGAAGAGTGGTATCATCTGTATAGAACCGGAAACGGTGATCGGACGTCTTCTCTTCACCGTGCTCAGCACCAGACATCTTACCCTGCCTAGATTGCGCCGCGCCGGCGGATAGCCCGCCAGCCGTTTGTGCCTGCATTCTGCCCTGGTTGCCGCCCATGCCCCCGGGTCTGCCAGCGCCTGCCATAGCCTGTTGTGCCCGCAGCCTATCGGCAGTTTCTATAGCCTGGGCCGTCTCCAACCGGTTAACTCCAGGCAAGTTAGCCAGCGTCTCCAGATTGACAGCTTTGTCAAAGCTTACATCAATCAGGTAGACACGCCCGGCAGTAATACTGAGGTTGTCGGGACTATCCAGGGCGACTATCCTGCCACGGTTGATTATCGCCACACGCTCGCACATTTCGGCGGCCTCATCCATATTGTGCGTGGTAAGGAATATAGTCTTGCCCTCGTGTTTAAGATTGCGGAGCAGGGCTCGCATGAAGCGGACGCTCTGGACGTCAAGTCCGCTGGTCGGCTCGTCCAGGAAGAGTATCTGGGGATTGGTAATAAGCGCCATGGAGAGGACCAGGCGTTTCCTCATCCCCATGGAGTACGTGCTCGCTTTGGAATCTTTTCTTTCAAAGAGCCCCAGGTTTTGTAGCAGGGACCCCGCCCGCTCCTTTGCCTGGTTAGCTGGTATCCGGTAGAGCTCGGCCATAAGCATGAGATTTCCCCAGGCTGTCAGGTCAAGGTAGGCATTGGAAAGCTCCGGCATGACCCCGGACAACTGCTTGGCGCGGACACTACCGGCGGGATAGCCCATGATAGAGGCTTCCCCACCGTCTTTACTGATGATTCCGGTCAACATGCGTATCGTGGTGGTCTTGCCGGCGCCGTTGGGACCCAGAAAGCCGAAGAACTCTCCTCTATTAACATGGAAATTGATGTGGTCAACTGCAGTAATCTGCCCGAAGAGCTTGGTCAGGTCTTTGACCTCAATAGCAATATTTTGTTGATCTTTCAATGGCGTCTCTCCTCAAAAGGAAGCCAGCGGATTACAGATATCAACCGCTGACTTCCCCGTTTGATTTCCGGTTGGGAAGTCAGGCTTGTGGAGATTCGCCCTTTTTCTTGAGCTCGGCGATGTGCCCTTCGACGCCCTTCGCTTCAGCCTGGAGCTGATTCAGATATTCCTCAAGATTGTTAATTACTTCTTCTCGGGAAACAAAGCGTCGATGGAATCCCATACTCCCGTGATGTCGGTGACAACCGCATCCGCAGTAACCGGGATGATGCCATCCTCTGAAACCATAATGCCCGTGCCCGCCGCAGCCACAATCTGTGCCGTAACCCTCCTGCCTCTCTCCAGGATGTCCTCCATGATGTGGACCGTGTCCACCACAGCCGCAGTCTTCTTCCCTGTACATTTGACTCCTCCTTACTATAAGTCCATAAGTGCAGACTTATAGAGAAGTATAGTTCTGCGCGTACTATTTTGTCAAGAGAGTGAACAGAGAAAATAGGAAGGCTAAGAGGAAATTTCTGAGGAATGGCAGTCTTGCTGGCAGGAGTCTGCTTCGCAGGTTTCGTTGAATTCGAGGGTGGTGGAGAGAATTCCCTGGCAGCGTTTCATTCCCTCGGGGTCAATCATATAGTGCATGCGGAATCCCCGTCTCTCTCCGGTTACCAGACCAACGGTTTTAAGCACCCGGAGGTGCTGCGAGACGGCTGGCTGTGTAATTCCCATTAATTGGGACAAGTTATTCACGCAACGGCATCCGGGAGGCGACTGATGGCAAAGGATCTGGAGGAGCTTCAACCTGGTCGGGTCCGCCAGGGCCGAAAACAATGCTGCCTGTTCTTTAATCTTATCCATAATGTTATGACAAATTATAAGTCTATACTTATGAACTTGTCTAGATTCATTTTATTGGGTACTCGAGGAGTAGTCAACTATCGCCTCATTACTGGACTTTAACCAGCAAATTCAGTAAACTAGAGCGAAAGTGGTGGAAAAAGTTCTACCTATTGATACCTCAGCTCCACCATGTATGACAGATTCCGAACTCTTGGCCCTCGAGGCAATGAGGGCGAAGGGTGAGTTCAGTTCTACATTCGTGATGGTTCCCTCTTTCACGTAGACACGCTTGAGCACCGTCTCACAAAGCAGGCGCCTTTTGTCGAAGTTTCCCCTGGCAAAAAGATAATCCAGCTCCGTAGCCAGCTGGAGGGCTATCTCAAAATCTGCCTTGACCAGGTTCTGGCGCTGTTTGATAGCATCCACGGTGTTGGTCAGCCTTGATCGTTCCGCCTCAATCCGTGCCCGGTGCTCCTTGAAATCGTGATGGGAGATATCCTCTTCGAGATAGAGCTGCTGGAGGTTCTTCTCCATTGTCCTGAGCTTGGCAAGCCTTGCCTCGGCAGCCTTGAGTTCCTCGTTGGTGCCGGTCTCGGAGTCAAACCAGTCTGCCAGCCCTTTTCTCATTGCCTGGCGGACGTCCTCGCTGATTGTTATATCCCGGAAGACATCCGGCAACTGCTCCTCGATAACTCGCGTGTCGTAAAAGACATGGGTCTGGCTGCCTCTTGATTTGCTCCGGTAGTAGCTTATCCCCTTGCGCTGGTGAGTTTCCGACCAGCAGGAGCTATCGGCTTCCACGGAATAAACCAGTCCGCGGAGCAAATACTTATGGCGCTGGGTACGCTGCTTGTACTTGTCATGGCCCCTCAGCACTTCCTGCACCTGAAAAAAAGTGGCCTCATCCACCAGTGGCGGATGAATACCCTTGATCGACATGTCACCTACCTTGAGCCAGGTCTCTCCGATATAGCATCGATGGTGAAATATGCTGCTCCAGGCCTGCTTGCCGATACGGTTACCTTTGCGGCTTCGCCAACCGAGGGAAAAGGCATGGTCAGCCCACCCTTCAAGCGTCCACTTGCCGGTAGCAAACTCTTTGAAAGCCTCGGTAATGAGCGGACCTTTCTCCGGGTCCACCTCTATCCAGGCCGAGTTCTTATCGTGCCGGTTAACATACCCCAGCGGAGCCTTCTTGGGCCAGCCGCCGATATCTACCTTTCGCTGCATCCCTTTCTTCACCTCGACGGCCAGGTTCTTGGAGTACCACGAGCTGATCACCTGCATCATGCGCCGGCCAATGTAGCCCGCCGGGGTGGAGGCATCGCCGGGCTCGCTCACGCTCTCCACTATTATCCCCAGGTCCTCGAGCTCCTTCTCGTAGATGACGAAGTCGTAGTCGTTGCGGGCAAACCGGTCAAACTTGTGCACCAGGATAACATCAAACTCCTTGTTCCTGGCCGCGGTGATCATCTGCTGAAACTCCGGGCGCTTGTCGGTGCGGGCGCTCTCACCGGCATCGACAAACTCCTTCACCACCTCCCAGCCCCTGCCCTGGGCATGATAGCGGCACCGCTCCAGCTGGAAGGGGATGGAGAGGTCTCTCTCCGCCTGCTCGTCGGTGGATACCCGGGCGTATAGACAGCACCTCATATGCCTGTTAGCGGGTTCAGTCGACATCTTCCCTCTCCTTTCGTAGCTCTAAGCAGGAGCAAATTCATCATACGCTTCGTTCCAACGCTCTACCTCTTCCGGCGTAGCGAAATCGCTGACTCTCTGATACGCCAGGTCTTCCGGTACGTCGAAGTATTCTGCCAGGTCCCACGCGGGCATGGAAATGACACCGTCCAGCTCCCTCGAGGGCATCAGGATATGGGCCGCGCATAACTCCGCCTCGCGCTCCTGCCTTCCCGGTTCCCCCTGCCGGCGCTGGTGAAACGAGAGCTGGTTGCCGCAGTGGAGCAGGTGGTGGCTCAGAGCATGGGCGATGAGGTGCCGCCTTTCTCTCGGGCTCAGCCCCCGGGCGATGCCAATCCATCTACCCTGCTTTACCTCCCTCACCGGCTCAAGAAAGGGCCAGTCAATCAGCTCACAGCCCTCCGCTTCAGCCAGCTTCTCCATGTCTACCGGTATGGTCATGTTCGGGTGACGATTGTGCAACTCTTTCGCCTTCTCCACGGCCGTACTGCTCATCTCCAGTCTCCATCGCCTCGCAATTCATCACGCGCTATTTCTCTTGCTTCTCCGTATCTTCCTTCGCCTGCTTGCGCAGCCGTCTTTCCTCGTTGAGAGTAAAGCGGATAAAAGCCTTCACCCGGTCCTTCGGCTCACCCTCCAGCATGCTGTCCACCTGCCGGAACATCAGCTCAAGCTCGGCGTCTCTCAGGTCTATCTCCCTGGGCTTCTCCCACGGGAAGTCTTCAAGGGTGCCGGCGATGGCTGAATAGATATCCTCCACCGGCAGGTCCAGGGCCCGGGAAAGCCCGGCGATAACCTCGGGGGAGGGCTGCAGGTTACGGCCGTTCTCGATGGCGGTTATATTCTCCAGGCTGGTGCCGGCCGCCTTGCCGAGTCCCCCCTGCGTCATGTCACCCAGGCGGTTTCGAGCGGCCCGGATCAACTGGGCCAGGGTTACTGTCATTAATGTTTACTCCTCTCCAAAAACTGTGCGATGTGGTAATCATATCACCACCATTCAGCCCTGTCAAGTCCTTTGTGTCACTATTTTTACACCGGGCATTACCCTAGCACGAGCGTATATTCAGTTTCGTAGTGGTAATAATATGGCGACAAAACTGCCTTGACAGGGCGGTCATCAAATCGTAATATGGTTACTATATAGCGCAGGAGGTAATCATGGATACGGGTAAACCCAATACACCGAGAAAGAACAAGGTCTCCATCAGGGTACTGTTTCCCCGGGCCGACTACAAAGAGCTGAAAAAGATAGCCGCCATGGAGCGGACCGACGTCAGCACCCTGGTGCGGCGCGCCGTAGCCCGCTATTTTTTTATACCCAATGATGGTAATGGTGTTAACCACCAGCAGTGACAGAAATATATATCTCCGGCAGGGTTGTAATATGACAGAGCATGAAACGAGTCCCGTGAAAGTATACGAAGCGCCCGGTGATGCGGTGGTGCAGCAGAGGCTGCACCACCTGCTGGGGCTGGCCATCGCCATCGGGAGGAGAGAGGGACTGATCGGAAACAACGGAATTGAAGGAGGTCAAAATGTCACCGATAAAGGGAATATCCGAGATCGTGAGGCTCCCCCGCCAGGGGAAGATCCGGCTGGGGGTAAAAGAAGAGTGTGATGACGGGAGCCTGTTTCCTACCCCCACGGACCACTTTGTCTGTCCGGACGAGGTGAAGCAGGTTTTCGGGGAGGAGCCGAAGGAGCTCCGCATCATGTTTCCCACCGAGGACAGTGAGCAGTGGGCCAGCCAGTACCTGCGGTGCTACTCGGAGTCCGGCAGCCTCATCTGCCGCGGGGATGGCGAGACGGCGCTGGCCAGGGTGGAGACGGTCAACCGGGAAGCCGGCTCGAAAGATGAAACAGTATCAAAGCTCCTGGAGATGCCGTGCAGCCCCGACCGGTGCCCCATTTATCGTCAGGGCTACTGCCGCCGGGTGATGAACCTCCAGTTCCTGCTGCCGGACTGTCCCGGCTTCGGGGTCTACCAGCTTGATACGAGCTCCTACCACTCGATGAGAAACATCAACTCGACGCTCGCCTTCATCAAGGGTATTTGCGGGCGGGTATCGATGATACCGCTATCCCTCAAGCTGGTGGAGCAGCCCGTGCAGCCCGAAGGCTTGGACAAGACGGCCTATGTCCTGAGACTGACCTGCCCCTACTCCCTGGCGGAAATCCAGAGATATGCCCAGGTGCCTCCCGGGCAGGCTCTGCTGCTCCCGCCACCCGACGGCGAGGCGCCCGACGACCTGTTCCCGCGGGGAATATACCGGTCACCGGAACCTCCGGAACCCCTGCAATCACATGATAGTGACGAGGAGTTACAGGAGCTGTGGACCGGCGCCAAAAGCAAGATATATCACCATGATATCCAGGACGACCAGGTAGTCCGGTGGTTCCAGAAAAACTACGACATCACCGTGAGGCTCAAGGACTTCGAGCCGGTCAGCCCGCCGAGCAGGATTACTGCCGATATGCTGAGGGAGTTCTGCCGGGCGGTCGACCGTTACGCCAGGTAATGCAGCCGATTTCAAGGAGTATCATGTCTCAGGAACCCAACGCCCGTGTCTTTTCCGAGGCTATTCCGGAGCTGCTGAGCGACCACTTCCACCACCTGAACGAGGGAAGTGGTATCGGTCTCGAGATAGTCAGGGAGCGGGGCTACCGGAGCCTGCTGGGAAAGAGCGAGCTCGAGAAGCTCGGCTTCTCGAAGGCACAGCGGCGCGCTCCTGGAATCCTGATACCTCTCCGGGGTGTGGATGGTAAAGAAGCCGGCTGCCAGTTTCGACCGGACAGCCCGCGTATGGATACCAGGGGCAGGCCGGTGAAGTACGAGACCCCCACCGGCGCCGGCAACCGCCTGGACTGCCCGCCCCGCTGCCGGGAGGCGCTTGGCGACCCCAAGATACCGCTCTGGATAACCGAGGGCTCCAAGAAGGCCGATGCCCTGGCCTCGCACGGCGCCTGTGCCCTCTCGCTTACCGGCGTCTGGGGGTTCAAGGGCAAGAACAGCTCCGGGGGCATCACCTTTCTCTCGGACTGGGACTATATCGCTCTCAAGGGCAGGACGGTGTATCTCGCCTTCGACTCGGATATCGTGAGCAAGGAGCCGGTACGAAAAGCCCTGGAGCATCTCGGCGAGCATCTCCGGCGGAAAGAGGCGAAGGTACTGGTAATTCAGCTTCCACAGCTTGAAGGCCGGAGCAAGACGGGTATCGACGACTACCTGCTGGAGCACCCCCTGGAGGAAGCGCAGCAGCTGGTCGCGGAGTTTAAGCTGGAAGAGACGGAGGATAAAAATCGCTTCGTTTCCGGCTTTATCCTGCCCAACGGCACGGTGGGGGAGATGGTGGTCGGCGGCGATGATGAGCGCTCCTTCATGATCGTGGCCAACGGCTCGGTAAGGAAGGCCTACCACTACGAAACCCCGAAATTTACCTATCTTCCGACCAGCGATCTCCTGGTGGGCGAGGTAGTCCACTTCGCCAGTACGGCACAGCCATACGACTCACAAGCTGCACTTTTTAAAGAGATCCGTGGCTTCATACACCGCTACCTGGAGCTGCCGGCAGACTTCGAGGAGATCGTTTCCCTCTATGTCCTGCTGACCTGGGTGTACGAGTTCGCCCCTTCCATACCCTATCTCCGCGTCATCGGCGACTGGGGCACGGGTAAGACCAGGTTCCTGCAGGTGGCCGGGGCCATCTGTTTCCGTCCCATCTTTGCCTCCGGCGCTACCACCCCGGCGCCGATCTTCCGGATCCTGGAGCAGTTCCGGGGGACGCTGGTGCTGGACGAGGCCGACTTCAAGGACTCGGCGGCCTGGGTGGAGATGGTCAAGCTCTTAAACAACGGCTATCGCCCCGGTATGCCGGTGCTGCGGGCCGATAAAGAGAACGGCAAGTGGTATCCCCGCAGCTACC
>CAZTMR010000052.1:0-9925 GCA_964615345.1 uncultured Dehalococcoidaceae bacterium | reverse complement strand
TCCGAGATGGTGGCGCGCCGGCTGTAGTCCAGGTGGCGGTGGGGGAAAAAGTAAAGCAGGTCACGGACGGTGCGGACGCCCATCTTGCCGAACTTAGTGGCCAGGGCGGCGCTGATGCCACGGATAGCGGTGACGGGGGAGTCCAGGCCGGAGCCTCCGGGGGGCGGGGAAGGCGGACGAGCGGGAGTGGCTTTTCCGGGTGGCGGGGATGGGGGAGGCTTTACCGGTGGAGCGGCGTCATCTCCGGCGCCGCTTTCCATCTCGTCCAGCAGTGCGATAACGCGCTCCGCCCACTCCCTGCGCCGGGGGACGGTTAAATCCGCATAGCGGGTACCGAGGAGGAGACGGCGGAAGCGGGAAAGGCGGCGGGGGCTGGTGATGGCTTCGGCGGCCTGTCCGGCCCAGTTACTTAAGAACCGGTCAAGGCCACCGATAACCGCGCCGTCCCGGTAACCTTTTTTTCGCTCGAGCTCGAGGACTTTCCGCAAAGGTTCCGTGTTCATCGGCCAGACCCTGCTTCCGCCGGTGCCGCTTTCCCGGGTTTCAGCAACGAGAAGACCTTTCTAGCCGTTCCGGGCAGCCAGGACGGATACGGAGAGGACGTTGGGACCGGTATAAGTGCCGATTACCGGGCTGACGGTGACCCGGTATATGCGCTCCCGGGGATAAAAGGAGCTGATTCTTTCTACCAGCGCGTCAGCATCTTCCGGGGTGGTGGCGTGTTCCACGGCCAGCTCTTCAATGTGGGGGATGGAGGCGACGAAGTTATAGAGGTAGTCCATACCGGCCGATTTAGAGCGCACCCGCGTCACCGGTGAGACCTCGCCTTCTTTGACGGTTAAAATGGGCTTCACGGAGAGCATGGAGCCGAGCAGTCCCTGCGCCCGGCCGATGCGCCCTCCCTTGGCCAGGTATTTCAGAGTGTCAAAGGACATAATGGCGTGGGAGCGCCGCATACCATCGCGCACCAGTTCTACCAGCTCATCGAAGCCGGCGCCGTCCCGGGCGGCTTTAGCGGCGCTGAGAACAATGAGTCCCAGGCCCATAATGACGGTTTGCGAATCAATAATCTCAATGCGGCACTTGCCTTCGAACGTTTCTCTGGCCTGCCGCGCCGACTGGTAGGTGCCGCTGAGTTTGCTGGAGAGGGTCACCACCAGGATTTCATCCGTTTCCCGGGCCAGCCGGTTATAAACTTCAAGGAAGTCTCCCGGGGAGGGCTGTGTGGTGGTGGGAAGCACGCTGCTGCTTACCAGGCGGCGGTAAAACTCTTCGGTGGTCATCTCGATGCGGTCACGGTAAACCTCTTCGCCGAAGCGCACGTAAACCGGCACCACGGTAATATCCAGGTCTCCGATGACGTCAGTGACGATATCGGACAAGCTATCGGTCACGATTTTAACTGCCATAATTCCTCCCGTTTATTCCACGGATACGATGTAGTTATAATGGGGCTGGCCGCCGGAGACTACTTCTATCTGCAGCTGGTGGTACTTCTCCCGGAGGCTGCTGCTCACCTGTTCCGCTTCCTCGGTTCTGACGTCCTCGCCGCAATAGACGGTAATCACTTCGGCTCTGGCCAGGTCCAGCCTATCGAACACCTTGTTCAGAACTTCGACGGCGGTATCACCCACGGCGACCAGGTCACCGTCCAGGAAGCCGATGGGCTGTTTCCGTTTGATTTTCAGGTTTCCCAGCCGGGTGGCGCGGACGGCGCGGGTAATTTCGATGGTCTTCACGGCGGTCATTGCTTTCTTCATAATGGAGGTGTTGGTCTCCAGGTCCGCCTCGTAATCGAAAGCGAGCAGGGCGGCGACGCCCTGGGGGACCGTCTCCGCGGGTATGACCTCTATCCGCTTGGCGGTGAGTTCCTGCACCTGGCCGGCGGCGGCGGTGATGTTTTTGTTGTTGGGGAGGATAATCACCTTGTCCGAAGCGACCACTTCCACCGCCTGGAGGATGTCTTTGGTGCTGGGGTTCATGGTCTGGCCTCCGGGGACGATGGCGGCGGCGCCCAGGCTGGTGAAGACCTCAGTCAGCCCGTCTCCGGAAACCACGGCGATGATGGCGGTATCTACGGCGGGGGCTTTTTCCCACTGCATTTCCAGGAAGTCCTGGTGCTGTTCATCCATATTCCGGATGGATATCTGGTGGAGGGTCCCCAGTCCGGAGGCATAAGAGACGATTTCTCCGGGGTCCAGGGTGTGGATGTGGATGCGGGCGGCGTCTCCGTTCCCGACCACGATGAGCGATTCGCCTTTCTTTTCCAGCTTGCGCCTGATTTTATCCGGGGCGATTTTTTCACCTTTGAGGAGGAACTCAGTGCAGTAGCCGTAAGGTATCTCGTCAGCGGCAATCATCTGGGGCAGTTTGGTGGCGTGCACGGTGGCCACCACCATCTGGGGCTTGCGGAAGCGCATCTGCTCCAATTCTCCGCGGAGATAGCGGAGGGCGCCGTCCAGTATGATATAGATGCCCTGTCCGCCGGCGTCCACCACGCCGGCTTCTTTCAGTTTCCGGAGCAGGTTAGGGGTATTGGCTACGGATTCAAAGGCGGCGGCAACGGCCGCTTCCATCACCGGCACGATATCATCCCCGTCACCGGTAATCTGAGCCCGGGCGGCGGCGGCGACGTCTTTGATAACGGTGAGCATGGTGCCTTCCACCGGGTTGCTCAAACCGCGGTAGGCCATTTCCGAGGCGTGCTGGAGGGCATCAGCGAACTCAGCGGCGGTAACCGTCTCTTTTTCCCGGAGGCTCTCCGCCAGGCCGCGGAGTATCTGGGAGAGGATGACGCCGCTGTTGCCCCGCGCCCCCATCAGCGAACCTCTGGCCATGGCGGCGGCGACGGCAGAGGCGCTGCGGTCAGGCGCGCGGTGGGACTCTTCCACCGTGGAGCGCATGGTGAGCAGCATATTGGTGCCGGTATCACCATCCGGGACGGGGAAAACATTGAGGGCGTCTACTTCAGCAGAGCTTTTTTCCAGCCAGCCGGTGGCAGCGGCGAACATTTCCCGCAGCTCCTGCCCACCGATGGCGGTTACTTTTTCCATTTCATACCGTCCTTGCCAGGACAGGCCCGGCTGTGCTAGTATTAAAAGGCATATTACTATAATTTTTTTGTCCAGTCAAAGGAGACCGACCATTGAAGTGCGATTTATGCGGGAAAACTCCCCAGTTCGGTCATAATGTCAGTCACTCCATGCGTCACACCGCCCGGATGTGGATGCCCAACATCCATACCAGGAGAGTAACGGTAAAGGGCAAGACGAAACGTCTCAGCCTCTGCACGCGGTGTCTGCGCAGCCAGCACAAAACGGCCCGGTCCGCCTGACGGCGCCAGTGCGCTTATTTTCCTCCCGAACTTTTAATCATCTTGCGGGCCGCCGCGAGCGCCCGGCTAACCCGCGCCGGGGCGGTACCGCCGGCGACGTTTCTGGCTGCCAGCGCCGAGGTCACGGTCAGGGCGTAAACGTCCTCAGCGAAGAGCGATGAAAACGCCCGGTATTCATCCAGGGTGAGGTCAGAGAGGGTCTTACCTTTTGCTATCGCCTCAGCGACGAGCCTGGCGACGCTTTCATGAGCACGGCGGAAGGTCTCTCCTTTTTTCACCAGGTAGTCCGCCAGGTCCGTGGCCAGGATGTAACCGTTTTCCAGTCCCGAGGCCATCCGGTGCGGGTTTATTTTCCAGGTGGCGACCATGCCGCGAAAGACCTCCAGGGTGGTGACGAGAGTATCCACGGTGTCAAAAAGCCCTTCCTTGTCTTCCTGCATATCCCGGTTGTAGGCGAGGGGGAGCCCTTTCAGGGTGGTCAGCAGGGCGGAGAGCCGGCCGAAAACGCGTCCGGCCTTGCCGCGGCCGAGCTCGGCGATGTCCGGGTTCTTTTTCTGGGGCATGATGCTGCTGGGGGTGGCGTAAGCGTCATCAAGCTCGATGAAGCCGAACTCGGCGGTGGACCAGAGGACGATTTCCTCCGCGATGCGGGAGAGGTGCAGCATAGTGAGGCTGGCCGCCGCCTGGTATTCCAAGACAAAATCACGGTCGCTGACGGCGTCAATGCTGTTGCGGGTGACGCCGGAGAAGCCGAGCTCCTGCGCCAGGTATTCACGGTCGATATCATAGGTGACGCCGGCGAGCGCCCCGCTGCCCAGGGGCATAACATCAGCGCGGCGGAGGCAATCAGCGAAGCGTTCCCGGTCCCGCTGGAGCATCTCGAAATAGGCGAGCAGGTGATGGGCGAAGAGCACCGGCTGCGCCGGCTGGAGATGGGTATAGCCGGGCATAACGACGTCCCGGGCTTCTTCCGCGCGGTTAACGATGGCGGCCTGAAGGCGTTTCAGTTTTTCGGTGGTCTCCCAGACGGCTTCCCGCAGAAAAAGGCGCAGGTCAAGAGAAACCTGGTCATTGCGGGAGCGGGCGGTGTGGAGCTTGCCCGCCACCGGGCCGGCGATTTCCAGCAGGCGGGCCTCTACGGCCATATGGATGTCTTCCTGCTCCGGGCGGAAGACGAAGGCGCCGCGTTCAATTTCTTCCTTGACCTCCGCCAGGCCACGGATGATGGTCTCCGCTTCCGCGCCGGAGATGATGCCCTGGCGGGCCAGCATCTTGGCGTGGGCGATGCTGCCATCGATATCGTGGCGGTAGAGGCGCCAGTCAACGGGGAGGGAGGTGGCGTATTCCGCCGCCAGGCTGTCCGCCATTCTCTGGAAACGGCCCCGGATATGGCTCATTTCAATCCTCTTCCAGGCCGCCGATACCCTGGACCCGGGCCTGGGTCTTTGCCGGCAGTCCCCAGAGCTGGATAAAGCCGGAGGAGACGCTCTGGTCAAAGATGTCTCCTCTATCATAAGTGGCCAGGCCGTGGCTGTAAAGGGAAGCGGGGGACTTTCTGCCGACGACGAGGGACCGGCCGCGGTGGAGCTTGATTCTTACCGTGCCGGTGACAAAGCGCTGGGTGGAGGCGATGTAAGCGGCGAGGTCACGGTGCAGGGCGGAGAACCAGAGCCCGTTATAGATGAGGTCAGCGTATTCTTCCGCCACCCGCTGTTTGAAGCGCAGCTGCTCCTTGGAGAGGGTGAGCGACTGGAGGGCCTGGTGCGCCTGGAGGAGGACGGTGGCGGCGGGGGCTTCATAAATTTCCCGCGATTTTATCCCCACGAGGCGGTTTTCTATGTGGTCAATGCGGCCCACGCCATAAGTGCCGGCCAGGTCATTCAGTTTTTCGATGAGGGGGATGCCGTCCAGGGGCCGGCCATCAATGCTGACCGGGATGCCCCGTTCAAAGCCGATTTCCACGTAGCAGGGCCGGGCGGGGGTGTCTTCCGGAGGCCGGGTCCATTTGTAGACTTCTTCCGGCGGTTCCACCCAGGGGTCTTCGAGGATGCCGCATTCAACGCTGCGGCCCCAGAGGCTTTCATCAATGGAGTAAGGGCTGGCCACGGTGACCGGCACGGGGATACCGAAGCGCCGGGCGTAAGCGATGGTTTCGGCGCGGGTCATCACCCATTCCCGGGCGGGGGCGTAAACGGCCAGGTCCGGGGCCAGGGTATTGACGCTGACTTCAATTCTTACCTGGTCATTGCCTTTACCGGTGCAGCCGTGGGCGACGGCGACGGCGCCTTCAGCGCGCGCGGCGTCCACCAGGAGGCGGCCGATAAGGGGGCGGGTGAGCGCCGTGGCCAGGGGATACTGGCCTTCATAAAGGGCGTCACCCTGCAGGGCGGGGAAGAGGTAATTTTTTACGAAAGACTCTCTGGCGTCAATCACCAGCGCCTTGACCGCGCCCACGTCCAGGGCCTTCTTCTTGATGGCGGAGAAGTCACTCTCGTTACCCACGTCCGCGGTAACGGTGATGACTTCCAGTCCGTGTTTTTCTTTGAGCAGGCGGACGGCGACGGAAGTATCCAGACCGCCGCTATAGGCAAGGGCCACTTTATCGGCCATGCGCAACCTCCGTGAAATAAAGCTCTAACGGTATACCGGGTCAAAGTTAGCGCGCAGGAACTCCGAAATCTGAGAGCGCACTTCCGGGTACATCCAGCGGTAGTCATGTCCCGGCGCCCTGAGGAAGGTGAGCACGCGTCCGGAGTCTTCCGGCGCCTGGGGAACGCCCGCCAGTTCCTGGATGCTGGCCCAGAGCATGGCGCCGATTTCACCGCGGGTAAAGGTGTCCGGATGGAGTCCGTTATCGTCCAAGACCAGGGTCCGGTCTCTGGAAGCGTTCCGGTACCAGAAGGGGGGGCCAGTCTGAATGCTGTAGACCTGCTGGTTGTGCCGGAGCTGGCGCATCACCTTGTCCGCGATGACGATGCCGTCACTTTCCCCGGTGACGATTACCCTGGCCTCCGGGATATGGCGGGTGAGAAACTCCACCCGTGAAGACAGCGCCTCCGCCTTGGACGGATAGAC
The DNA here is from genome assembly GCA_964615345.1 of uncultured Dehalococcoidaceae bacterium. Lineage (GTDB taxonomy): Bacteria > Chloroflexota > Dehalococcoidia > Dehalococcoidales > RBG-16-60-22 > JACZSH01. The sequence continues at coordinate 3,516 of CAZTMR010000052.1, read as the reverse complement.
CCGCAGCAGCTCCACCAGCTCATCAATAATCCCGCGGGCGCTTAGTTCGGTACGCTGGTAATCGAGCAGCAGCGAGGTATAGCCCATCTGGTCCAGCTCGTCTTCGATGCCGTGAAAAATGCTGCGCCAGCCAGGGGAGGCCTCTACCAGGTTCCAGCCCCAGCCGCCGGCATTAAAGAAGACGATGACGTCCGCCTCCCGGGCTTCGACGTAGGTGGCCAGAAGCTGGGTGACGAATTCATCATAGTTTTCCCCGTAGTTGCCGAAAAGCTCCTCACCCAGCCGGGTGGCGTCTTGCGCCACGTCACCGGGGACGCGGGACAGGTCTACCTCGGAGGGAATACCGCCACTGTACACGCGGCTGGCCACGCCGGGAGTGGTATAGGAGAAGGCGACCAGCAAAGCGCCGAGGACGAGCAGGAGGGTCAGTACCGCCAGCTTCCAGAACCGGGTCAGCCGGCCCACCGCGCTCAGTTTTTCTTTAATAGCAATCATCCGTCTGGTTTCAATTATACAATATCGGCCAGCGCACTATCCAGAATCTCCAGCGCCCGGTCAACCTCCGCATGGCCGATATTCAGGGGGGGCATAAAGCGCAGCGCGTTGGGTTTTACCCGGTTTACCAGAAGGCCTTTCTCCAGGCAGGCGGTGAGCATCTCCGCGCCAGCGTCACGGCCGAACTCCATAGCGGCCAGCAGTCCCCAGCCCCGCACGGCGGTGACCAGGTCATATTTCAGCCGCAGGCCTTCCAGGCCATCGAGCAGGTAGCGGCCGGTTTTCACCACCTCCGGGCAGAGGTCATTTTCAATGACGTATTTCACGGTGGCGTAAGCGGCGGCGCAGGTGACCGGATTGCCGCCGAAGGTGGAGCCGTGCTCGCCGGGGACGAAGGCGCAGGCGCTTTCCCGGGCCATAATGGCGCCGATGGGCATGCCGCCGCCCAGCCCTTTGGCCAGAGTCATCACGTCCGGTTCGACGCCGCACTGCTCGTAGGCGAAGAGGGTGCCCAGCCGGCCGATGCCGGTCTGGATTTCATCCAGCATGAAGAGGATGCCTTTTTCATCGCACCAGGCACGGACTTTTTTCAGGTAGTCTTTATCCGGGATATTGACGCCGCCTTCTCCCTGCACCGGTTCCAGCAGCACGGCGCAGGTCTTTTCCGTGGTGGCGGACTTAATGGCACCAATATCATCATAAGGGACGTGGACAAAGCCGGGGAGGAGCGGTTCGAAGGGTTTCTGGTGCTTCTCCTGCCCGGTGGCGGCGATCATCCCGAGGGTGCGGCCGTGAAACGAGTTGAAGGCGGTGATGACCTCGTAGGCGCCGTTCAAATAGCGGTGGCCGTAACGCCGGGCCAGTTTGACGGCGCCTTCGTTCGCCTCGGCGCCGCTGTTACCGAGGAAGACCCGGTCCAGGCAGCTATTTTCCACCAGCAGCCGGACGAGCTGCACCTGGGGGATGGTGATGAACTGGTTGGAGGTCTGGATTAAAGTGCGCGCCTGCCCGGCGACGGCGTCCGCTACCGCGGGGTGGCAGTGGCCGAGGGTATCCACCGCCCAGCCGGCGACGAAGTCAAGGTACTCTTTACCGGCGTCATCCCAGACGCGAGCGCCTTCCCCGCGGGCGATGGTGAGCGGGACGCGGTTTACCGTCTGCATATAGTATTTGCGCTCAAGCTCCTGCCAATCAGTCATATGACTACCTTACCCCCTTTGCGGGTATTATACTACAAACCCATTCTGTACGCACGATAATCACACTCGAAATACATTTTCAGGAGCTCAGGCAGAGGTTCTGTTTGCTTCCAGTGGCTTTTCAGGCTCACCCCCGGTATCCCCCGCTCAAGCAGGGGCAATGGTGACGAGCTATCATCAGAATGTTTGAGAGGTGGAGAGATGGCAAGCACGGAACAACCAGGTGCAGAGAAAGGCAAATAGCGCGCGCCGGCCGGGAGTGATTTTACGGAAGAAAGGCGAAAATCCCTCTCAAGCCCTCCGGTCTTGCTTCCCGGATATGGTGGTGCCGGTCTTCTCCCCTTCCCGGTCTTTGAGCAGGGCGTGGGGCCGGCGGCCGTCAATGATGCGGGTGACGGGCACGGCGGGCAGCGCCCGGAGGCAGGCCTTAATCTTGGGAATCATCCCTCCGGAGGCCGCTCCGGAAGCCACCAGGGCTTCCGCTTCCGCCGGTGAGAGGCGGGTAATAAGATTGCCCGTCTCGTCCTGCACGCCCGGGACGTCAGTCAGGAAGATAAGCTCGTCCGCGTTTACGGCGACGGCGATTTCCCCGGCCAGAGGGTCGCCGTTGACGTTGAGCAGCGGGGGGGCGTTTTCCGCCCGGCCAAAGGCGTGCAGGCTGATGGGAGACATTACCGGCACGTAGCCCGCCGCCAGCAGCGTTTCCAGGAGGGCGGGGTTAATCTCCACCACGTCACCGACATAGCCCATCTCCGGGCTGCGCACCCGGCAGCGGACAATGCCGCCATCAACGCCACTGATGCCCACGGCGCGTCCGCCGCGGCAGTTGATTTCGGCGCTGATTTCCTTGTTCACGAGCCCGGCGAGCACGGCGGTGGCCACTTCCAGGGCGGGCGCGTCAGTGACGCGTTCCCCGCGGATGAACTGCGCCTCGACGCCGCGCTGTTCGAGCCAGCGGCTCACCAGCTTGCCGCCGCCGTGGATGATTATCAGCCGTTCGCCACGCTGCTGGAGGGCAACGATGTCCTCGATAGTGGTATCGCTGGCGCCGAGGGCGACGCCGCCGATTTTCACCACGGTTATCTTTGCCAAATCCAAAACCCCTTTCACTTCCCGGCGGGTCAGGTGGTGTAACGGCTGTTGATTTCCACGTAGGCCGCAGAAAGGTCACAGCCCCAGGCGGTGGCGGCGCCGTCTCCCAGATTCAAATCAAGCAGAATGGCCACCTCTTTCCGGTCCAGGGCGGCGGCGACCTCTTTTTTGACAAAGGGCGTGACGCTTCCTTTTTCCAGCAGGCGGATACCGCCGATTTCAAGGTCGACTTTAGCTTCTTCCAGGGCTACTCCGCTGCGGCCAGCGGCGGCGAGCACCCGTCCCCAGTTGGGGTCACAGCCGTGCACCGCCGTTTTCACCAGGGGGGAGGCGACGATGGTGCGGGCGGCCCGCCGGGCTTCTGCTACGTTAGAGGCTCCCCTGACGGTAACCTCGATGAGGCGGGTGGCGCCTTCGCCATCGCGGGCGATTTCCCTGGCCAGGTGGACGCAGATGCGTTCCAGCGCTTCCTGGAAAGCAGCCGCTTCTTTTGTCCCCGCGGTTATCAAATCGGTGCCGGAGAGGCCATTGGCCAGCAGCAAGAGGGTATCATTGGTGGATGTATCCCCGTCCACGGAGACCATATTGAAGGAGATGTCCGCGGCGCGGCGGAGCGCAGTCTGCAAGAAACCCGGCTCCACGCGGGCGTCCGTGGTGAGGAAGCCGAGCATGGTGGCCATATCCGGGTGAATCATCCCGGAGCCCTTGGCCATTCCGGCGATATTCACCT
>CAZTMR010000051.1:0-10044 GCA_964615345.1 uncultured Dehalococcoidaceae bacterium | reverse complement strand
TATCTTGCCCAAGAGTTCACATCGACGGCAAGGTTTGGCACCTCGATGTCGGCTCATCGCATCCTGGGGCTGAATAAGGTCCCAAGGGTCCGGCTGTTCGCCGGTTAAAGCGGTACGCGAGCTGGGTTCAGACCGTCGTGAGACAGGTCGGTCTCTATCCGTCGTGGGCGTCCGGAGATTTGAGAGGAGCTCTCCCTAGTACGAGAGGACCGGGAGGGACAGACCGCTGGTGTGCCAGTTGTTCCGCCAGGAGCACCGCTGGGTAGCTACGTCTGGAAGGGATAAGCGCTGAAAGCATCTAAGTGCGAAACCCACCTCAAGATTAGATCTCCCACCCTTTCCCTCCGGGGAAAGGGGTAAGACCGCAAGTAGACTACTTGCTAGATAGGCGGTATGTGTAAGGGCAGTAATGTCTTGAGCTAAACCGTACTAATGGTCGAGGGCTTGACCTGCTTCAGAATTGATATTAGTTACGGAAAAAAAGAGACCCGCTGTATAAAGGCGGGTTTTCCTTTTTGGAGAATTGGAGTTGTGTATAGATTAGTTTAGTGTCTTCTATACCTCCGTTTAACGTTACCTTTTGTAGAAATATGCTTCTCCATATGTCGTACTGGAGCTAATACAGGACTATCAAACACCGCATCACATTCAAGACATTTGAATACTTGTTTTGTTCCGAAAAGCCAAGATAGTCTTCTTTTTATCTCAATAGCCTTGAAGTTATCACCACTGCATTTAGGGCAGAGCATCCTCTTTCTGAAAGATGTTTTGACAATGTCCATGTTCTTCGAGCGTCTTGGTGACATTTTCAATCTCCAATACCCTTAGCTTGTCAGTTTTAGTTAGCCCAAATATGCCACTACCTCCAAAAATTGTCAAGTATTGTTTATATTTCACCCACAAGCCCCCCCTCCTCTTCTCCCCCCGGAAAACTTGAATTAACCCCCCCTTTAATGTTAAAGTCTCCTATGGCGTGAAACTCATTGATTTGAAACGTAAGACCCGGACCCGGCTATCTGGCGGCCCCGTGCCTGGATAGCTTTTTTCATGTCCATAAAGAAACGGAGGTTTGTGCATGTATAAAATACTACAAAGGCAGGACCTGGTACCCAATACCCACCTCTTCAAAGTAGCCGCCCCGGAGGTAGCCAGGAAAGCCCGCCCAGGCCAGTTCATCGTCATCCGCATTGATGAAAAAGGAGAACGCATCCCCCTCACCGTCGCTGACTGGGATGAAAAAGAAGGCAGCGTCACCGTCGTCTGCCAGGAAGTCGGCACCACCACCCGCCGCCTCAGCACCCTCGGCACCGGAGATGAAATCGCTGACTTCGTCGGCCCCCTCGGCATCCCCACCCACATTGAAAAAGTCGGCACCGTCGTCTGCGTCGCCGGCGGCTTCGCCGTCGCCGTCGTCACCCCCATCGCCCGCGCCCTGAAAGAAGCCGGTAACCGGGTCATCTCCATCCTCGGCGCCCGCAGCCGGGACCTCATCTTCTGGGAAGAAGAACTCCGCTCCGCCAGTGATGAACTCGTCGTCACCACGGATGACGGCTCTTACGGACGCAAAGCCCTCGTCACGGAACCGCTCAAAGAACTCCTGGAAAATGACAAAACCATCCAGCGGGTCATCGCCATCGGCCCCAGCATTATGATGAAATTCTCCGCCAAGACCACGGAACCCTTCGGCGTAAACACCATCGTCAGCCTGAACCCCATTATGGTAGACGGCACCGGGATGTGCGGCTGCTGCCGGGTAGCGGTCGGCGGACAGACCAAATTCGCCTGCGTGGACGGCCCGGACTTTGACGGCCACCAGGTAGACTGGGACCTGCTCCTCGCCCGCCAGAAAACCTACCTGGAGGAAGAAAAAACCTCCCTGGAAAAATGGCAGTGCCAGTGCCAGGAAAAATCATAGCGCAGAGTCTGGAGGTATGAGATAAGATGGCCAAGCTGAACCTGAACCGTGTCGATATGCCCCGGCAGAAGCCGGAAGACAGAGCCAGAAACTATAACGAGGTCGCCCTCGGCTACACCCACGAGCAGGCGCAGGAAGAAGCCTCGCGCTGCATCCAGTGCCCCAAGTTCCCCTGCAAAGCCGGCTGCCCGGTGCAGGTGGACATCCCGGAGTTCATCCTCGCCATCCGGGACGGGAACCTGCCGGAAGCGGTCCGGATAATGAAAGCCAAAAACGCCCTCCCCGGCGTCTGCGGCCGGGTCTGCCCCCAGGAAACCCAGTGCGAACAGGTCTGCACCCTGGCCAAAAAAGGCGGGCAGGTAGCCATCGGCCGCCTGGAACGCTACATCGCTGACTGGGAGAGAGAGAATATGGGCTCCTCCGCCGTCACTCCGGCGGACAAGCCCAGCGGCAAAAAAGTGGCCGTTATCGGCTCCGGCCCCGCCAGCCTCACCGCCGCCGCTGACCTGGCCAAATACGGCCACTCGGTCACTATGTTCGAGGCGCTCCACGTCGCCGGCGGCGTACTTATGTACGGCATCCCGGAGTTCCGCCTCCCCAAGGAAATCGTCCAGGGAGAGGTAAACTACGTCGCCTCCCTCGGCGTTGATATCCGGCTCGACTCCGTCGTCGGCAAGCTGGTCACCATTGACGAGCTGCTGGAAAACGGCTATGACGCCGTTTTCCTGGGCACCGGCGCCGGCCTGCCCATGTTTATGGGTATCCCCGGTGAAAACCTGAACGGCATCTACTCCGCCAACGAGTTCCTCACCCGCGTCAACCTGATGAAAGCCTACCGCTTCCCGGAATATGACACCCCCGTTAGAGTGGGCAAGAACGTGGCCGTTGTCGGCGGCGGCAACGTCGCCATGGACTCCGCCCGCTGCGCCCTCCGGCTCGGCGCGGAAAAAGTCTACATCGTCTACCGCCGCTCTGAGGCCGAGCTCCCGGCGCGGCGCGAAGAAGTGGAGAACGCCCAGGAAGAGGGCATCATCTTCAAGCTGCTCACCAACCCCAAGCAGTTCATCGGCGACGAGAAGAACAACGTCGTGGCCATCGAGTGCTTCGAGATGGAACTCGGCGAACCCGATGAAAGCGGCCGCCGCCGCCCCATCGTCAAGGAAGGCAGCGAGTTCACTATGGACGTTGACGTCGTCATCGTCGCCCTGGGCACCACTCCCAACCCCCTCATCGCCCAGACCACGGAAAACCTGGAGACCACCCGCAAAGGCACCGTCGTCGCCGACGAGACCGTCGGCAAAACGTCCAAAGACCGGGTCTGGGCCGGCGGCGATATCGTTACCGGCGCCGCCACCGTCATCAGCGCCATGGGCGCCGGCAAGCGCGCCGCCGCTGATATCAACGACTTCCTGAGCAAACAGTAACCTCTGACCGGAACGGTCTATCAACAAAAAGGGGCGAAAAGCCCCTTTTTGTTTTCCCCCCAAAAAATTTCCCCGCCGGACCGGTAACTTCACGGCCCTCTCTGCGTTATTAATAGTGGCAAGAAAAATAAAACGGAGGGCCCGGAAAATGAAAGACAACTCTACGGAAATGTTGCTGATGGTGCTCTTCGGCATCCTGGGCCTGGCGGTGATTTGCCTGGCCTGGCTGCGGCCCATGCCGGAAGCGGAGAGAGCCCTGACCACCCTCGTCGGCGTGGCCGGGCTCCTGCCTGCCCTGGGTAAAGGACTCTTCCACCGGGCAAACCGGCGCCGCGCGGAAACGGAGAGCGTGCCGGTCAGGGTCGAAGACCGGTCCTGACCCGCGCCCCGGCCGGGCGCTTCACATACGGAAGCGGGCGCTGGCCCGCTTCTTTTTTTTGCCCTCCGGTTCTAGTAAAATTAGGGTGTGATGAAAGAGCAGGTCACCCCCATCCGCCGCCAGTACCTCCGCATCAAACGGCAGCACCCGGACGCGATTGTTTTTTTCCGGCTGGGAGACTTTTACGAGACCTTTGACGAGGACGCCCGGGTCACCGCCCGGGAGCTGGAAATTGTCCTTACCTCCCGCGAGATGGGCAAAGGTAACAAAGTGCCCCTCGCCGGCATCCCTTACCACGCCGTGGACAGCTACCTGGCAAAGCTGATAAACCGCGGCTACCACGTAGCCATCTGCGAGCAGATGACCCGGCCCGGAGATACCCGCGGCCTCGTCGAGCGAGAAGTCGTCCGCCTGGTCACCCCCGGCACCGTTGTCGAACCCGGCCTGCTGGAAAGCGGCCGCAATAATTACCTCACCGCCATCTCCCTCGGCAGGGAAGAGGCCGGTATCGCCCACGTCGATATTACCACCAGCGAGTTCGCCGTCACCCAGCTGCCCCTCGCCCGCCTCCCCGCCGAACTGGAGCGCCTCGGCTCCTCGGAAATCATCGCTGCGGAAAGCGCGGACCTGGCGGAGCTACCGCTGGCCGCCCCGCTCACCCGTGTCCAGGATTACTGGTTCGAACCTGAAACCGCCCGGCAGACCCTGCTTGACCACTTTCGGGTGGTCACCCTGGAAGGCTATGGCTGTGACCACCTCCCGCTGGCGGTGGGCGCCGCCGGCGCCATCGTCGGTTACCTGGAACAGACCCGGAACCGGGGCCGGGCTTACCTGAGTCGCCTCTCCACCTACTCCACGGACTCCTTTATGGCCCTGGATAGCCAGACCTGCCGCAACCTGGAGCTCTTCCGTACCAGCCGCACCGGCGCCGTGGACGGCTCGCTGCTTTCCGTTATTGACCGCACCCGCACCGCCGCCGGCGGCCGGTTGCTGCGCCGCTGGCTGAGCCAGCCTTTGCTTGACATAACCGAGATTAACCGGCGCCAGGACACGGTGGCCTGGTTCGCCGATAATACCCTCGCCCGCCGCTCCACCGTTTCCCGGCTGGGTGATATCGCTGACCTGGAGAGGCTGATTAACCGGGTGCGCGGCGGCACCGTCATCCCCCGCGAGCTGGTCACCCTCCGCCGCAACCTGGAGACCGTCCCGGAGCTGAAAGAAATCTTCCGGGAAAGCGCTCCGCTGGACTGGCTGGCCGGGCGGCTCAGACCCCACCCGGAAGCGGTGCACCTCATTTCCGGGGCCATCGCTGATGAGCCGGCTTCCACCCCCGGGGAAGGTGATATCCTCCGCCCCGGTTTTTCCCCGGAGCTGGACGAACTGCGCTCGGCGGTGAAAAACGCCCGCCAGTACCTGGCGGACCTGGAGCGCCGGGAAAAAGAAAAGACCGGCATAAAATCGCTCAAAATCGGCTTCAATAACGTTTTCGGCTACTATATTGAGGTCTCCCGCCCCAACCTCGCCCAGGTGCCCCCGGAGTACATCCGCAAGCAGACCCTGGTCAACGGGGAACGCTTTTTCACCCCGGAGCTCAAGGAGTACGAGTCGCTCATCCTGAACGGCCGGGAGAGAATCGCCGGGCTGGAAACGGACCTCTTCCGGCAGGTCTGCCGCCAGCTCGCCGCCTGTGCCGATTCTATTCTGGCGCTGGCCGATGCCCTCGCCCACATAGACGTTTTCGCCGCCCTGGCGGAAGTGGCCGTGGACTATGCTTACGCCCGCCCCGCCCTGACTCCGGATACCGGCATCGTCATCCGGTACGGGCGCCACCCCGTGGTGGAAAGAGGCCTGCCGGAAAACGCCTTTGTCCCCAATGACACCTCCCTCTCCTGTGATGACGCCCAGCTTGTCATCCTCACCGGCCCCAATATGTCCGGCAAATCCACCTATCTCCGGCAGGTCGCTCTCATCGTCCTCCTTGCCCAGGTGGGCAGCTTTGTCCCCGCCAGAGAGGCCGCCATCGGTGTTGTCGACCGTATTTTCACCCGCATCGGCGCCGGGGAGGATATCGCCGCCGGCCAGTCCACCTTTATGGTGGAGATGGTGGAGACGGCCGGTATCCTGAATAACGCCACCCCCCGCTCCCTGATTATCCTGGATGAAATCGGCCGCGGTACCAGCACTTATGACGGGCTTTCCCTCGCCCGCGCCATCGCTGAATACATCCATAATTCCCCCCACCTCGGCGCCCGCACCCTCTTCGCCACCCACTACCACGAGATGGTGGACCTGGCCGGCTTCCTGCCCCGGGTGAAAAACTTCAACGTGGCGGTGAGCGAGGACGGCGGCGAAGTGACCTTTCTCTACCGGATTGTTCCCGGCGGCGTCGATAAAAGCTACGGCCTTCACGTCGCCCGCCTCGCCGGCCTCCCCCGCCCCGTGCTGCGCCGCGCGCAGGAAGTCCTGGGAGAGCTGGAAGGGGACGGCCGCCTGCCCCGCCGCCGCTCGCCTGAACCGGCCAGAACCGGAGCGTCTCCGCAAATACCGCTCTTCGGCCGGAAATCTCCCCTCGCTGAAGAGCTGGAAAAGCTGGATATAAATTCCCTCACCCCGCTGGACGCTCTGAACAGGCTCTTCGAGCTCCAGCAAAAGGCGAAGGAACTGGACAACCCCGGACGCTGAAACATCTTCCCGCCCGCCGGGCACACCGGCTCCAGTAGCTACCACTGCGCCCCCGCCTGTCATTGCGAGGAGCGTAGCGACGAAACAATCTCAACGGATGACACCATCCGGTGAGCTATTTTTTGCCCGCTGTGTTAAAATGAAATCAGTCAGTTTCCGGCATTCCATCCCCCCGTGACCGGTCTCTCGGGGGTTTTTTGTGGTTGCCCGGTCTGGAGAGGTGAGCGGATGGAGGTCATCCGGAGTAAAAAGGTAAACGTCGGCGGACTGGATATTCATTATTACTGCGGGGGACAGGGTGACCCGCTCCTGGTTATCCACGGCGGCGCCGGCGGTGCCAGTGCCTGGCTGAAAAACATCCGGGAGCTTGCCCGGAAGTACACCGTTTATGCGCCTGACTTGCCCGGCTACGGGCTCAGCCAGCCGTTTGAAGGCGATTATTACATTCCGGAGCTGGTCGATTTTATCGAAAAATTCTCGCGCCGCCTGGGACTGAAAAGCTTCCACCTGGTGGGACACTCCCTGGGTGGTGGTATCGCCCTCAGCTATGCCCTGAAGTTCCCCTTCCGGGTGACCAGGCTGGTGCTGGTCAGCAGCCTGTGCCTGGGAAAGGAAATCGCCCTCTGGGTGCGGGTGCTGTCCAACTGCGTGCTCTGCCGCGGTCTCTGGAAACTCTTTCTCGGCGCCTTGAAAGGGGTGAAATGGCTGCTGGGTAGACTGTTTGCCACCGTGGAACTCGTGCTGCCGTTCAGCCGGACGAGCGTTGAACTGGGCAGGTACATCTCCAGCTTTAAGGAGCAGACCACGGTCCTGGTCAACCGCCTTTCCGAGGTGATGGTGCCGACCCTGGTCGTCTGGGGCGCGAACGACCCCATTATTCCCGCCCGGCAGGCTTACGCTGCTGCCGCCCTCATCCCTGACTGCCGGGTGAAAGTCTTTACCGGCAGCGGTCACAGCGTCTACCGGGACCGGCTACACGAGTTTTCCAGGCTGCTCACGGATTTCCTGGGGTAGAAGAAACTTTACCCCGGACCGTTGGTTCGAATCCAGCCCCCGCTGAAAGCAACTGCTTTCAATCCGCTATCGGCCCCTTCCTCTCAAACACCGGTTCGGAATGCTTCCAATCCGCCTACCAACCCCCTCCCTAGAAATGCGGCTTGCACAGCATTTCTTTTACCTTCAGGTCGAAGAAATGCTGGGAATTGACCGGCTTCAGCACCACCGCCGTATCGGCCCCCCGCCCCGTCCCCGCCACCGAGATAACCTCCTCGTCGGTGCGCACCAGCCCGGCGTCCGCCGCCATCGTCGCAATCTCCACCACCACCTTCATCCCCTCCCCGAAAATGCGCAGCATGTGCGCCGCCATGTCCCCGATTGTTACCGTGCTCGTCTTGTTGCGCAGCGCCCGGCTCAGCCCGGCAAAGGTGTGGGTGGTGGTCAGAATGGTCACCCCCCGGCTCTCCAGCGCCCGCCGGTTCTCCGCGCTCAGCTCCTGGGTATCCGGCTCCCGGAAACCGTGGCTGTGGGTAACCGCCACCAGGCGCAGCCCCTCCAGCGCCTCGGTCGCCTTCACCGCCGTGTCCCCCCGCGTGGTGGCTACCAGCACGGTTTGAATGCCCAGCTCCGCCGCCCGCCGCTTTACCGTGCGTAAAACTTCTTCCGTGTTTTCCTGCCCCGGCCGCTCGAAATAAACTGTCCTCGCTTCCATGGTTCGTTCCTCCCTCTTATGCCAGTCCCCCTCTCCCGGGAGAGGGGGACTGTGACTACCTTTCCTTGTTGCCGGCGGGGCTATTTTTCCGCGGCGAAATCGCTGCCCGGCGTATTTACCGCCATGCCGATATCGTCGTCCATCTGCCGGACCATCTTCACGTCCGGGATTTCCGCCACCACCGCGTCGAGCGTCGCCAGCACCGGGTTCCCCCCGGCCGTCATATGCCCCCCGTAGACCGCCCCTTCCTTGTCGGAAAAGGTGCCGTGCAGGTGAAGCAGCGTCTGTCCTTCCTCGGACTGGAAGACTATCCCGTGCATGTCCACTATCTCGATCGGCCCCGGTACCTCCTGCGGGTCGGTATAACCGGCGCCCATCTTTGTCTCCGGTTTGGGCGCCAGTACCTGGTAGGTCAGCTTGCGTATGCTGCCGATGCCGAAAAGCACCGCCCCCTGCTTGATGCCGTTCTCTTCGCATAAAGCCTTCAGACCGTTGGTTACGTCGGTATGGGTCTTTAACCTGATAGGGATGATTTTGCCGAACGTGCCGGTTCCGTAGAGCGCGCCTTTTTCTGCCATACTGTTTTCCTCCTTAAAATTGGTTATCCTGAAACTGGCCTCTAGGCCACGTAGTTCCGCAGCGTGCCGATTGGCTCGATTCTTATTTCCACGGTATCGCCCTTCTGCATCGGGCTGATCCCGCTCGGGGTGCCGGTGGCGATGACGTCTCCCGGCAGCAGGGTAATCACCTGGGAGATGTAGCTTATCAGCGTCGGCACGTCGAAGATAAGATCGCTGGTGTTGGCGTGCTGCTTCCGCTCGCCGTTCAGGTAGGTCTCCACCACCACGTTCCCCGCGTCGAGCTCGGTCTCGATGCACGGCCCCACCGGGGCAAAAGTGTCGGACCCTTTCGCCCTCGCCCACTGGGCGTCATTTTTCTGCCAGTCCCGCGCTGAGACGTCGTTGACGCAGGTATAACCCAGCACATAGCTCATCGCTTCTGCTTTGGATACCTTGGTCGTCTCTTTGGCCATCACCACCCCCAGCTCGCATTCGTAGTCCACCCGCGTCGTCCCCGCCGGGTAGAGAATGTTGTCCTCCGGCCCGATGACCGATGTCGATGGCTTGAAAAACATTATCGGCTCGGCTGGGGCGGGCTGGTTTACCTCTTTGGCGTGGGCATGGTAGTTCAGGCCAATGGCGACAATCTTGGACGGAGCGCACGGGGCCAGGAGCTTGACGTCCTTCAGGGCGCAGGAGCGGCCGCTCTTTTTTATTTGCGCATAAGGCTCGCCGTCCAGTTCCTGGACCTGGTCCCCTTCCAGTATGCCGTATCTGGTTTCCTGGTCTGCTGCGTAACGTATAATTTTCATACCGGCAGAGTTTAACACGGACTTACCCGTAAGTCAAACCACATTAAAGCGGGACTAACCGGGCGTTACCTGGTTACCCGCCTGTCATTGCGAGGCGCGCCGCGATGAAGCAATCTCAAATTGTCTGGAAAAGCCGCTTGTGGTATAGTTTTCCTGATGAAAAACTCACCGGAAACCCGCGCTCCGGACGGGGTTACCGCCCCCGCCGGCTTCACCGCCGGCGCCGCCTGCGCCGGCATAAAGAAGAAAAACGTCCCGGACCTCTGCCTGCTCGTTTCGGAAGTGCCCTGCGCCGCCGCCGGCGTCTTCACCCGGAACCGGGTCAAAGCCGCCCCCGTGCTCTACTGCCAGCGGCGCCTCCGTGAAAGACGCGCCTCCGCCATCATCGCCAACAGCGGCAACGCCAACGCCTGCACCGGCGAAGCGGGACTGGCGGACACCGCGGAGATGGCGGCGCTGGCCGCCGCCCTCACCGGCCTTTCTCCGGAAGACGTGCTCGTCGCCAGTACTGGCGTTATCGGCATCCGGCTGCCCGTGGAACGCCTGAAGGCCGGTATCGGCCGC
>CAZTMR010000050.1:0-10279 GCA_964615345.1 uncultured Dehalococcoidaceae bacterium | reverse complement strand
GTAGTAGGCCGCTCGTTTTTCCACCCCGAGACTTTCGGCAACCGTAATCTGTACGCTTTCTATATGTTCCCGGCTCCACAGGTGCTCGAAAAAGGCATTGGCGAACCGGAACGCCAGCAGGTTCTGTACCGGCTCTTTGCCCAGGAAATGGTCGGTGCGGTAGATTTGTGCTTCGTCAAAATAGCGGTGGATTTCCTGGTTTAACTGCCGGGCGGAAGCCAGGTCACTCCCGAAGGGTTTTTCCAGCACCAGCCGCGTCCACCCCGGCCCGTGGTTCAGCCCTTGCTCTCCCAGTCCGGCTACCGTGCCCGGTACCGCTCCTGCCGGCAGGGCCAGGTAAAATATGCGGTTTCCGGTAAGGCCGTACTCTTGCTCCAGGGTTTCTATCCGTTCGGAAAGCTTCCGGAAATCTCGCTGGGAATTGATTCCCAGGTAATGTAGGCGCTGTTCACACCAGTGTGAGATTGAGCTCTCCTCTACCGGCAGTTTGGCGGCAACCAGTTGTTCCCGTATCCAGGCACGGTATTTCCCGTCGTCCATCTTCTTATCCAGGTCAACGCCGAGCACTACCTGCTGCCCGGCAAAGACCCGTTTTGCGGAAAGCTGGAAGAGCGCCGGAAGCAGCTTGCGGTGGGCCAGGTCGCCTCTGGCTCCGAAGATAACGAAGAGATGTGATTCGCGTGCCGGTGAAGACATTTTTCTACCTTCCTTATGAAGCCGAATCGTCCCCGGTGTCCGTTTGGGGGTATTCTGCTCCCGCCGGCGGAGAGCCGGCTTTTACTTACCGGATAGAGTAGATTATAGCCGTACCATGGCGGATAAATCAATGCATTTCTGAAGCTATCCGCGCCCCCCGCCCCCAAAAAGTGACTTCAGTACTCCTCTGTCCATGAGCGTATATCCTTTTTCCCTGTCTACGGCCTGCCCGGAGGCTAATGTCTCCCGGTATCCGGGTTTCGGTACCGCTACCTTGACGATGTATGGCGTGTCCATCTCCACCACTTCGCCGTCGGTGATTACGTGCTCTCCGTCCGGGTTCAGCGCCACGATGCCGGAGTTGACCACCAGGCGCCGGTTTTCCTCGCGGTCTTCCCTTTTCTCCCAGCAGACTCCCCGGCAGTTACCGCAAACGGTATTGGTAAACCAGTCAGGATTGAACATGGTTTCCCGGTAGTTATTGAAGCCGTTCTCCCCCAGTTGCATCTGCGGGTCGGCTTTCTGCAGCTTTATGTTCAGGATGTCCAGTTCCGCCTTTTCCTGCGGTAGCGGAAAACCCAGGCGGTAGGGGCTCCAGTTTGACCATTTCCCGTTCCGGGAAAGGCCGTCGTAGCCGGTACAGCCGATCCAGCAGCAGGTATTGGACCTTTTGCGGGCAATCTCTTCATTAATCCCGGCAACCCTTACTTTCACCGTCTCTTTTTTGCCGATCATCTCCACCGGGCACACCGCGGCGCACATCTTGCAGCGGTCACAGGGGTTTTCTTCCAGCAGCGGGTCTTCTTCAAGCTCTGCTGAGGTGAGGACGCTTCCCAGCTCAACGGTGGCTCCGTACCGGGGAGTCATCACGTTTCCGCTCCAGCCGAGTCTGCCGATGCCGGCGGCTACCGCCCCGTAGCGATGAGAAAACTCGGGGTGGAATTCGGTCATCTCGGTCACGTCGTCGGCCCCTTCTTCCGGGCGGTAGTTATTATTGACCTCCACGCCCCTGGCTTCAAATCCCCGGCTCCGCAGAAAATCCACCAGGCGGTCGCTGATGCGGTAGCTGGTTTGCGCCAGACGCTTGTTTTCTTCGCAGTGATTGAACCAGTCTTCCTTGCTGAGAAAATCCCGCAGACCCGGTTGGTCCATCTTTACGGCAAAAGAGACGCAGGAACGGGCGGAAGGGAGCAGATAGGTGGGGTCAGCGGAAGGCGGCGCGTCCAGCAGCCTTTCTCTGGAAGCAATGCCCGCCAGCGCCGCTCCGCTCTCCCTGGCGATATTCTTGACCTGGACCTCGACTTTACCCATTTTATCCCCCCGGAAAATGATTGATTCTAACATTATACCAACCCCGGACTGCTGCCGTAAAAGAAATTCGGAAGATGCTGGCGCCGGGGTTGAGTTATGTTGTGGTGGCGGGTCAGGGTGAAGTCCGGAAGCGTCCGGTGCTTTTTTGACGCTTTGGAGATACAGTTACGGGTATTGCATTAGCTGGCAATCGCTATTATGATAATAGATACACAAAACAGGTACCTGGCCATAAAGCGGGATTTATACTTTCTTTGAAGCCGGTAATCCGTTCAGGTCTGTCAGTCGGTAGAGGAAAAGAGAAAGTGCCGCCTCTTTTCCGGCCGATGCGGATAAAATGAGGATTTTGAGCGCGGTGAGACCAGATGGTAAGATTTGACAGCCAGCCACCCTGAGTATAATATTGGTGAATGACATCCCGGCAGTAACTGCCGGCGTGAGGGAAAAGTATGGACTTTGCATTGAGTGAAGAGCACAGGATGCTCCAGACCACGGTAAGAGACTTTGCCGGTGACAAACTGGCGCCGGTAGCCGATGAGCTGGACCGGGAACAGGAATTTGCCTGGGACAACTTCAGGATGATGGCGGAAATGGGGTTGCTCGGGCTGGGTATACCTGTCGAATACGGCGGCAGCGGCGGTGATGAGCTTTCCGTGGCTATCGCCGCCGAGGAGCTTTCCCGGGCCTGTGCCTCCACGGCCGATATCCTGGATGCGCACCTGTGCCTGTGCGCGGCACCGATCTACCGCTTCGGCACCGAGGAGCAGAGGCAGAAGTTTTTGCCGGCTCTGGCCAAAGGGGAGAAGGTGGGCGCTATGGCCATCACCGAACCGGAAGCCGGCAGTGATGTCAGCGCCGCACAGATGACGGCAGTCAGGGAAGGGGATGACTATGTACTCAACGGCACCAAAATATTTATTACCAATGGTGATGTCTGTGACGTGGCGCTGGTCTTCGCTACCGTGCCGGAGCTGGGGAAGCGGGGAATGACCGCTTTTCTGGTGGAGACGGGAACGCCGGGATACAGCAAGGGCAAGAAATACGATAAGCTGGGCGTCCGCGCCGCCACCAATGCCGACCAGGTGTTTGAGGACTGCCATGTGCCCGCGGTCAACCGGCTCGGTGACGAAGGGAAAGGCATGCGCATCTTTCTGGAGCTTATTGACCACGGCCGGATAGGTATAGCGGGGCAGGCCCTCGGCATCACGAGGGCGATTCTGGAAAAGACCGTTGAGTATGCCAGGAACCGGCAGCAGTTCGGTGTGCCGCTTGCCTCGTACCAGGCGATTAGCTGGCGGCTGGCCGACGTGTACACCGAGCTGGAAGCAGCCAGGCTGCTCACCTATCAGGCGGCCTGGCTGGCGGACAACGGACAGCCTTTCCGGACCCAGGCCGCCATGGCCAAGCTGTACGCTACCGAACTGGCCATGAGAGCATCCACACTGGGAGTCCAGGTATTCGGCGGCTATGGCTATATGATGGAATCGCCGATGCAGCGCTACTTCCGTGATGCCAAACTGACCGAGATTTACGAGGGAACCTCTGAAGTCCAGCGCATGGTCATTTCGGCGTCACTCTTCCGGTAACTGCGGGCGGAATACGGCAGGAAAATCACAGACCGGCAGAAAACGGTAACCATCCCGCGGATTACTTGCGGCACCCCGCTGCGCAAGCAATAGCCCGGAGCGGCGAACCGCCGGTCAGGAAAGCAGGGACATTCATGACGGAAAAAGAATACCTGATGGGAAACGAGGCGATGGGGCGGGGAGCAGTTGAGGCGGGAGCGAGGGTGGTGGCGGGCTACCCCGGAACCCCGGCCTCGGAAGTGCTGGAATACGTTTCCGGTTATCCCGGTGTGCATGCGGAGTGGTGCATCAATGAAAAGGTGGCCCTGGAGATATGTATGGGTGCCTCCCTGTGCCATACCCGTTCTCTGGCGGTGATGAAGCACAACGGGACCAATGTGGCCACTGATTTTATCATGCACCTGAACTACACCGGCGTCCGCGGTGGGCTGGTGCTGATTTCCGGGGATGACCCCGGAGGCATCTCTTCCCAGAACGAGGAGGACAGCCGCATAATCACCCGCCTCCATGCCCACCTGCCGGTTTTTGACCCCTGGTGCCCGCAGGAAGCCAAGGATATGGTGAAGAGCGCCTTTGAACTTTCTGAGGAGACGGAGCTGTGCTTTGTGGTGCGGCCGGTGACGCGTGTCTGCCACGGGCGCACCGTGGTTCCACTGGAAGAAATCAAAAAGGGGGAGAAACCTCACTTTGAGGATGACCGTTCCCGGTTTATCATGAGCGCGGTAAAGGAGCCCGCAGCAGGAGGCATCCTCCGCCCTGTGGTCAGACACCGCTGGCTCAACGAGAAACAGCCAATGCTGGCCGAAATAATGGAACAGAGTCCCTTCAACCACGTCGAATATGGTGAGGGAAAGACAGGGCTGGTCACCTGCGGCATCGGATATGCCTTTGTCAAAGAGGCGGAAAAGCTGGTGGGGAAAAAGTTCCCGGTTCTCAAGCTGGGCACATTGCCTTTACCCAAAGAGAAGGTGCTCAAGTTCGCCCGCCAGGTAGAGCGCCTGGTAGTTTATGAGGATAGCGAGGCGGTGGTGGAAGGTTTATTGAAGCAGCTATTCTTTGATGAAAGAGTAGAGGTGGAGGTGGTGGGCAGGAGCGGGTTCCTGCCAGCGGAAGGGGAGCTGTCTACCACCGTGGTGCTGCAATCTCTGGTGGAGCTCTACCCGGAGCTGAAGCGGAAAGTCCCGGTGCTGACGCCACTGGAGATGAAGATACCGGTCCGTACCCGCACCCAGTGTGTGGGTTGCCAGTACCGGGGTCTGCTGTACGCGCTTAAAATGGTGACCCATAAATATAAGGGGGTGGTTACCGGGGATATTGGTTGTTATGACGCCGGCTCGTTTCTGCCCCTGGAGCTGCAGTCGACCATTTACTGTATGGGCTCATCAATACCCATGGCTACAGGTATGGCCTATAGCGGATATAACCGCCCCGTCTTTGCTATCATCGGTGATTCCACCTTTTTCCACAACGGAATCCTGGGCCTGCTGAATGCGGTCCACAGCGGGGTGAACCTGGTGGCCGTAGTCTGTGATAACCGTACCACGGCTATGACCGGGTTCCAGCCGCATCCGGGCAGTGATGTCAACGTTTGCGGAGAGCCGGCTTCGGCCATAGATGTTTCCCGGCTTTCCACTGCAGCCGGTGTGACCAGCGCCCGGGTGGTAAATCCCTATGATATTTCACAGGCAACGGAAGCCCTGGAAAATGCGGTCAAAGAGAAGGGGGTTTCAGTCATCGCGGCTTCCATGCCCTGCTATTTGCAGGCGAGACGGAGTGGCGAGGCCGGTTTCACCCCGCACAAGGTGGTCCTGGATGAGGAGCGGTGTAACGGCTGTAAAATATGTATTACCTACTTTGGCTGTCCGGCGATCCATTTCCGTGCCGGCAAAGCGACCATCGACCAGGGTATCTGCGTAGAATGTGGCGTGTGCGTAGACGTTTGCCAGAGGGGAGCGATAATGTGGAGCTAAACATCCTGATTGCCGGCGTTGGTGGGCAGGGTAACCTGTTCGCTTCGAGCATACTCGCGGAGTACCTGATTAAAAAAGGATACCGAGTCTTCGCGGTGGAAACAATTGGTGCCGCCCAACGCGGTGGTTCCGTGGTATCGCACCTGAGGGTTTCCGATGCCGAGATTTATTCCCCGCTCATCCCGGCAGGGAAAGTGGATATCCTGCTGGGATTTGAGACCATAGAGATGCTGCGCAACTTCGGGCTGCTGGCCGGGAACGGCATATACCTGCTCAATGACTACCAGGAGCCAACGGTACTGTGTAATATGGAGATGGACACCTATCCAACGGATGGAGAAATCCGGGCAGCGCTCAGAGGCTCCGGAAAGCAGGGTTACATCATCAAGGCCACAGAACGCGCGCGACAGATTGGGGGGAGCCTGCTGACCAACGTGGTGATGGTAGGTGCGCTCTGCCAGGTGACAACGCTCTTCGATAACCAGGAAGTGAAGGAGATACTGGCCGGGAAAACACCGGCCAGATTGAAAGAACAAAACCTGCGTGCCTTTGACACCGGATGTTCGCTCATCCGGGAAGCGGCGTGCCAGGCCTGACCGGTATCTGCTCCGGCCGTATTTGTAGTTAGCGCTAAAGTCTTAGAGCAGTTTCGCCTCTGAAATCATGACACCAGGTAGCCGCCGTCGGCTACATACACAGTTCCGGGAGAAAGAGCAGTTATTGATATAAAGATAGGCATTGACGTCTTCCAGTTCCATCTCCCGGGAATAGCGGTAATACGCACGGGAAGAATTCCGGCGGCATGGATAATTTCTTCAGGAACGTAAGTACAGAGCCAGCCAAAGACTTTTTTTCTGCTGCTTCAACTCCAGGATTTCTTTAGTCCTGAGAAACGAAGCGTTAACCGCACGGAACTGTTCTAGAGCTGGAAGTTTAGAAACTTGAATGTTCAAGCAAACCTCCAGTTAGTGATTCGATGCATAGCCAATCCAGGTATCTGGAAGATATGTAAAAAGAATGGTAGATGTCAAGTCCGGTAAGAAAGCATTTCAGCCAGATAACAGGTTAAGGGCATTTGACCTGCCCAAATTATCAGGATACATCCCTGTTGTAATCTTCACATCAATAAATCCACGGCGGGGTTAGGTGTGATGAACGATGAAATTTGAAGCTAAAGAAACTATGGGAAGTACCTCTCTGTAATCCTTAAGACCCGGTAGTAACACTGGCTACTGTCGTTGCCCTTTCCTCAAACGTCCCATATATCCCAGTAGCTTGGTTCTATCTACCGTGAAAGTTCTGGTCAAGGATATCCTCCACCTTCCCCAGTTAATCCAGCCTTTTGCCCAGAACAGCAACACGACAATCAATATCGCAAGGCCGATGAATCCCAGAACCGCATAATAACCCCAGGAAAGGTTCAACTCCGGCATGTTAACAAAGTTCATGCCGAAAACACCGGTAACGAGACTCAACGGCAGAAATATTGCCGCAACAATCGACAGGATTTTCATCACCTCATTTTGCCTGTTGGCAATGGAAGACAGGTATGTAGTGAGAGCGTTGTCAGTCATGTCCCTCACTGACTGGTTCAGGTCCTCAATACGCACAATGTGGTCATAAATGTCCCGGTAAAAGATTCTCGCCTCGTCGCTAATAATCTTAAAATCGCCCCTGCTGATCCGGTTCAACAGTTCTCTTTGCGGTGCCATTACACGATGCAGGTGCAAGGCGGAACGCTTCAGCTTCAGTATCAGTTCCAGCGTTGCCTGGTGAGGCTCGCGTATCACCTCTTCTTCTACGTTCTCGACAATCTCGGTCAGTTTGTTGACCGTTGGCAGGACATTATCAACCAGCGCATCAACAATAGAATGCACCAGGAAATCGGCGCCGCGTTTCAACGGGCGCCCGTCACGCTCAGCCAATTGTCTCACGGCCTCAACACTGAGTAAAGGATAGTGATGACTGCTGACCACGAAATTTCTACCCAGGAATATAGCAAGCTCCGCCGTTTCTACTACGTCTGACTCAACCGTGTAGTTTACCCCGTGAACAATCAGGAGAAGATAGTCACCAAAGTTATCGACCTTGGGAGGATGGATGTTTCTACTCAGGCAGTCCTCAATAGCCAGGGGATGAAACTGAAAAACGTTCTCGAGGAGCTGACCATCTTCTGTAGTCGGTTCGGAGATATCAACCCAGAGCAGACCGCTACCGGAATGGAAACCACTTTTTATTTCCTCTCCGGCCAGGTCTCTCCGTAGCTCCCCGTCAGGAGTTAGATAATAGGCGATAAATGACATACCTACCCCCTCTCTGGCTAACTGTAAAGCGGGTGCAAGAATCGCCAGTCAAGCTCTGGATTGCACCCCGGCCAAATCCTGCTGGTCATTAATTAACGGCAGCGTTATCGCCTCCCGGAGCATTCCCGAAATATACTTTGGTATGAGGCCACGGAATCTCAATACCGACTTCATCAAAGCGGTCCTTAAGCCGTTTGCGGAGTTCGCCCATCAAACCCCATTGTGTAATGGGTTTTGTATCCGCCAGTATCTTGATGTCAACCCCGTGGTCACCTAAATTATTAACGCGCGCTACGGCCGGTACCGTTAAAAGGTCCTTACCCCAGCTGGGGTCGTCCTTCAAACCCCGGCCTACTTCATTAATGACTTCAAATACCCGGTTCAGGTTTTCTCTGTAGGCTACGGTTATATCCAGATTAACCCGCGACCAATCACGAGTCATGTTACTGGCCTGCTCTACTCTGCTATTGGGGAAGATATGCATGGTACCGTTGAGGTCTCTGAGTATAGTTCTCCGTAACGTGATTTTTTCCACTAGGCCAGCGCTTCCCTGGATTATGGCAACTTCTCCTTCACGGTACCAGTCTTCCATTATAATAAAGTACCCGTGGAGATAGTCTCTAATGATGTTCTGGGCAGCAAAGCCGAATGCCAGTGATGCCACACCAATGCCAGCTATCAAGGGGGCTATATCTACGCCAAGCTGGCTTAAAATCATCACCACTGCCAGAGTCCAGATGAGAATGGTAAGTACCTGGACAATTATCCCGGATAATGTCTTTGAGCGAGCAGCCAGCTGCTCACCCGACTCTCTACGCAGCCTTGGAATCCTTTTCTGTATCAGCCTGCGCACCAGCACCCGAGCCGCCAGGTTGACTATTACCGCAGCCACAATAATAATTCCAGCCTGGACTATCCCGTTAATCAGGGAAGACAAACCGAAATTAACGTCGAGAGCGAGCATGTTATCTCCTCCTTTATCACTTTTCCCCGTTACCAGAACCGGAAGCCTCAATATACTCCAGAAGCAGAGACTGAGCACGGCTGGTATTAAAAACACCGCAGACACAGGGTTTTCCAAGTTCCACTGCTGCCTCTTCCAGGCCAATCCTCCGCATTTTCACCGCGGTGGCCATACGGCGCACCAGATTGAAAGGGATCGTGCCATGCCCGCACATGGTGGTTATCTCCAGTATTTTAGGATGGGGCAGCAACTCTGTCTTACCCCAGACCCCCAGTGAATACTGGGCGGTATGACGCCTGATACCTGCCTGGCGGCACATCATATCGAGCTCTGTATGGAGACCACTAACGATAACCGATAAACCCAGACCCGCTTGATCCAGTTTCCGGATAAACTGTGCCAGGTTACTGGCGCTGTCAAATACCACGTGAGCGTTGTGAGAGTCCTCCAGGTTACCAACATCCTCTATGAGCTTTTCCCAGCCTACAGTAAGAGAGTTCCCTATCTTCGAGCAACCAGCGCATACGGGCCGGTATTCGAGACTGAGTTCCAGGAACTTTCTTAACTTTGGGCTCGCATCCCGGTCATTGATTCCCCTGGCTCTCCGTATCTGGACAACCCAGTCTTTCTCAAGGCTGGCGATGGTCCCTTGCCTGTGATTGGTATGAGTCATCTCAACTCCTTTGGCATCCCCGCCGTTTTCAAACCTCGGCCAGAGGGCGCCCAAGACCCAGGTTGTTCTTGCTGTTTGGCCGGATCTCGAAACCGGCTTCCTCGGCAATACTTTTCGCGGAACAGGTACCGTCTGCCTCCAGAAGAGAACACAGGTTCATACTGAACACGGTATCAACTTCCCGGGAGACTTTTTCTAACGCGGTGAGCAGGGCGGGCACTTTATCCGGGGTGGTGCTGAATTCCACAATCGCGGAAAGCACTTTTTCGTTCAAAACCTCTTCCTTCAGACTTCCCGTAGTCGTATCCGCGATGAGCGCATAGGTAGGGTTGTTTTGCTCCAGACTGACTCCCAAAGGGACCAGGGCCCGGAGAACTTTCTCCACGTCTCTAAAGCGAGCCCCTATCCCCGGCCGCCCCAGTTCAACAGCCATACCTATCCGCCCCCGGGGATAACGGCCGGTAACATCATTGGTCTTCATTTCATCCGTCCCTCTTCCCCTGATACCGGTTAAGGGATGGGCCACAGACGCGTCACTGAACTCTGCCCGCAGCCTTCTCCGCCAGTCCAGTTCCGGCTGCCATATAGCTTCGGCGGGGCAGATGTGGACCTTCAGGCAGCAGCCGCATTCCACACACTCGTCTTCATCAATATAAACTTCGCCGTTCTCCGGGTTCGAGGTAATGGCCTCCAGCGGGCAATAGTCAAGACACTCCAGACAACCCCGATCCGTGGATTTTCTGATGGTGCAGGCACGATTTGAACGTGATAAACTA
>CAZTMR010000049.1:0-10331 GCA_964615345.1 uncultured Dehalococcoidaceae bacterium | reverse complement strand
GCGTCCGCAGCGTCCTCCGGTCGCGGTGTTTCCCGCAATCCTAGCTGCAGCCGCACCATCTCCTGCACCTGCTCCTTGCCGCTCGCCCCGTAGCCGGCCACGCTCTGCTTGACCCGGGCCGGCGTATACTCGCGGGCGAGCACGCCGCTCTCCGCCGCCGCCAGCAGGGCCACCGCCTGTGCCTGGCCGATGGCCAGCGCCGAACGTACGTTGCGGGCGACGAACGGCTGTTCCACCGCCACCGCGTCCGGCCGGTACCTTAATATTATCTCTCCCACCCGGCGGTACAGATAATGCAAACGCTCCCCGATCGGAGAGCGCTCATCACTGACCAGGGCGCCACAATCGATAAAGGCCACTTCCTCTCCCCGGCTGTCCACCACCCCGTAGCCCGTCACCCTGGTCCCCGGGTCTATACCCAGAATTCTCATCTTCTCCCGGTTAATGGTTGTCCGCCTCAGGCCTGCGCCTGGTACTGCTCCAGGACGGAATCCGGGAAATCGGCATTGCTGGAGACATTCTGCACCTCGTCGATTTCTTCCAGCCGGTCCAGCAGCTTCAGCGTCTGCACCGCATCTCTTTCCTCCAGCTTGACTACCGTCTTGGGTTGCTTCATTACTTCCGCCGAATCGACCGGTATATCCTTCCCTTCCAGGGCTGTCCTCACCGTCAGCATATCCTCCGGTCGGGTGTATACCTCCACGTAATCGTCCTCCACCTTGACATCGTCGGCGCCAGCGTCAATCGCGCTCAGCGCCAGCTCGTCGGTGTCCAGCCCGTCCGTTTTCACCGTGAGCAGCCCTTTGGCGTCAAAGACCCAGGCCACGCAGCCGCTCTCTCCCAGGCTGCCGCCTGCCTTATTAAAGATACTCCTCACCTCCTGGACGGTGCGGTTTCGATTGTCCGTCAGGGCTTCCACCATTATCGCCGTGCCGCTCGGCCCGTAACCTTCCAGGACTATCTCCACCAGGCTCGCTCCCCCCAGCTCACCGCTGCCCCGCTTGATGGCCCGCTCGATGTTCTCCGTGGGCATGTTGCTGTCGCGCGCCCGCTGTATCGCCAGCCGCAGCCGGAAATTGGAATCCGGATTACTGCCGCCTTCACGTACGGCCACGATTATTTCCCGGGTGAGTTTGGTGAAAAGCTTACCCCGCCGCGCGTCCGTCACGCCCTTCTGGTGCTTGATTGATGCCCACTTGGAATGACCTGACATCACTCTCCTCCCGCGCTTACGTGCTATAATTCTAACACGCCGCCCGCCCCCGGTCAAAAAATTCTGCCCGCGTCCCCGGTCCGCCTCTCCTCCGGAAAACCCCTTACCCGGTAGCCACCGCTTCTTCTATCCTTGTCCCGTGCTTCCGGGCGTAAGCCAGCTTCAGCCGCTTCAGACGGGTCTGGAACGCCGCCGAGGTGATATCATCCGTGGTCATAATCACCGCGTCCTCGCGGTTATCCGTGTAGTAGCCGCGGCGCGTCCCCACCTCTCTGAAACCGTACTTCCCGTAGAGGTTCTGTGCCGTCTTGTTGGAGACCCGCGCCTCCAGGGTAATCATCCGGGCTTTTAGCGCTCTGGACAGGTCAACTATCGAAATCAGCAGCAGTTCTCCGATTCCCCTGCCCTGGTACGGGGTCCGCACCGCGATGTTGGTCAGGTGGGCTTCATCCGCCAGTACCCAGATACCGGCAAAGCCCAGCAGGAACTCGCCGCCGGCGGGAGAGCCGTTGTGGAACAGTTTTCGCAGCCGGGAAGTCAGCCCGGAAAGGCCTCTTCCCGAATATACCCTGGCCTCCGGCGCCGGAATTATCCGGGCGCCGTCACCGGCCACCACGTGCCGGGCGAGCTTGTTCTGCAGCTCGCGCAGGTAGTTCGGCGGCGGCCACTGGGCGGCAAAGACGTCACGGTCAATCTCGTTGACCTGCGGGATATCTTCCCGGCGCATCAGACGCACATAATAAGCCAAAGTCCTCCCCCCGTAACTTCCTGGTCTCACCTGTAATTGTAGCACATATTATCCAGCCGTTCTGCCCGCCCGCCCTCGTGCCAGCGAGGCGAACACCCCGCCGGAGCAGAGCACGGCAAAGATGAGGAACGCCGTTCTCAGGCTGCTGGTGAAAACGGCGTGGTACTCCGGCGTAATCTCCACCTTGCCCAGGTAAAGGGAGATTATCAGCATTGATATTCCCATGCTGAACATCATCCCCACCTGCCGCATCGTGCCTATGGTTGCCGAAGCCACCCCGTAATGGCGCTTTTCCACCGCGCTCATAATGGCATTGGTATTCGGCGAAGAGAAAAGAGCGAAGCCGAAACCCAGGACCAGCAGGCTGGCCACGATGAACCCGACCGCCGTTTGTTCACTTATTGATATCAGCAGGCCCAGGCCGGCGGCAGTGATGGCCATTCCTGCCGAAGCGATTATCTGGGGGGAAATACGGTCTGACAGCCGCCCGGCGAACGGAGAGAAAACCGCCTGTACCGTCGGCATTGCCACCAGGATGATGCCCGCGCTCTGCGGACTGAAACCCTTGACGTACTGTAAATAGAGGCTGAGCAGAAAAGCCACCGCGAAGGTGGCGCTATAGCTTATCAGCACCGCCAGGTTGGAGAAAGCGAAGACCCGGTTATGCCGGAATAAAGACATATGCAGGATGGGGCTTGGTGTCCTGCTTTCCCACCAGGTAAAGACTATTATCCCCGCCGCGCCGCCGCCTATCAGCAGCGCGCCGGTCAGCTCCGGCAGCCGGGACAGGCCGTAGATTAAGGCGATAATCGCCACCCCGTAGACCAGCGAACCGCTCAGGTCAAACCTTTCTCCCCTCGCCTCCGCCCATTCCCCCTTCATTTTCCAGAGGAGATAGATGATGACGGGCAGCCCCAGGAGCAGGCTCAGCCAGAATATGCTCCGCCAGCCGGCATGCTGCGTGAGCAGCCCGCCCAGAAAAGGGCCCAGAGAGAGTCCCACGTAGACCGCCGCCACGTTTATCCCCAGCGCTTTCCCCCGCTCTTCCACCGGAAAGACGGAAGTCAGGATGGCCACGCTGGTGCCGAACGTCATCGCCCCGCCGATTCCCTGCAGCACCCGGGCGGCAATGAGCATCGCCGCGGAAGTGGACAGCGCCGCCAGCCCGGATGAAGCGGTGAAGGTAAGGATGCCGGCGGTGAAAATCTTTTTCCGCCCGTAAATATCGGCCGCCCGACCGAAGGGCAGGATGAATACCGTCGCCGCCAGCAGGTAGGCCGTGGCTACCCAGGCCAGCAGGACCGCGTCCATGCTGAACTCCCGGCCGATAGAAGGCAGCGCGATGTTGATGGAAGACCCCATGAAAGGCGTCAGGAAGGAGCCCATCGTGATTATCGCTAATACTATCCGGTAGTTCGTCTCTCCACTGGTGGCCTGCGTCATACTTTCTCATTATACTGCATACCGCAACGTGCTGCGGGCTCTTCGTGGGCGTTTCTGATTTACATAAATATAATCTGCCGCGCCGGATATCTCCCGCGGCCTATCTTTCCGGTGGTTCTTTCGTTATACTATATGCACAGGGTAACGCCACTTTTACCGGCTGAAACGGTTGCTCTGGCAATGTGTTTGGCCGGCAGGGAGTTGTCAGGTGCAAGATGAGGAAAGCCTCGTCCGGCGGGCGCAGCAGCACGACCAGGCGGCTTTAACTCAAATCTACGAGGAGAACTTTGACCGCATTTACCGCTATATTGTTCTCAAAATAGGAGAAAGAACCGAGGCGGAAGATATGACACAGCAGGTCTTTCTAAGCGCCTTTAAATCAATCTCTTCCTTCAAGTGGAAAGGCGCACCCTTCTCGGCCTGGCTGTTTCGTATCGCCCATAACCGGATTGTGGACTACCTCCGGAAAAAATCGAAGCAGGTCACGGTCCCCCTGAACGAATCGCTGGCCTCCGGCAGCAGTAATCCCGGCACGGAAGCAGAGCGGAACCTGGAGATTGCTGATTTGGTTGCCGCCACGCAGAAACTGACCGGCGCCCAGCGGGAGGTTATCTCTCTGCGCTTTGCCGGCGGCCTGCCCATCGCCGAGGTAGCCCGGATTATGGGCAAAAGCCAGGGAGCAATCAAGGCGTTGCAGCACAGCGCCGTCGCCGCCCTGCGGCGGGTAATGGTAGTGGAAGGACAGTGAAAGACCGGAAAGAACTGGACAATATCCTGGAAGATTGCCTGGAGCGGATGCTCACCGGCGGTGAGACCGTGGCGCAGTGCCTGGAGCGGTACCCGCGATGGGCGGAGGAGCTGGAACCGCTGCTCCGTGCCTCCGCCTTTGCCGGTAAAGCCTCCTCCATCCGGCCCCGCCCCGAGTTCCGGGAGAGGGCGCGCCACCAGATGCGCGCCGCCCTTCAGGAAATGGCGGAAAAGAGAGAACGCCGGTTTTCCCTCTTCCGCTGGCAGCCGCGCTGGGCGACGGCCATTATCGCCGTTCTGGTGCTGGTGGTGGCCAGCAGCGGTACCGTGGCCGCGTCCACTGACAGTATGCCGGACGAGTTTCTCTACCCGGTGAAACTGGCCACGGAAAGAGTGCGGCTGACGCTGACGCCCTCGGAACTGGGCAAGGCAGAGCTTTACCTGGAACTGGCGGACAGGCGCGTGAATGAAATCATCGCTATGGCGGATAAGGGCAAGTCCGGGGAAGTGGAGAGTACCGCCCGGCGTCTCAATACCTACCTTGACCGGGCGGCCGATTTGATGGCGGCCCGTACCGGCCGGGGAGTGGTGGTAGCCCCGCCCCCGCAGGCCCTGCTGGCCCCAACCCCTCCTTCTCCGGAGACAGCCCCGGGAGTCGCCCCGGCGCCGCCCGCACCGCCCGCTGATAAAGTTCCGGAGCCGGCCACCCCCCCACCGCCCGAGGCGAGGCCGGAAATAAGCGCCGTTCCGCCCTCCCCTCTGCCCGGTAAAACCCCGGAGATAACCACCCTGGAGCCGGAAGAGGAAGAAAAAGAAAGACCGCAATCGCCGGAAAGGCCGGCGCCGCCGGAGGGAAGTGGAAGGCCCGGGGCGGCAAGTGAAGCTCCGGAAGACGAGAAAGAACTCGCCGGGCTCGACCGGGAAGCCCGGTTGAGGATGATAATGATACGCAACGCCATCCGGAACTCGGAGGTCCTCCGCGACGCTCTGGAGAGAGTCCCGGAGAAAGCCCGGCCGGCGCTACTCCGGGCCATCGCCAGGTCGGATGACGCTTATGAGCGTCTGCTGGAAGTCCTCAGAGAAAACGGAGAATAGACCGCTCTACCGTTTCCCGTCAGTGTTTTTTCTTATTTCCTTATTACCGGTTACCGGGATAGCTTGCTCTTCTCCGGGGTGGGGGACTCCTTTTCTGCCGCTCCGGAAGAAAGTTTGAAGTTGGTAAAAATAGCCGCTAACCGGGCGGCTATTTTTACGTTATATTCTGTGAACCAGTAAAAAAGCGGAGGTGAACTATGAAAAGGTTCTGGTTAATGGTCTCCGGGGTGGTGGCCGGGACAGTAATTATGCTGGCGGTGCTCGGTGGCTGCGCCGGCAACGGCAGCGTCGGGCTGTCGGAAATCCCTTCGGGCATCCGGGTCAGCTTGAGCGGCCAGCAGGAGGGTATCTGGGTCAACGGCAACGGCAAAGTAACCGCCGTCCCTGATATCGCCATTGTGCAGCTCGGTATCGAAGCCCGGGAAGAGAGTGTCGCCGAAGCGCAGTCTCAGGCGGCCAGTGCGATGGATAGCGTGATGAATGCTCTTGAGGACAATGGTGTCGCGGCAAAAGATATCCAGACCCGTTCCTTCAATATCCAGCGGCTAACCCGCTGGGACGAGGGCAAAGGGCAAGAGACGGTCATCGGTTACCGGGTAACCAATATCGTTATCGCCAAGATAAGGACCATAGACGAGGTGGGTGCGGTCGTCGATGCTGTCGCTGCGGCTGGTGGAGACCTGACGCGTGTAGACAGCGTGGCCTTTTCCATCGAAGACCCTTCCCAGTATCAGTCGCAAGCACGGCAGGAAGCCATTGCTGACGCACAGGCGAAAGCGGAACAGCTCGCCGGGCAGGCCGGCATTGAACTGGGACAGCCCACCTACATCTCGGAGAACGCATACGTGCCCGTTCCCATGTACGCCGAGCGGACTTATGCTGCCGCTGCGGAAGCACCGGCCCCGGTGCCCACCCCCATAAGCCCCGGCGAGATGGAAGTCTCCATCAACGTCCAGATCGCCTACAGCATCGCGGACTGAGGAAATAAACGGTGCGGTTATCGCCGGAAAACGGCAGATACCGCTTGCCACGGAGATAATCTGAAAGGAGGAAAAAGAGAATGTCACGGAAAATGAGGGTCCTGCTCTCCGCGCTGGCTGCCCTGATGGTACTGTCCATCGGCGGTGCGGCCGCGGTCCTCGCCCAGGAAGACGAAAGCGCGCTGCCGGGAGAAGGGCCTGCCAGTGAGGCAGCCGAGAATTCGGCGCAAATGAATAGAGTCCTGCCGCTGGTGCAGCAGTTCCTGGCCCGGGGGGAAGATGAGGGAGTCCTGTCCCGGGTGGCCGGGATTCTTGGTATCCCGGAGGAAGACCTGAGAGAGGCCGTCGCTCAGGCCCGCCAGGAAATGGCGGCGGAGAGGTGGGAAGAGGCTTTTTCTCGCGCCGTGGCCAGAGCTCTGGAAGAAGACCTGATAACTCAGGAAGAGGCCGATGAGTTGCTGGAATGGTGGGCGCAGAAACCGGATGCTCTCGAACCCGGGCTCTTCCGGCAGCTTTTCCGGTTTACGCACCGGCCGGACCAGCCCGGTACGGACGGCCGCTTCGGTCAGCGTCGCGGCCCTCCGGATGTCGTTGACCTGCCGGAACCGGCCCGGGAGCCGGCCCGCTTCGGCCTGGAGCAGGCCGGTAGAATCCGGGAATGGCTCCAGGCCCGCCCGGATATGGGCGGCAGCCGCGGTCCGCAGGCGGGGCCTTCTAACGCAATGCGCGGACTCCGTCCGGGCGGTATGGACGGCTTCCTGTCGTTCTAACCGGACAGACAGGCAAAACAGAAGCGGGGGAGTCCTCAGGACTCCCCCGCTTCTTTCTTCATTCCGTCTCTTTACCCGCGTAGCGCCCCCACTCGCTGTAAAGACAGCCGCAGTACTGCTGCCGGTAAAGGTCCATCTTTTTGGAGATGTGACGGCTGTCGGAATACCGTTTGCGCAGGTCAGCGTAAAAGAATTCCGTGCCCGCTCCGGCCGCCGCTTTCTCGCCCGCTTCCCGGATAAGCCCGTGCTCCTGGTGGGGGCTGATGAGCAGGGTGGTGGAAAACCCACGGAACCCTCTTTCGGTGGCGGCCCCGGCGGTCCTGGTCAAGCGGAGGTGGAAACACTGCCGGCAGCGCTCCGGTTTCTCTTCCCGCCCCGCCACCCGGCGGAAGTACTCCGTTACTTCGTAGTCCCCTTCCACGTGCAGCGGCAAATCCAGCTCCTCCGTCAGGGATTTCATCGCCGCCAGGCGGTGCTGGTGCTCGGTGTAGGGGTGGATATTCGGGTTGTACCAGAAAATGCTGACCGCGTACCCCTGGTTCCGCCAGTACCGGGCGGTATAGGCGGCGCAGTGGGCGCAGCAGCCGTGAACCAGAATAGATTCCATCTCATTATTCTCAGGCGCCGTCGTCCGCCGCTTCTCAGGCTGAACCTGGCCGGAGTCCCCGCCGCCCCGCCTGCTCTATCCCTCGGTAGCCAGTAACTCGTAGGTCCTGACTTTGGGCGCTCCTTCCAGCAGCGGGGCAATCTTATCGTATATCATCTTTCGTATTTCAGAGCCGGCCCACTCTTCCCAGTCTTTCCGGCTCTGCCAGCTGCTGATAACGATGATATCCAAGCTGTCCTCCGTGCTGACCAGCGTTTCTCCGCCCAGGTAACCGCCGTAGCTCGCCAGGGCCGCCGTTCTCAGTTCGGCCAGCAGTATGGATATATCCGTGCCCTTCTTGACGCGCCGTTCTATCACCGCTTTTATCATCTGGCTTTACTCCTGCCTCTTTATTCTGCCGCGCTGGCGGGTTGCCTCTCCGCTCACCAGAGACTGCCCTGCGGGGGCTTCTCCCGGGGGTAGGGCATCTCCAGGTGCTCGTAGGCGAGCCGGGTGGCTAGCCTCCCCCGCGGCGTGCGCTCCAGGAAACCGAGCTGAAGCAGGTAAGGCTCGTAGACGTCCATGATGGTATCCGGCTCTTCGCTGATGGCGGCGGCGATTGTTTCCAGCCCCACCGGCCCCCCGTTGAATTTCTCCACGATGGTACGTAGCACCTTGTGGTCTACCTCGTCCAGGCCTATCGGGTCTACCGCCAGCCTGGCCAGGGCTTCTTTCGCCACCCCGCTGGTGGCGGTGCCGTCGGCAACCACCTGGGTGTAGTCCCGTACCCGCTTGAGCAGACGGTTCGCCACCCGCGGCGTCCCCCGCGCCCGGCGGGCTATTTCCCTGAGACCCTCCTCCTCCGCCTCTATCTCCAGGATGCGGGCGGAACGTTTCAGGATTGACTCTATGGCCGGCTGGTCGTAAAAGTCGAGGCGGTAGACGGCGCCGAACCGGTCGCGCAGGGGGGCGCTCAGCATGGCGAAGCGGGTGGTGGCGCCAATCAGGGTAAAACCGGGCAGGTTCAGACGCAGGCTCCGGGCCCCCGGCCCTTTGCCGATGACGATATCCAGGGCGAAGTCTTCCATCGCCGGGTAGAGGACTTCCTCTACCGCCCGGTTGAGGCGGTGAATCTCGTCGATGAAGAGGAGGTCTCTTTCCTGCAGGTTGGTTAAAATCGCGGCCAGGTCGCCGGTGCGTTCTATCGCCGGCCCGGACGTAACCCGGATATTGACCCCCATCTCGGCGGCGATGATGTGGGCCAGGGTGGTCTTGCCCAGGCCCGGCGGCCCGTAGAGCAGGGTGTGGTCCAGCGTTTCGCCCCGGCCTTTCGCCGCCCGGATGGCTATGTTCAGGTTATCCTTTATCTTCTCCTGGCCGACGAAGTCGCCAAGGTAGCGGGGCCGCAGACTGGTATCCAGCGGGCTGTCTTCGGCATCCGGTTTGCCGGATATGATGCGGTCTATGGTTTGACCTCCTTATTCCTCCCGGTCAGCCCGCCCTTCTTCATCAGCGGACAGGTCTGGCTCTTCGTCTTGGGGCGGTTCCGTCTCCGGTTCTTCCGCCGCTTCTCCCTCGTCGTCCGTTGCCTCGTCTGCCCCTTCTTCACCCAGGAAATTCAAAATGTCCGGGGGTTGTTCGGCGCTGATTTCAAGCTCGAGGAGTTCTTCGTATTCTTCCCCCCCCGGAGGCAGCTCTGCCGCTGCCTCCATCTGGTAATGGGCCGGAATCAGCTTGCCGATAATCACGTTCTCCTTGAGACCTATCAGCCGGTCAACCTTGCCGTAGACCGCTGCCTCGGTCAGCACCCGTGTCGTCTCCTGGAAAGAGGCCGCTGACAGCCAGCTCTCCGTGCTCAGAGAGGCCCGGGTGATGCCCAGTAACACGGTGTGGGCGGTGGCCGGTTCGCCTCCCTCGGCGAGCACCCGAGCGTTGATGTCTTCATAGATGAAACGGTCCACCAGTTCTTCCGGGACCATATCCGTATCCCCCGCGGAATCAATGCGTACCTTGGTCAGCATCTGCCGGACGATGACCTCGATGTGTTTGTCGTTTATGGTCACGCCCTGGGAGCGGTACACTTTCTGCACTTCGTCCACCAGGTATTTCTGCGCCGCTTCTCTGCCCAGAATCCGCAGTATGTCCTGGGGATTTATTGACCCGTCAGTCAGCCGCTGCCCGGCGGTTACCTCTTCGCCGCTCTGGACGCGCAACATACTCGTGCTGGAAATGGGGTACTCCCTCGCCTCTTTCTCCTCGTAGCTGATGGATATCGTCTTGCCCTTGATGCTTACTTCACCGGCAATGCGCGCCCGGACGGGCTCTGAGGCCGGCACCACCGCCTCCTCCCCGCTGCCCGCTTTCGCCTTTCCCTTTTCACTGGCCAGCACCGTGCCGATGTCCACCCACTGCCCGTTCTTTACCGCCGCCTGCCAGCCCGTAGGAAGCGGGTAGTCGTCCCGGTACACCTCGGAGCTGATTATCCTTATCTTTCTCCCCCCTTCATCGTCGGCAACTATATCAATGATACCGCCGATTTCGGCAACCAGCGCCTGCCCCTTGGGAGTTCTCGCTTCGAAGAGCTCTTCCACGCGCGGCAGGCCGGAGGTAATATCCAGCCCGACGACTCCCCCGGTGTGAAAGGTGCGCAGGGTGAGCTGCGTCCCCGGCTCGCCGATGCTCTGCGCGGCGATGATACCGATGGCGGTCTTCAGGGCCACCTTGTCCCCGCGGGTCAGGTCTTTTCCGT